>JAAYNP010000072.1 GCA_012520795.1 Bacillota bacterium
CAACGATTTGTTGTAAAATATTAATCACAAGAGATCACTCCTTTGGTTAGGATTTCAGCGATTCTATTTTACCAAAAGGACGATCTCTTGTTTAGTTTTATCCTACAACTACTTTACACTATGGGCTTAACACGGCCTTTCTAGACGATGACATCCAGCAATTCCAGCTCCCGGTTTAAGTCGGTCTTGCCGCAGCGGGCTCCCCAGCTGGTTATGATCTGCCCATCTTTGACAATATCCACAAGCTCACAGCAGTTGGGGCAGTCTTGGCACTCCCGGCTGTGGTTTTGATAGACACTGTTGGTGATTTCAAAGCCGTGGAATCGTGTTGGCCTGCCGCTGTCGGCCCATTCTGAGGCCAAAAGGGCAGCGCCAATCGCCCCCATTACGTCATAATGTTCCGGAACTGTTACCTCTGCATTCAGCGCAGCTTCAAAAGCTTTGCGCATCCCTTTGTTCGCCGCTACTCCTCCCTGAAACATGATTATCTCACGAATCTCCTTGCCTTTGCCGACATTGTTCAGGTAATTGCGGACCATGGCATCACAAAGCCCCGCGAGAATATCAGGCAGACTGTGGCCCAACTGCTGCTTGTGAATCATATCTGACTCGGCGAAAACAGTGCACCTGCCGGCAATTCTCACGGGGTTGCGGCTTTGCAGGGCCGTTCCACCAAAATCCTGGATCGGAATGCCAAGGCGCGATGCCTGCTGATCCAGAAACGAGCCCGTACCGGCAGCACAAACTGTGTTCATTGCAAAATCACTGGCCACTCCATCTCTTATGATGATTATCTTCGAGTCCTGTCCGCCGATTTCAATAACCGTCTGCACATCCTTATTTACATACAAAGCGGCGATCGTATGCGCAGTGATCTCGTTTTTTACCACATCGGCTCCTAAAATCACACCGGCCAACTGCCGGGCGCTACCGGTAGTACCCACTCCCACAATCCGCCATATGCCTCGCCTGGCAATTTCTTCAACAGCCTTCTGCAGAGTACGAATTGGTTGGCCTTGCGTGCGAAGGTATACTTTTTCCACAACATCCAACCGCTCTGCATTCAAAAGCACCAGGTTGGTACTGACTGATCCCAGATCAACTCCGAGATAGACAGGCTGACACTTCATGTTCCAACCCTCCTTGAACGCGCCTTCGCAGCAGATCAGTGAATGCTTCCAGCCTTGTTTGAAACCCCGTTTCCCCGGTGTGCTCATCCACCACCAGTGATAATAACGGGATCCGGTAATCGCGGCTCACGTTGGGCAGGATACACTGGGCAACTATTTCCGGCATACAGGTGAAAGGTAAAATATGAATAATCCCATCACAGCTCTGGCGTGCCAATGCCACCGTCCGGGCTACCGATTCCAGGCCGTGGCCGCCTACCGCAGCGTGGAGATACCCTTTGGCGTAGTCCAACAGCCTCCGATTGCTGTACAATCTCAACGAGGATAGAATCAAGTTGTCCATCAACCACTGCACCAAACTCACGGTCCGCAATACCTCCACACCTAAATATCCCAGTCTTTCCTCCAAATCAAGATTGGCGAAAGGTTCCAGGATTGTGTAAATCTCTCCCACAATCCCCACCCTAAGGGGCTGAGGAACATTTGGATCAATCAAATCACGCAGATGTTCCAGTTCGTCCCGGCACAGCCGGCGAATACCCCTTACAGTATTGGTACGGCGCAATCTCTGTAAAGCCCCCTTTAAGGCCTTGGTGGTTTCCTTTGGCTTACTCTCTCTTGGCCTGACATAATGGGCCATGTGCTCCAATTTTTCAATGGCCACAATTTTTTCCCACGCCAAAACCAATCCTCTGGCCAGCGCCCTTACTCCGCCCGCTTTGACTAAAGGGATAACCTGAGCCTTGAATCTGGTAAAATCTTCTCTGGGGTGGTCCAGGACAATGAACCTGATTTCTTTACCCAAATCCTGCAAAATCTCTTGCTGCAGTGCAGCATAGTAGCCCAGCCGGCAGGGGCCTCCGCCGCCAACCATCAAGCCGGTGTCTGCGCCCAGCTCAATGCCTTCCAAAAAATTGCCGATACCGATTTTAAGCGGGAGGCAGATTGTTTCCGGGCTGTATTTGGTACCCAACGTCAGCGTCTTCTTGCTGCTGGGCGGCGGTATGATTAGGTCATGTCCCAGATCACCCAGCAGAGCTTCAATGGCTAAATAAAGGTTTCCCATATGGGGACAGGTGATTTTCATGCTGTTTCCCCCTCTGCAGCAGATCCAAAAATGCCTCGATTCTTGTTAACACCCCTGTTTGCCCAGTATGTTCATCCAGGCTGATCACCAAATGTGGTTTCTGGTTGCGATGGCAGTACCGGTCCACCAAATCGGTGGTTATGGAATCGGTGCCGCAGGCGAAGGACATCACCGAAACGATCCCATCCACCTTGGCTAACAAGTGGTTTGCAGCCCCCAGAATTCGTTTGCCGGAGGTCCAATACATGCTCTTCTTAAGGAATTGATGGTTCACTGCGATTATGTTTGGATCGATTTGTTCTGCTGTTACAACCCGGCAGCCTGCCCTCCTCAACCGTTTGACAATGCCCATGGACAGAAAATCGTCATGCAGCAAATACTCGTGGCCGAGTACGGCGACAACCATGCCGCCCATGTTGTGCTGCAGTTGATTTTCTGGTTGAATCAACTGCTGTTCGCAGCGGGACTGATTAGCAAACGCCCGTCTGCAAGCGTGGAAAACCTTGTCAACCGGGGCTAGACTGCATCCCAGCTTCAGATAAGCCTTCATAATTCTTCTGACGCCTTTGCGCCCGTCAATAGTTGGCGATAACAGGGGTGGCAAGTCATTTATACAGTTGCGGACGATATCTGGCAGTCCCATGAATTTGGGGCAGATGTATGCTTTTGTCTCGACACTGATGATGTAAGGGATGAATAGGCAATCCACCCCTTTTTCCACCAGATTGTGGACATGGCCAAGATAGACCTTTACCGGCAAACAGATGCCGTCAGCAGCTGCTTTAACTCCGCAGTCCATGATTGCCCTGGTCGTTTCATCGGAAACTACAACCTCCAAACCTAATGAGCTGAAGAATTCGTGCCACAGCGGATGGTACCTGTAATAATACAGTGCCCTGGGAATTCCGATTCTCATCCGGACACCTCCACTCTACCTGCCTCGAGTTTGCCGGTCTCTTTTACCTGCTATGGCTTTGGGCCGCATGGTGATGTTGGGAATAGGATAACGAAAGACGATTCGCAGCAGGGCAGGTCCGTTGAAAGGAATCAACGGCCATAAATAGGGCAGCCCGAACGATTTCGTCAGGCCAAAAATGAGGAAACAAATCAAAAGACTGGCGCCCAGCCCGATCCAGTTGAACAGGAACGTACTGATCAGGATGAAAAAGCGGAATAAACGCAAAGCCAAGGCAAACTCCAGGCTAGGAGTCCCAAAGGTGCCAATGGCCACAATGGCTATGTAGAGTATTGTTTCGGGAATAACGATACCCACTGACACTGCCAGATCACCCAGTAGTATTGCACCAACAATACCCAGCGATGTTGCCAGAGCGCTTGGGGTGTGCACCAGAGCCATCCGGATCAAATCCAATCCTAATTCAAGAAAAATAAACTGAACCCAAATCGGTACTACACTCTGCTCTTTAGGCCCGAGCCAGCCGAGCCATGAAGGTAAGTTGGGTGTGTGCACCAAGGCATACCAGATTGGAATTATAAGCATCGAAAGGACAATGCCCACAGTCCGGACCCAACGCAGATAGGTGCCAACCGGAGGGTTTTGGAAATACTCTTCCGCATGCTGGGTAAAGTGCCAGGCGGTGACCGGTACAATCATGGCAAAGGGGGATGTATCGACAAAAATGCACACGTGCCCTTCAAGCATGTGGGCTACCGCCACATCAGGCCGCTCTGTATAGCGCGTCACCGGCAGTGGGTTGAATGAGGTTCCCAAAATGTATTCTTCCAGGTTCTTACCCCCCATCGGCAGCGCATCACGGTTGATCCGGGAAATCCTCTGCTTTACTTCCGCAACCAGGCTAGCATCGGCAATATCCTCAATGTAACCTACGAAAACATCCGTTTTTGATCGTTGGCCAACTTGAAGTGCTTCAAAGCGCAGTTTCGGGTCTCTAATCCTGCGGCGGACCAGATTGGTGTTAAACAGTGCTGTTTCCACAAACCCTTCCCGGGACCCACGGGTTACCCGTTCAAGATCAGGTTCTTCTATACTGCGGACAGGATATTCCCGCACATCGATGACAATGGCACTTGTGATTCCATCAATCAACAAAAGCAGCGGCCCGGCCAGCAGTTGGCTGATGGCCTCTTTCAGATCACTTAAGATCTCAACCTCAAAATACGGCAAGTAAAGCTTGGTGATCTTCTCCAAACCGTTTACTCCCAGTTCATCTTTGGGAATCTGCATCAGTGTCCGCATGATGGCCACTGTTTCCCGGTCTTTAATGAAACCGTCAATGAAAACTAAAGCTGCATCGCGCCCGCCGATGCAGATCTCTCTAATTAGCACATCAAAGGTGATTCCTACTCCAAGCTCTTTTTTGATTAAATCCAGGTTTTTCTCCAGATGCTTGTCAACTGCTGCTGCCATCAGAATAACTCCTTGACTCTGCATTTGTAAAAAGCGCCTTTTTGTGCGGCGCTTTTCTTATCGGACGGTTGTCGGCACGAACATGTCGATTATACCTATCACAAAGGCTGCCAGAAGCGCTCCCAGCAGTGTCACTTCCATTTCCGGCACTATGAATTGGACGGTCCAAATTACAATCGCTGAAACTAAAAACCCGACTATCCCACGACTGTAAGGCGAAACACTTTTCCCCAGAGTTGCTTCAATCACCCAACCAACAGCGGCGATCACTACTGCTGCCAGCAGCGCGTTCCAAAACCCCATCATGCTGAATCCGGGGAGGATGAAACCTACCGCCATCAGCACTAGTGCTGAAACAACAAAACGGACGACAGCACCTAGCCAATCCATTACATCACCTCGTTTCATGTTTGTCCCTTTTAGTATTGCCACAAACCAAGCCTGATATCCCAGTCTATGCTATTCATCCTCTGATTCTACGCGAAAGACCAGCTTCACGTTTGCTTTGTATTCCACAATTTCGCCATTTGCCACATTGCCGGTCCAGTTAAGCACTTCGACTCCAGTAATGTGCCTGATTGTTTTGGCCGCTTCCTCAACCGCAGCCTGCACCGCAGCTTGCCAGCCTCTTTTTGATTGGCCCACAAGTTCAATAACTTTGATCACAGCCATGGATCATCCACCTCCGCTAGAACTAAGACTGCTAGTAGTATAACTAAAAAAGAGCTCTTCTATGAGCTCTCTTCAGGCAGGGTTTCGCCAGCCACTCGCAACAGGTTCAACCCCATGATTTTCTCAATTACAGCTGTGGACAGGCCCCGTTTTTCCAACGCTGGGATCAAACTGGGTATTTTTTCCACATCCTCCAAGCCCGTCGGTGTGCTTGCGATACCGTCGAAATCCGAGCCTAAGGCTACTGCATCGCTGCCCCCTGTCTGATACAGATAAATGATATGATCAACCACCTGTTCAATCGTGCAGTTATTGGGGTTCTCCACCACAAAGCGCGGACAGAAATTGACACCTATTACTCCTCCCCGATCGGCTATGGCTCTGATCTGTTGATCCGTGAGATTGCGGCGGTGCCCGCAGAGGGCATAAGCGTTGGAATGTGATGCAATAACCGGTTTGCGGCTGACTTCCAAGACCTCCCAAAAACTTGGTTCGGCCAGATGCGAAACATCAACAATCATCCCAAGCCGGTTCATTTCCGCAACAACCTCGTAGCCAAACTCGGTTAAGCCCGACGCCCGCTCTCCTTCCGCCACTCCGTCACCCAATGCGTTGCGGTGATTCCACGTGAGGGTCATGGCCCGTACTCCTAACCGAAACAGGATGCGCAAATTTGCCAAACTCCCCGCAAGCGGCTCTCCGCCCTCAATCGACAGCAAGCACCGGATGGGCTGCTGCCCTTGAACCTGCAGCTGGAAATCTTTCTTGGATAAGGCTGGCTTTAGCTGAGCTGAATATCGATCCATATTTCGCCAAAAAATGTCAACCATTTTCAACGCAATATGCAGTGCCATGCCTGGAACGTATTTTCTTGGCACGCAAATGGCAAAAATCTGAGCGCCAATCCCAGCCCTTTGCATTTTGGGCAAGGTTACATGGGCACCGGCAAGGGTTCCCAGATCACAAACCCCGGTCTCTGCCAAAATTGCCAGCGTATCCACATGCGCATCAAAAATATACATAACAACACCTCTGTAAAGTGAAAGCCTGTTTGCACTATGCAAACAGGCTTCAAGGAAACAGAAATGCCCTACCGAGGCTCTACAATTAGTTTAATTGCAGTCCTCTCTTCATCATCAATAATGATGTCCGTAAATGCCGGAATGCAGATCAGATCAATGCCGCTCGGGGCCACAAACCCTCGTGCAATAGCCACAGCCTTGACCGCCTGATTTAACGCACCTGCGCCAATTGATTGAATCTCCGCTCTACCGCGCTCACGCAAAACTCCTGCCAAAGCTCCTGCAACTGAATTTGGGCTGGATTTTGCTGAAACCTTTAATACTTCCATGCGTAAGTGACCTCCCTTTTGCAAATCTCGTTCGATTCTGTTAGTTCCGCCGTATATATATATATATTAAGCCTCCAAGCCAAAATTCCTCTTTTTACACAATTTTTTTCTCGTAATAAATTCGGACAATTTTCTGAGCCTTGCCAGTAATATCGATATCTGTAATAACTCCGCACAGCTGCCGGTTTCCCTTGGCCACTGCAAACCTGGCAGGCAGCTGGGTCAGAAACTTGTTAATAATTGGTTCCCGCTGCATGCCCAAAATGCCGTCCATTGATCCACACATCCCCAAATCAGTAACATACGCGGTACCGCCGGGCAATATTCGTTCATCGGCAGTAGGGACATGGGTGTGGGTCCCCGCCACCACACTAACCCTGCCCGCTACATACCAGCCAAAAGCTTGCTTTTCGGATGTCGCTTCCCCGTGGAAATCCACGATGATAGTTGAGGTATGTGCCGCGGTTTCTGTCAACAGTTGATCGATCTTGCGGAACGGGCAATCAAAACCCCCCATGAACACTCGGCCGATCAGGTTAATAACCGCCACCTCTCTGGCTCCAACCTGCGCATAATAGATGGAGTGCCCGGGAACACCGGAAGGATGGTTTGCCGGGCGTAAAAGACGCGGCGTCAAATCAAGATAGGGGTAAATCTCCTTCTTGTCCCAGATATGATTGCCGCTTGTCAGCACGTCAATACCGAGGCCGAACAGCTCTTCCGCAACTTTCTCAGTCAGGCCGAAGCCGCCGGCAGCATTTTCTCCATTGGCGATCACCAAATCGGGATTGTACTCCTGACGAATTACAGGCAGCATCTCTTTCACGATATCACGGCCGGGACGGCCGCAAATGTCTCCCAGCAGCAATACTCTCAAGCAGATCCTCCTTTGTTTCATTATTGCTCCAGCTCTGTTGTTGGATATACGGTCAACCGGCCTTGGTGCCAAAACCCGGTCAGTCCCTGCCTGGTACTGTCTGTCATTGCATCAGCAATCAAGTCGTCCAATTCATCAGGATAAATCATTTGGGGCCAATCCAACAGCTCGTTGTCGATGATCGCGTCTCGAGGAAGCGCCTGATTGATTAATTCGATTATGATCGTCAAATCCTTTCTTAAAAACTGGTCCAAATCCCTTTCGATCACAATCTGGTCCATCGGGCCGTTGTGAATCAACTCAATCATAACCAGACTGTTCTTGGCTGCGATCAAATCGTGGACCTTTAAATGAGCATCAATCAATTCGCGAATCCTCGCAAATTCTGTGTCGGTAATTTTCCTGACAAAGATCGCCAATCTAATCTGTCTGGTTGCGGGTTCGTATTTAATTTGCCCCACTTGATCAAAATACAACAACAGCCCGATAATCAACTTGACATGCGGTAAACTGCTGTCCTCGATTGTTTTCACTTCTATTTGTCCCTTTCCTTATCCTCAGTCCTGTATCAAACCTAACCACGGAATGATAAATAAAGCCAGGCCGATGCACCTGGCTTTATTTTGCGTATTCAACAGCTCTTGTTTCACGGATTACTGTGACCTTGATCTGTCCTGGATATTCGAGTTCGGACTCAATGCGTTTGACAATATCACGAGCCATTTTCGTGCAGGTGTAGTCATCGATGCGATCAGGTTTGACCATAATCCTAATCTCGCGCCCTGCCTGAATCGCATATGATTTGTCGACTCCTTCAAAGCTGTTGGCTAGCTCCTCAAGCTTTTGCAGCCTCTTGATATATGTCTCCAGGCTCTCCCGCCGGGCACCTGGCCTGGCTGCGGAAATTGCATCCGCTGCAGCAACCAGGACCGCCTCCACTGTCTGAGGCTCAAAATCGCCATGATGGCAGGCCATGGCATGGATTACATCGTCATGCTCTTTGTATTTTCTCAAATGTTCCATGCCTATCTCAATATGGGTTCCTTCTACCTCATGATCTACCGCCTTGCCAATGTCGTGCAGCAATCCGGCACGCCTGGCAATCCTTGCATCAGCACCCAATTCTACAGCCATAAGCCCTGCCAGGTGAGCCACTTCCACAGAATGCTTCAGGACATTCTGGCCGTAACTGGTCCTGAACCTCAACCTGCCCAAAAGCTTGACCAATTCGAGATGGAGCCCATGGACATCTGCATCGAAAGTCGCCTGTTCCCCTGCGTCGCGAATGGCTGCATCCACTTCTTTGCGGGCTTTCTCCACCATTTCCTCGATCCTGGCCGGGTGAATCCGTCCATCGGCAATCAACTTCTCCAGTGCAATCCGGGCAATTTCCCTGCGAACCGGGTCAAAACCGGATAGAATCACTGCTTCCGGAGTGTCATCGATGATCAGATCAATACCCGTAAGTGTTTCCAAAGCCCTGATATTGCGGCCTTCGCGCCCAATTATCCTGCCCTTCATTTCATCGTTTGGCAGAGCGACTACTGAAACGGTGGCTTCTGCAACATGATCGGCAGCGGTTCTCTGGATGGCTAAAGAAATAATGTTCCGGGCACGTTTCTCTGCCTCTTCTTTTGCCTGTGCCTCTATTTCTTTGATCATCATGGCTGTTTCATGTTTTACATCATCTTCTACCTGCTTGAGTATGATTGCCTTCGCCTCTTCAGCAGTAAGGCCCGAGAGACGCTCTAATTCAACCCGTTGTTTTTGCAGCATGTCAGTTACTTCCTGGCGTAACCTCTCAACCTCTTTCCTGCTCTGGTTCATGCTTTCTTCTCTGCGTTCCAGCATCTCACTCTTGCGATCAAGGCTTTCTTCTTTTTGCAGCAAGCGCCGTTCCAACTGCTGCAGTTCGCTTCTTCTGTCCCGGCTTTCACGCTCAACTTCGCTGCGCATCTTATAGATTTCGTCTTTAGCTTCTACTAATGTCTCTCTTTTTTTGGTTTCAGCCTCTTTTTGAGCTTCACTGATGATCCGTTTGGCTTCAGCTTCCGCCGACGAGATTTTCGCTTCAGCAATGGTCTTGCGGACCAAATATCCAATTGCACCTGCAATACACGCAATGATAACATACTTGACAATTTCTGCGAACGTTTCTATATCGTTCACCTCCTATTAGTGGCATGACTAGATAAAGCCGAGCACAAAACTCGGCCTTCAATAGCTTCAGACCTCATTTGGAAAATCGGAACCTCTGTTTTATTTTAGACCTTTTCCAAATCAGTGTCAAGTAAGGAATTAAACAAGGCCTCAAGCACCCTGGTGATAACATCCCAGCTAAACCCGCGCCGCTCCAATAAACCGCCAATGCGCTGATATTGACGGTGAACCGGCAAATGCTGCAGTTTTGCCAATCTCGCTTTGGCTAGATCATAAGCCAAAGCATAATCCTGGCTTGGGGAATTGATTACTGCATCAATCGTTTCGGGATCCACACCTTTTTGCTCCAGTTCGAACCGCAAACCACGAACTCCGGTCGGCCGAAACCGGTTGCGATAGTCAACAAACAGCTCAGCTGTAAGCCGATCGTTCACATATCCGATTTCAATCAGCCACCGGATCGCCCATTCAACCTCCCGGGCCGGATAGTCCTCGCGAACAAGACGTTCTTTAAGCTCTTTTGCGGTGTAGTTCCGGGATGCCAACAATCTTAATGCCCGATCTCGACAGCTGATTTTGGCTTTAGTTCCGGGCTTTGTCTGTTTTGGTGGGTTGCTGCTCATCTGCTTGTCTCTCCGCCGGGAGCAGCCCGAAATGTGCCCTTACCTTAGTCTCGATCTCCTGGCACAGCTCCGGGTTTTGCTTAAGGAACTCTTTTGCATTCTCCCTGCCCTGGCCAATCCGCATATCCCCATATGAGTACCAGGCACCGCTTTTGCTGATGATGTCGATACCGGCGGCCAAATCTAAGACATCACCGACGTATGATATTCCCTCCCCATACATAATGTCGAATTCAGCCTCTTTGAACGGAGGAGCAACCTTGTTTTTCAGCACCCTGACTTTTGTGCGGTTCCCCACAAGCTCATTGCTTTGCTTAATCATTTCGACCCGGCGGATATCCAGCCTGATCGATGCATAAAACTTGAGTGCCCTTCCTCCCGGAGTTGTCTCAGGATTGCCAAACATGATTCCCACTTTTTCCCGAAGCTGATTGGTGAAAACAACTGTGGAGTTGGACTTGCTGATTGCTCCGGTAAGTTTCCGCAAGGCTTGTGACATCAAGCGGGCTTGAAGGCCGACGTGGGCATCGCCCATCTCCCCTTCTATCTCTGCTCTAGGCACCAGGGCTGCCACCGAATCGATGACGATCACGTCCACCGCGCCGCTCCGTACCAGATGTTCTGCGATCTCCAGCGCTTGTTCTGCGTGGTCTGGCTGAGAAATGAGAAGATTGTCAATATCAACGCCCAGTTTTCTGGCATACACCGGATCGAGGGCATGCTCGGCATCAATCATGGCTGCCACTCCACCCATCTTTTGGGCTTCTGCCATGATGTGCAAAGCGAGAGTGGTCTTCCCAGAGCTTTCAGGCCCATAGATTTCAATAACCCTGCCCCGGGGGATTCCCCCGATGCCAAGCGCTATATCAAGGCCGAGCGACCCAGTAGGGATCACTTCGATATTCGTTTTTGAGGCAGCTTCACCCAACTTCATGATCGAGCCTTTACCAAACTGCTTTTCGATCTGGTTAATCGCTGTATCCAAAGCCCTTTTCCGATCATCATTAACCATGGTATTCACTCCCGTTAACATAATTGGAAACCTGCGTCCCCTCAAGGCAAATAAAAAAAAGAAAGCAGCTGGCAAATCCCTGTATGATGAATCCTGCTGAAGAACAGCATACTTCTCCATACTAGCCTGATATCTGCCTACTGTTTTCGACGTTTTCTCCTTGATTCCTTCTAGGAGAGGTGATGAATGTCCGCTCCAGCGAAAAACTCTGCTGCAGGCTCTGCACTTGAATGCTGTCTACAGCAGCCAGTACAAACCGGTCCGATCCCGGGTCCCGAGTAAAGTACAATACAGAAAGACTGAACGGAACAACATGGCTCCCCTGGATACCCCTGATCCCGGCGGCTCCAGTGGTACCGGCATTGACATACACCGTATCCCCGATCTGGCTGATTGACTGCACGTGGTTGTGCCCGTACAAGACCACAGGAAAAATCCCCGGCTCAATTTGGGTGGCAATCCGGTGATTGTGTACTGCAAAGATATCGATTCCATGTTGTTTACTGCCATAGAGCTCATTAATCTGGGAAGCATACCGGCTTAACTCAGCAATTGAAACATTCTCAGGTGAATAGCTTTCTGCTGATGGATCAGGCACTCCCGCAACCGTGATTCCCATCACCTCCACTGGATCAGGCCCGAGCAGCAGCACATTACCGGTTTGCTCCAGCCTTGCCAGAACATCTGGAGCTTCATGATTCCCCGCTGCAAAAAGATAGGTCACACCGAGTTGCTCAATCTGGCTGACAATTTCCGCCTCCAGAGGTGTACCCCAATCAGTAAGATCACCGGTGTCGATGATCACGTCAATTGGAAAGGTGGCCACAACCTGACCGATGAAATCATAGGCAACTGGATGATTGTGGATGTCGGAAACATGGAGAATGTTGAGATCAGAGGTCAGCACACCAACATTTTTGAGGTTTTCTATTTGATTGAATACAGTGTACAGATTGGCAGCCAGACTTTGAATCTGGTCACCTAATTGGTCCACCTTCACCAAACCTTCTTGAATTAAACCGATCATCCAAGGGGCGGCTTCAATAATCCCGTGATACTGGGGGTTGGCAAATGCCTGGAGATCATAGCCGAAATAGGTCGCGGCAATCACTGCCAGTATAAAACCACAGCCCAACAAAAAACCAGATGCCAGCAGCATCCGGTGCCGCTGCCCGCCCAGGTACATCCCTAACAGCCCACCGCTTCCGCCAATCAAAACCAGCTTGATAATCACAGCCCCAATCACACGGTTGACTTCAGCCCCGAAATACTGTGCCAAGTCCTGCTGCGAGTTTAAATCGGAAATCGAGGCAATTGTGCGCAGCTGCTCCAGATCAATGTTGTCCAGAGTCAGAACCAACTGCAGCGGCTGATAGCGATGGGTTCTTGCGCTAATGTTACCTATAGGGGGTATTCTAATCATTGTATATCCTGGATAACTGATTTTTGCATCCAGAACAAGTTCAACTGGTTCAATTGTAAGCCTCAATACCCCTACCAGGTTTAGAGCAAGGGCCGCTCCGATAATCGCGTACAAAAAGGGCAGATAACGTTGTCGGGCCTTGTACAGACGTTGTCGAGCCGCGGTGGCCTTTGGCTGTTGGGCCATGGTGTTCCCCCTAATCCTGGAACTGCTCGGATTGCATGATTTCTTGCCGCAAAAGATTCAGAGCCGCTTGAGAGGTCAAATACTTAATTTCAGTCCGTGTGCCGTTGAAGTAAAACTGTCTCGCCTTAGTATTGCCTTTTGACGCAACTGCCATGTGCACAAGCCCCACAGGTTTCTCCTTTGTCCCCCCTGCCGGCCCGGCGATTCCTGTTACAGCCAGGCTCCAATCTGCACCTGATCTTGCCCGGGCGCCTTCAGCCAGCGCCGCAGCTACCTCGCTGCTGACTGCCCCAAAACGCTCGATTAGATCCGGATCGACCCCCAACAGTTCAGTTTTTGCCCGATTGCTGTAAGTTGTATAACCGCATTCAAAGTAATCAGAACTCCCGGAAACATCAGTAATCCGGCTGGCAATCAACCCACCGGTGCAGGATTCGGCGACAGCAAGTGTTTCTCGCCTTTTCCTCAGAATTGACCCAACGGCCGATTCCAAGGTTTCCTGATCAGCACCATAGTAGTAAGGAGTCAATCGTTCGATCAAACGTTTCTCAACCGGCCTGATGAGCTCCAAAGCCTGTTCTAGTGAATCAGCCTTTGCTGTGAGGCGCAGTTTCACCTCCCCCAGTGAAGCATAGGGTGCAATAGTGGGGTTGGATTGATTAACCAGTTCGTCATGGACCAGTTCAGCCAACTGCGATTCACCAATCCCCGTAAATTTCAGTGTCCGTGATACCAGCGTTTTCTTTGCTGTGATTCTTTGGGATAAATAAGGTGCTACATGGGCTGCAAACATCCCCTGTAATTCCCGGGGTACCCCAGGCAGCGCAATTATGGCCTTGTCCTGGATGGTGACGATCATTCCCGGCGCTGTTCCCCAGTGATTGGCGATTATTTGGGCACCGCTGGGGAAATAGGCCTGCCTCCGGTTGTTCTCGCTCATTGTCCGGTTAGCCTTGCGAAAATAGGCTTCGATCATTTCCATTGCTTCGTTGTTAAGCTCCAAAGGCCGATTGGCCACAGCGGAAACTGCCTCCCTGGTCAGATCATCCAAGGTCGGACCCAAGCCGCCGCTGGCTATCACCAAATCAGACCTGGAGAGAGCTTGTGTCATTACCTCAAGAATCCGTATCCAGTTGTCGCCAACCGTGGACTTGTAATACAGATCAATCCCCAAGGCAGCCAGCTGCTGTGCCAGAAATGCTGCATTGGTATCAACTGTCTGCCCCAACAATAACTCGGTGCCAATCATCACTAACTCTGCCTTCATAGTATCCACCTAACCTCTTTGCAAAATTTCTGATTTATGTTACAATTGTAGTACCCAGGGAGACGGCAGGGAGGTAAAAACATTGAAAAAACCAACCGGCAGACTGCCGCATCTACTGATGGCTGTCTTAGCGATTTTGGTCTCTCTGGCCGGGTGCGGCCCCACAACGGGAGTTGAAGGAATACTTGCCTTTTCTGCCATGGACATCCCTCAATCTGAAGGCAAAAACTGGGTTGCCCATATTGTCTGCTCCCGGGGCAAGCATCAAATCACTCAAAGCTTCCCCGTATCCGATACTGCCTTGGCAGCCGAATTCACCATTCCCGTCGGCACCTGGGACGTTGCCTTGGAGTTGGCCGATGGTTCCGGCAAAGTTGCCTATCGGGATTTGGTAACAGGCGTGGTTATCTATCCCGAAACCCCGGCGGTAATCAACTTCCAGCTAAAGCCGGCACACGGGACCATCAAAGTGATTGTTGACCTTGAGGGGCATCCCCATGCTGATCATATCATGCGGGCACGGGTACACTTCAACGATCAATATAAAGAGCTCATCCGCAGCTCAGTTCATGACTTTCTTGAAGGCGAATACGAGATTGCAGCCGGAAGTTACGACTTCAACGTTGAGCTTTTTACAGAATCATTCCGCATCGGCGACAAAATCGATCTGGGGCTCTGGACCACCATTGATATTGAACCACTTAGCGAGCAGACAGTAATCTGGCATCCCAAGCTGGAACAGATGACTATCACGGCTCAGATCTGCCTGCTTCCTGAAGCCCCAAAGAATCTCACCGGGAAGTATCAACAGGGGCAGTCAGTCTTGGCCTGGGAGCCGGCACCCGCGGCAGACCTGGAAGGTTACAATATTTACTGGAAGCCTTCCCCATTCCATCCCTACAGCCTGATCGCAACGGTTGACCGGTACACTACCACGTATTCTCATAACTTGAGCGAACTTGCAGAACTGCCCTCGCAGGCTTACTATACGGTAGCGCCCTTCTCCTTGGTCCTAGAAGGCTACCGCAGTTCACCAGTCCTGATCCCCTTTCTTTAAAGAATCGGAAGCTTAGCTTCCGATTCTGCCTGTACCACTGATGATCTCTGCGGCTCATCTTATCTGTATTCCTGTTTGCTTATTCGGGTTTAGGATGCCGGATCCTGCAGCCGCATCTTTGCTATTTTAAGCACAAATATGTATAAGTGATGCCGAAAACTGCCCCAACAAGAACCTCAAAAGGAGTATGCCCGAGAAGTTCCCTTAACCGCTGCGGATGGAAATCTTTCTTGTAGATATCATTGATAATGCGGTTGAGAACCATGGCTTGTTTTCCTGCCGCCCTCCGGACTCCTGCCGCATCATACATCACCACAAGGGCAAATGCCGCCGCAAGTGCAAAAATTGCAGTGTCAAACCCCTCTATCAAGCCAACTCCTGTGGCCAATGCCGTCACAAAGGTAGCATGGGAGCTTGGCATCCCTCCGGTACCTACCAGCCGGCGAAAATTCAACCTCTTCTCGTTCACGGCAAAGATCACGGTTTTGACAAGTTGGGCGATTGCCCAGGCAACTACCGCGGTAATCAAGACAGAATTGCCGCCAATCCGGCTTAGTCCGTCGATGGTTATCGCCTCCTTCGCATAAATCTGTATGAATCAAAGTCCCATTCGCTGAATACGATTATACATGCATATCAAGGGGGGATTACTCTGAGTTCCGCATGGTTGTTGCTGGGAATTTTCATAATCGGAGTTGTCGGCCACAACAAAATATTGGCAGCCGCCAGCGGTATCGTGTTAATTATCGGGCTTCTGGATTTGCACCGGTTTTACTCCCTTTTGGAAAGGCGTGGGATTGAGGCCGGCCTTTTGTTTTTGACAACTGCGGTGCTCGTGCCCTTTGCCACCGGCAAAGTCTCTTCCGGAATGCTCCGGGACACCATAACTTCATCTGCAGGCCTGGCAGCCGTCATTGGCGGCTTAACCGGAGCTTATCTCAATGCCCAGGGTCTCGACATGATCCATCACAAGCCGGAAATAATTCCTGGAATCCTAATTGGGGTGATCATTTCTGTAACCTTTCTCGGCGGTGTATCCGTAGGGCCAGTGATGGCAGCCGGGATCACTGCAGTTATTATGTCGCTTTTTCAATCCTAAACTGCACAATATTTCACTAATCTATCATAACCGACTCACCATCAATCGTCAACCGGAGAAAATCCAACCTGTACAGCCGGAAACTGCCCTCAGGCACTCTTCTGCATGATTTGCCGGAACTGAACACCGGACAGTCTTTCCTGCTCCAGAAGCTTCTGGGCCAGGACATGCAGTTTCCCCTGGTTTTCCGCAAGATAATCGTACACCTGAGTTTCCTGCTCTTTGATAATCTGAGTAATTGTGCGCACCAACACTCCACTGGGCAAATCGGAAGTGACCACACCCAGATCAGACAGCCCTGCAAAGACGATCTTCCGGGCAATCTCGGCTGCCTGTTCAATATCACTTACAGCGCCAGTGGAACGTTCGCCGAAAACCAATTCCTCGGCAACTGCTCCAGCCATACAGACCTGAATCCGTGCCAACAGCTCCGCTTTCGTATACAGGTACTGATCATCTTGTCCATGCTGCCTCATGTATCCCAATGCATTTCCCCGAGATATGATCGTTACCGACGCCACAGATCCCTTGTTGATCTTTTCGCTGAGCATGGCGTGCCCTGTCTCATGATAGGCAATGCGGAGCCGTTCTTCCCCGGAAGGATTGCGGTTAAGCCTTTCCCCCAGCATCACCTTTTCCAGGGCTTCTTTGAAGTCCCTGTTAGTTATTTCCCTGCGTTTGTGCCTCAGCGCATAAATGGCCGCCTCATTGACAATGCTCTCCAGATGAGCCCCGGAGAATCCAAAAGTCGCCTGGGCAATCTGCTCCAAATCAACGTCAAGTGCCAAAGGTTTGCCTTTAGCATGGATTCGCAAAATCTGCAGACGGCCCTGCTTGTCGGGAAGATCAACCCTCACAATCCGGTCAAACCTGCCCGGCCTCAAAAGAGCCGGATCCAGAAGATCAACCCGGTTAGTGGCTCCGACAACCAGCACACGCACCTGTTGGTTGACTTTAATCCCATCTATTTGAGTGAGCAGTTCGTTCAAGGTCTGATCATACTCCATATGGCTGATATTTTTCCCCCGTTTGGCTCCAAGCACGTCGATCTCATCAATTAAAACAATCGCTGTCTGCTTGTTGGCCTTCTCCGCCTCTGCGTAAGCCTTATTGAACAATTGGCGCACCCGCTGCGCTCCCACCCCGGCGTACATCTCCACAAACTGTGAACCCGCTGCGGCAATTAATACTGAGTCTGTATAGCCGGCGGCTGCTTTGGCCATCAGCGTTTTCCCCGTACCGGGCGGGCCGGCCAAGAGAATGCCCTTTAAGGGCCTGATCCCAAGATTGCGGACTTCTTTGTCAAGCCGGATAAAATCCAGCGCTTCTTTGAATTCCCGCTTAGCAACCTCTTGCCCGCCGATGTCCGCAAAATCAACATCCGGGATGGCACTTACCCCGACTCCTTTTTGTTCCACCAAAGTGAACCGGTTGTTTGTCCGGTTGTCCATAGTAAATTTAAGCAGCAGTACCACAGCGCCGATCAAAATAAACGGTGTGATTTCGAATCCCTGCCGTGCGAAAAACACCAGTAATGCCAAGCCGATTCCCAGTATGATCTCTTTTAGAGCAATCTTCATTCCAGACACACCTCATCCTAACTGCCTAGCCGTGTAATTAGCGATTCTTCATGCCTGCTGATAACCTGAATCAAGAAATTATCTCCATCCAAAAGTTGTAGATAGACATAATCACCGTCAACTTTGAGGGTGAAGTCAATGCTGTACTCAGCCGCCAATTGTTCAATCTGCTCTGCCATCTCTACAAAATGGCCAGTGGCAATTCCCTGTTCCACAGCAATATGCATCCGGTCGTATGCTTTTGCGAGCATATGGTTGATATTGTCCTTAAGCTTAACCTTAACGGGTTGGGAAAACCCGGCAGCTGCAGCCTTGATTTCTGCAACCAGCACATCCAGCCGCTCAACTGCACCCAAATCCAGTGTCAGGGTAATTTGATCATCCTGCTCTGTCAGTTCGACTCCTTTAACTCCATCAATATTCGCAAAGGCTTGATACATCGGCTCGATTACCAGTTTTCGATGAGCAAAGCCCTGCAAGCCCATGGCCAGGCCCAATGCAATCAAAAACACTACAATCACTACATCAATCCGGATATCTTCCAGGCGCATCTGATCAACCCCTTAACGAATGGTATAACTTATGTTAGTCATCTAGATGGTTAAGCTAAAGTGCCTGCTCACAGGCACACACCAATTATATCATGAATTCAGTCGATTTTCTTCAACAGATCCTGGGCACGGTAGAAATAATCAACACCAGAGATAATTGTTACCAGGACAGCCAGCCACATGACCATCATGGCATGGGGAATCTCAAGCAGCAAACACATGATCGCAATGATCTGGATCAGCGTCTTAACCTTTCCCCATGTTGAAGCTGCGATTACAACTTGATCCGCCGCCGCCAGAATCCTAAGCCCGGATACGGCAAATTCCCTGCCGATAATAATCACGGCAACCCAGGCACTGAGCTGGTCGAGCTCAACCAATGTCAATAGTGCGGCACTGATCAACAGCTTGTCGGCGATGGGATCGATCAATTTGCCGAATTTGGTTACTTCCTTGCGGGTACGGGCAATATACCCATCCAATCCATCAGTGGCGGCAGCAATCCCAAACACGATGGCTGCCCAATATTTACCATTGGCAATACCGCTTAGGAGTACGGCCATGAACACGGGAATGAAGAAAATCCGGATAATCGTGATCCAATTTGCCAAGCCCATCTATGTTACATCTCCTTCTAATAGATCTCCCCCCAGATCATATGGGTGGACCTGAGTGATTCTGACATTGACGAATGAACCGATCTGCACCTGATTGCTGCCAATATAAACCAAACCGTCAACATCGGGAGCTTGCCCCCGATGGCGGCCAACTAAGACCAACTCACTTTCGGGTGCCCTGCCTTCGACGAGAACTTCTAGTGTCTTTCCAAGCAGCTTCTTTTGCTTGTTCAAGGCGATCTGCTGCTGCAGGCTCATTGCCGCGTGATAACGCTCATTTTTGACTTTGGTACTGACCTGATGCTCGAATCCAGCCGCTGGAGTGTCTTCTTCCGCTGAATACTCGAAGATCCCACACCGATCCAACTGAGCAGCCTGGAGAAACTCCAACAGAGTCTCGAACTCGGCCTCCGTTTCACCGGGAAACCCCACAATGAACGCACTGCGAATGGTAACATGGGGCAGCATAGACCGGATCTTGCCAATCAACTGCAGGTGGCTGTCAAAACTGCCCGGCCGCCGCATCCGCTGCAATACGGAGTCAGCCGCATGCTGCAGCGGCAAATCAACGTAATGAAGCAAACTCTCGTGACGAGCCATCAAATCCAGCAGCGAGTCATTGAGCGCAGCCGGATAGGTATACAAAACTCGAATCCAAGGAATATCCAGCTGTATCAAATCGCGTAAAAGCAACTCCAGTGAAGATCTGGGTTCCAAATCCCAACCGTATGCGGTCGTATCCTGAGCAATAATATTCAACTCTTTGAAGCCGCTTTCCGCCAGCCTCATCGCTTCCCTGATGATTGCTTCAGGACTGCGGGACCGATACGCCCCGCGGATTTGGGGGATTGCACAAAACGCACAGTGGTGGCTGCAGCCCTCGGCTATTTTCAGATAAGCACTGTGCCGGCCTGTGGAAACAAGGCGGGGCAGGTCTGGCTGATCATAGCAAAAGTGCCGGCTCAGGACCAATCTCACTCTTTCACCCCTGAGAACGCGAGTTATCGCTTCCGGAATCAAGTCCATTTCAGCTGTACCCAGAATGGCATCGATTTCGGGAATATCCTGCCACAGTGCTTCTTGATACCTTTTGGACAGACACCCACTAACGATTAAACAACGGCACACCCCGGTTTGCTTATACGCTGCCATCTCAAAAATAGCGGCTATAGACTCCTCCTTGGCGGCTTCAATAAATCCGCATGTATTCACAATCAACACTTCCGCGCGGGTGGGGTCCGTTTCAATTTCGAAGCCAGCTTCGTGTAAATAACCCAAGGCAATTTCACTGTCAACAAGATTTTTGGCACATCCCAATGATACAAGCCCTACTTTGACTCTCATACGTATTCCTCACAAGACTAAGATTGTCAATCCATGTTTCGCTTTATTCCATGCCATTTCCTGCTTTGCAGGCGTATACAAAAACTTGCAGAGCCAACATATTTACCAACGGTTCAGGACAGGATAAATAGGTAATCATCGAATCAATCACTTCAGGGAGGATTATCATTGCTTGATCCGTCGCAGATTATTGTTCCACTGCTGAACTACTCAGGTCAAAGCTTGATCGAAAATGAGGAAATCTTCCTTGAACCACATCAACTTGAACACTTCTCGGTAGAATTCTCCCGATCGGGGTTCAGCCGGATCATCAGGGAACTGCGCAAAGGCAGTTTTGATGATCTTGACTGGCACCGCCTGGCTCAGCTTGCTGATCAATTGTCCCTAACTCACGGTTTTTCAGAATTGCTCTGCGTCAATCATCTCGCCCAGCACTGGCAGCAGGTGGGAATGATTCCCTACCCCCATCAGATCAAAACAGCAGAAAGAGTCCTAAAAGAAATGCGCGGCCAGGCGATTCTCGCCGATGAAGTAGGCTTGGGCAAGACAATTGAAGCCGGTATCGTCCTTAAGGAATACCTAATCCGCGGCCTGGTCAAGAGGGTTTTGATTCTGACTCCGGCCTCCCTGTGCTGGCAGTGGTACCAGGAATTGGCCGAGAAATTCCAAATCTATGCCGGAATCCAGAAGTCAGAATGGGATTGGGAACACGCGGAGGTTCTGATTGCCTCAATCGACACTGCCAAGCTGGATCCCCACGCCAGCATCATCAAGAATATCCCATATGACATGGTGATCATTGATGAAGCCCACAAATTGAAGAACAGCAAAACAAAAGCTTGGCAGCTTGTGAACTCACTGCAGAAGAAGTACTGCTTGATGCTGACGGCAACACCAATCCAGAACGATTTAAAAGAACTCTACAATTTGATCACACTGCTCAAACCGGGCCAATTGGGTAGTTACCGCAGCTTCAAGCAGAAATTCATGCAGGACCTGCGTACACCAAAAAACCCCGGCCAGCTGCGGAAACTGCTGTCAGAAGTCTTAATCCGCAACCGCCGTGGTGAAGGCACTGTTCAATTCACTAAACGCCATGTCTATCCTATCATCGTCGAACTCGCCGCCCCGGAAAGAGCGCTGTATGACAGAATCACCAGACTAATCAAGGCGTCAAGTAAGTCGGCCTTCTTTCAGGGGAATATATTGCCCCTAATCACTCTGCAGCGGGAAGTGTGCAGCAGTTTCTACGCAGCTGGCTTAACCCTGCAGAAAATCTATGAGAAGTACAATTTGAACCCTGATGCGGAAATCTTGTCTTTGATGAATGAAGCAGTCAATGTAAGGCAAAACAGCAAATGCGACATCATTGAAAACCTTGTCTCCAAAATACAGGATCGGGTGATTATTTTTACGGAATACAAAGCCAGCCAGGAGTATATCCGCTGGCGGTTGGAAAAAGCGAACTACCGCACCTTTGCTTTTGACGGAAGTCTTTCCCGCAACCGCAAACAGTGGGCCCGTTACTTGTTTCAAAAGGAAGGCGGCATTCTGGTCAGCACGGAATCGGGAGGTGAAGGTCTCAACTTCCAGTTCTGCAACCATGTGATCAATTATGATCTGCCGTGGAACCCAATGCGCCTGGAGCAGCGTATCGGGCGTGTCCACCGCCTAGGCCAAACCAAAGATGTCCATATCTACAACCTGGTCACCAAAGATACTATTGAAGAGTATATCATGTTTTTGCTTCATGAAAAGATCAACATGTTCGAAATGGTACTGGGGGAATTGGATGCGATTTTGATGCACCTGAAATGGGACAAGTCCTTTGAAACGCAGTTGATGCACATTTTCCTCAAAAATCAATCTAAGGAGGACGTTCACCGTGAACTCAACAGACTTGGAGACGAAATCCTGAAAACAAGACAGGAAATCTCCAGGCAGCAATGGGATCTGTTTTAGGAGGTGCCAAATGGCTGCAGCCATACCTGAACTTGTATTCAAGTTTTTCCAACTCTGCAATCTAAAACCAGTGGAAATCCGCAAAGGGATTTACCAAGTCCAGATAGACGATCACCTGGCCAAAGAACTGGACGGATGGAGGGCCAAGGCAAGGCTGTTCCAGTTTACTTTCGATCAAAGGCTCGCCCAAACCTATGGCGCCGAACTGATCAGCCCCGGCAGCTATCGGTTGGACACAATCGTTCGGCTGATCCAAAAACAGGCTGTCCTCTCCTCAGGCCACTTGCCCCACGACGTTTTTTATGAACCGTTTATCCGCCGCAAGATTCTCGATCGGCTCAAGATTCAACACCCCGCGAGCCGTCTCTATGTTTTGGATCACTGCCTGCGGTACGGTCCCTATTTCTGGGTCACCCTGCGGATCACCTATTTGGCTTATGAAAAACATGAAGAAATCCGCAAACTGTTAGTGGATTTGGTATCCGGCAAGGTTGTCAACTACGAGATTCCCGCCGACATGCTCAAACCCGGCTTCTGCAGCCCGGATCTGCAGTACCGCCGCCGGATCAGTTTCAAACAAGCATACCAATTCCTTCAGCAGGAGATTATTCATGAGCTTAAATACCGGGACCCATCCTGGGCAATAACTGCCGTTCAGGAACTGGCCAAGGAACATGAAAAGCTGGAGGAATACTTTCGTGATCTGCCCGACAGCGGCCAGCGCAACCTCCGCATTGCCGAATTGATGGCCCGGGCCAGGCCTCGGGTGCAGATCAGACCGCTTAGGGCTGCCTTGTTATATCTGCCGAAGATTGAGTACCGGATCATGGTGGCCGGTACGACGGAAAAAATAAACCGGATCACATATGACCCGGTGAGCAACCAATATGAACATGATTAAGCCAAGAGCCGGCACAAATCTCGAGCCGATTTCCAAATCGGCCCGGCACCCATGGTGATAACCAAATCGCCGCTGCCAACTATGTTGATCAAAAACTGGGCAACATCTGCCTGATCAGGTACCAGGTAGACTTCCTTACCCAGTTGCCGCATCCTGTCGGCCAGTATCTCTGAACTCACACCTGGAATCGGCTGTTCTGGGGGTGGCGCGAAAATATCGGTCAAGACAACTATATCGGCATCTGCAAAGGCCTGGGTGAATTCATCGAACAGAAACTTGGTGCGGCTGTAGCGATGTGGTTGAAAAACTGCGATAACTCTTTTATTCCACCCTTCCCGGGCAGCCCTTAATGTTGCTGCAATTTCTGTAGGATGATGGGCGTAATCATCTACGATGGTAATCCCCTGCCCTGTTTCCCCTACGATTTGAAAACGGCGCTCTGCTCCGGTAAACTGCGCCAAATGTTTCCTGATGATCTCGCTGTCCAAACCCAGCAGGTGACACACGACAATCGCGGCGCAGGCATTGCTCACATACAGCCTGCCCGGCACCTTTAGGGAAAACTCCCCGTAGACAATGCCCTTCTGATAGAGCCTAAACGTGGTTCGAGCCGGCTTGACCGCCAGCAGTTCCGCCCGCCAATGTACATCGTTTGCAAACCCGTATGTTACAGCCTTTGGAAACTGAGGTGATATCTCCCGTACTTGTCGATTGTCAATACACAGGACTTGGACTCCGCCCGGCTTTACATTGGCCAAAAACTGCCTGTATGTTTCAACCAGTTCGTTAAAATCACCGTTGTAGTTCTCCAGGTGATCAGCCTCAATACTTGTCACTACAGCGATCTCAGGATGATAACGCAAAAAACTGCGATCGGATTCGTCCGCCTCCGCCACTACCACTCCCCCATTGCCGTATTTGGCACCGGGCCCAAACGGTTCAAAATGCGCCCCAATCAGCACAGTTGGATCAAAAGCGGCCTGTTCCAATATCCAGGCGATCATGGAAGTGGTTGTCGACTTGCCGTGTGCGCCGGCAATGGCAATGCCGCGGCCTGCGTTAAGCAGCTTCGCTACGATTTCAGACCGGTGGTATAAGTGCAAGTTGTGCTCCAAAGCCGCCAAATACTCAGGATTGTCTTTGGGGATTGCCGATGAATAAACGACATGTCCAGCGCCATCCACATACTCGGCTTTATGCCCTAACGAAATCTTGGCCCCCAATCGCTTAAGATACTCGGTCGTTTCAGACCTCTTCAAATCTGACCCGCTAACCTGCCAGCCCATTTCCAGGAAAATTTTAGCCAAAGGGCCCATGCCGGTACCCCCAATGCCAATAAAATGGATCCGTTGGTTCATCTCTTCCACTCCTTTACTGCGTGGTGCCTTGTGTTGTAAGCTTTCCCAGATCCTGACAGATTATGAGCCAGGTTTGTTTCTGCCTTTGCTATTTGATCAACGGGGCAATCACCTCCGCCAACAGCAGGGCACTGCGGTTCGCTTCTTCAATGGTGTTACCTTTCCAGTCCCCAATCACCACCATCACGCTGTTTGGATGGAGATCACCGCTGTAATCAGACTTAAATACACGCACCCCCCGGGAAACGCCGGGATATTTTGCTTCAAGCGCATCGCTGATTGATTTGGCAAAAGCCATGTTTGCTTCCACCAGCTCATTGTCCTGATCGCCGACAATAAACAGGATCTTTGCCACTTTTTCTCCATTGATCTCAGTGGTGGTGTACCCATCCGGCTTATCCTGCAGCCCATCGCGATGAATATCCAGTACCATCTGGATCTGACTGTTCTCCTTGAGCGCCCTCTCAATCACTTTGGCTGAATTGATAAATGCTTCGCTGTAGCGCGGCCGATCATGAATCGTCTGATCATGGACGGCTGCAATTCCTTTTTCCAGCAAAGCCTGGACAAATACCCTGCCCACTTGTACCACATCACCGGGTTCCCCATCCTGCTGATGACTGTCTTTAGGTTCGTAGTTCTCGGTCGCGTGGCTGTGAAGAACCAATACTTTGGGGATCTGTGGAGTTTGCGGTAGAGTCCCGGAATCGTCCTCAGCCGATGGAGGCGGTGGAATCTCGTCATCCCCGCTGCCGGGATAGAAGTCAAAGAACCTTGCGCCGACAACCGCCACCACTACTAGAGTCACAAGAATAAACAACAAACCAGGTCCACTTTTCTCTTTTCTCCGAATTCTTGCCAAGCTGTATACCCCCTTCCGCAGAAAATATATGCGGAAGGGAGTACCGATTATTCATCGATTAATCGCCTCAAGACAGATTCCAATTGGCTTAATGCCTCGCCAAAACCGGCAAAGTCTCCATCACGCAAAGCTTGCATTGCCTTTTCATATAACTCGTAAGCGTATTGCCCGACCTGACTGTCCACAGGTAATCCTGTCTCCGGCTCCTCCAATCCAGGTTCCCCCACATCTCGATCAATGATCTGGTTTAGGGCTTCAGTCAAGCTCTCCTCCATCACCAGCTGGTCTTTGTAAGCTACGATGATCCGCTGCAGCTGGGGCATCCCGCTTTGCTCCGACTGCAGGAACAAAGGCTCTACATAGACTAAGGATTCATTAATCGGCAACACCAGCATGTTCCCGCGGATTACCTGGCTGCCCCGCTGGCCCCAAAGGCTGAGCAGCTGCGAAATCTGCGAGTCTTGATCGATCGTGGCGTCAATTTGAGCAGGCCCCAAAGTAAGGCTGTCTTTTGGGAACCGATAAACAAGCACTTCTCCGTAATGCTCTCCGTCATTGCGGGCTGCCAGCCAGGCAATCAGGTTGTTGCGCCTGATCGGCGTGTAGGGCAACATCAATATCAGTTCCGGCGTGCTGGAATTAGGCAGCTGCATCATGACATAGTAGGGCACAACCGGTTGTTCCCGCTCGTTGTAAATCTCGTTTGCAAAAACCCATACATCCTCGCGGTTGTAAAAGATCCGGGGATCCGTCATGTGGTAAGTGCCATAGATTTCAGCCTGCAGCGCAAACAGATCTTCCGGATAACGCAGATGAGCCCGGAGCATCTGCGGCATTTCGTTTAGAGCTTTTAGCCACCCAGGAAAGATCTTTGCGTAGGTATCCAAAACCGGATCCGGGCATACTTGGTAAAAATCCACAGATCCATTGTAAGCGTCTATTACTACTTTGACCGAGTTGCGAATATAGTTGCCCCAGCTTGTGGGTTGAGCATATGGGTAACGGTAGCTGGTTGTATAGGCATCGACCATCCAATACAGCCGGCCGTCATCCCCGATGACTATATAAGGATCTTGATCGTAACGCAAAAACGGAGCCAGCCTCTGGATTCGAGCCCTGATGTTGCGGTAGAACAAGATTCTGCTCTCACTGGTGATATCTGTGGACAACAAGATTCTCATGGTGCCAAAGCGAACTGCAAATGCCAATCTGTGCAGCGGTGTAGCAAGTTCGACCCCGCCCGTCCCTTGATAAGTGTAGTAGGCATTACCGTCACCAGTGGGATAGTCAAACTCGTCAATCAAGGTATTGACAATCACGTAATCATTACTGCGCTCGCCATAGTAGATCCGCGGTTCGGTAATCTTAAGGTCCGATTTGCCTTTCGGCGGTATATCCGAAACCCAAAAATCCGGCAGCTGCTGCCGGGAGACTTCGTTGACGGGGCTGACCACTACCCCGTATCCATGCGTGTACTGCAGATGATCATTGATCCAATTGCGGTTTTGAGTGAGCGTTACATCCAATTCCCTGGCGGCAAGCAGGACCTCCCGGTATTCGCCATCAACCCAGTACCGCCCTACATCCGCATCATTGAACACGTAGTACGGGCGCATTTCCTGCAGCTGCCTATAAGTATGGAGAATCAACCGCGGATCCCACAGCCTGATATTGCTGATCGTACTCTTGTTGGCCTCCAGATCTGCTCTGGTCAAATCCTTCGTGCCGGCAAAATCCAATTCCAGAAAATCGTCAACCTCGTAGGCTAAGCAGGTCATCCGGATATGATGTTCTATAAAGGGCTGTTCCCGGGTGAACTCATTGGGAGCAACCAGCCACTGCTGGACCAAGAATGGGACAAGCACTCCGCCCACAAAACTGATGCCAACCCACAAGACCAACGCGCCGGCAAGGATTCTACGGAACCGGTACAGACGGGCAATAAAAACAAGGCTCACCAGCACAGCCACAGCAGTGAGAACTCTCAGCACTGCCAACCGTACATTGACATCGGTATAACCTGCCCCGAAGACTATCCCGTGTGTATTGTACAACAGGCGGTAGGCTCTAAGGTGGTAATCAGCCGCCTTGGCCAAAATGAGAATGCCGATTAACAAGGACAAATGCTTTTGGGCCGGTGTTGAGACCCTGATCGTACGGCTCTCGATCCGGAAATGGCCGGAAAGAAAATAGATTGTTGCACAGACTGCGGCCACCAGCACCAGGGCTGTTGTCAACGCTCCAATCAGCAGTTCGTACACGGGCAGCCTAAAGAAATAAAACCCGATATCTTTGCCGAAAACCGGATCGGCTACCCCAAATTCTGTGCTGTTGAAGAACTGGGCAATCTCAAAATAGTAACCACCGTACCCGGCCGAATAAACAAAGCCAAGAATGACGCTCAAAAGCAGGGCTGCCAACAACAGCCGTCTTCCGGTAAGATACTGGCCTAAACTGTAGAACCTCCATAAGGCCTGCCTGGCCGCTTTTTGAACTATCCATAGGTTGATGAACAGAATCAGCGAAAAGCAGAGCCAAACACCAACCCTGACTCCCCATATCCATGTGAGCCTGGTAGTGAAAAGCGCCGCATATCCCAGAGACCTAAACCACAACCAATCGGTAAACAGGCGGCTGCCGGCTACTACCAAAACTACGGCTGCAACCAACAAACCCAATAGGACCCACTTAAGCCGTCCAACCATGATCTCGCCCCTTTTAGCGCATGTGATAGTAGTAATAGTAAGCGGCAATGACGGCGATGATCACAATTACAAATACAGCGCATTGAATCCGCTTTTTCCGCCTGATCGCCCGGCGCTTTTCCAAAACTGAACGCCGTTGGCTGTCAGAACGGTACTCTGCTATCTGATCCTGGTCTTCCGCCTTGCCACCTTGGTCGAGCATTTGTGTTACCTGATCCGGATCAATGCCTAATACTTTGGCATAGATCCGTACAAAACCCCGGACATAGACCGGATCCTCGGGAAGCTCATCCAGATTGCCCGCCTCGATCGCTTCCAGATAGGCCTGCCGAATTTTGGTCCTGTCCGACGCTTCGGCGATGGTCATCCCCTTGTCTTCTCTAGCCTGCCGCAGAAATATACCAAGTTCTCTCATTCTCGTCACCTCATAAGTCTAGACTATCACGATCGACCAAGACTTCCCGTGGTTTGCTCCCTTGATAAGGCCCCACTATGGATCGGACCTCCATCATATCAATTAAACGGGCAGCCCGGCTGTATCCAATGCGAAACCGCCGCTGCAGCATTGAAATCGATGCTTGTCCCGTTTCAACAACCAACCGGATCGCATCCTCCAGCAGCTCATCGGTGTCCTGGCTGTTTTGGGCCAGACTTTGTTTCTCCACCGTAACATCCACATAATCAGGTTCGCCTTGCTTTTTCCAGAACCTGACTACCGCATCCACTTCCCGATCCGAAACGTAAGCCGCTTGGGCTCGAATCGGTTTGGCTGCGCCCAAAGGGTAATAGAGCATGTCGCCTTTGCCAATCAAACGCTCCGCACCACCCATGTCGAGAACCGTACGGGAGTCTACTTGCGATGACACAGCAAACGAGATGCGGGACGGCACATTGGCCTTGATCAGCCCCGTAATCACATCAACTGAAGGCCTCTGCGTGGCGATGATCAAATACATGCCGGCAGCTCTGGCCGTTTGGGCTAGGCGGCAGATTGCATCCTCAACTTCAGCTGCAGCCACCATCATCAAGTCAGCCAGTTCATCGACAATAATTACGATGTAGGGAAGCTGTTCCGGATCCTGTTCCGCGTCTCCAGCCGGTTTTGCCTGCTGATTCTTGAGCAGCTCATAATAAGCCTCGATGTTTTTAACATGATTGTCAGCAAACATTTTGTAGCGCCGTTCCATTTCTGCAACCGCCCACCGTAGAGCCGATGCTGCTTTCTTAGAGTCAGTAACAACTGGTGCAATCAAGTGTGGAATCCCGTCGAAGGCGGACAATTCTACCCTTTTCGGGTCAATGAGCATCAGTTTTACTTCGTCAGGAGTGGCGCGGAACAAAAGACTGACGATAATCGTGTTCAAGCAGACACTTTTCCCGGAACCAGTGGCTCCGGCAATCAGCAGATGCAGCCACCTGCACAAATCACCGATAACCGGATTTCCGGCGATGTCCTTACCCAGTGCCAGAGCAACCTTGGAAGTGTGATTCGCATAATCGGGATGTTCAAGCAATTCCCTTAACCGGACCATTTGGGTTTCCCGGTTGGGCACCTCGATTCCGATCACAGACTTGCCGGGGACGGGCGCTTCAATCCTGACACCGGTTGCCGCCAGCGCCAGGGCGATGTCATCGGCCAGGCTGGTGATCCTGCTCACTTTGATACCAGGGCCGATCTGCAGTTCGTAACGTGTTACCACCGGGCCTTGGCAGACATTTACCACCTTGGCAGCGATGTCGAAATTGGCAAACGTTTCTTCCAAAAGCTGTCGATTATGCCCACTGCTGCTGCGTTTTGCTGTGGAAGTGCTCTTGTGCAGCAAATAGACAGGCGGAAGCCGATAAGCTCTTCCTGGCAAGGGCTGCGGTACGAACTCATCAGCTTCCGGGCCAACTTCATCCAGTTCCAAATCTGTTGGCCCTTTACCGCCGCTATCCTGGCGGGCTTCATCGCCGGTAAGGTTCTTTTTCTGTTTTCCAGGTTCAACAGATTGTTTTTCCTGCCTTTTGGTTTTCTTCCTCTTTTCTCGATCCTTTGCAGCTTGGGTTGATTTGCCTGCCATCCCGGCACTGGGTGCTTCCAACCGCATACGGGCCCGGCTCTCCCGGGCTTCCTGAATGCTGTGGACCATGCCTTTAACCAAATCCAAAACCGTTCCAGCGCCGTCCCGGAACAAACCAAACACAAACAACCAGATCTGGCGGATCAGGCTGAACAGAGAAATATCAAAAACAAGAATCAGGCCGATTAATCCAAATCCGCCCAAAACGACGTAACTGCCAACACGGCCAAAGGCTGTCAAGAAACAAACCATCAAAAACGCGCCGGAGATTCCAGCACCGATCCCCATCTGCCCGATCCTGATTTCTTCAGCCATGGCCGGAGGCAGCTGATACCCATGATAGACCGTTGTCATATGGTATAAGGTAACAAAACCGCTCAACAAAAGCAAACAGCCAAGCAGTCTCCGCACCTGGGCCAACCGCAGCTTGCCCAAGAACATGCTAACGGCAAGAACCAGCAATACAGCAGCGAACAAGGGTGCCAGTCTGCCGAAAGCCACCCCAAGCCAGCTGCGGAGCTTAAGCCCGACTAAACCGGTAGCATCAACATATATGCTGATTAATGCCAAAACGGCCAATAAGGACAAGATAATACCAATAATTTCACGATGTCTCGAATTCAACGGCTTCAAGGCTTACCACCTCAGTAATGGGTTCGACGAGTCTACAGAGATACCCTGCTAAAATTCACATCTCTGTGTGATTAATGCCGATTACAGCAGCCATTCTGCCCGCTTCGATGCCGCTGCGGCGGTAAGAAAAAAACTGCTCGCCACAGCAGGTACAAATACTGCTGCAGTGGATACGATCAGGTTTGATACCGCTGGCTTCAAGTTGCAGGCAATTCGCCTGCTTGAGATCAAGATAGTAACCATTTTCCCGCTGCTCAATCACGCTTTCAGAAAACTGCCGCGCCACTTGGGAACCAACTTGATAACAGCACTTTCCAATCGACGGCCCAACAGCAGCATGAATCTGGCTGGGATCCAGTTCATATATTTTCACCAGTGATTCAACCATCCTTGCTGCGATCTGGCCCGCCGTGCCCCGCCACCCTGCATGGCCAACACCTACAATCCGCCTTTCCGGCACCAAAAAGAACAGAGGCACACAGTCAGCAAAAAAGCAGGCCAACAAGATACCCGTTTCATTGGTAATCAATCCGTCTGTTTCGGCCAACGCTGTTTCCAAATTGTCGGCCCCCCTGCCCTTGTGGCAGGCAGTAACCTGCGCAATTTTAGTTTGATGGACTTGATCAGCACATACCCAGTTTTTTAAAGGAAACCCTAAAGAGTCAGCCAATTGGATACGCCTGGCTATAACCTGGCTTGGTTCGCCGCCCACATGTAGAGCAAGATTTCCGAACAAACTCGTGGTCAACCCGTGGCAAAGCCAATCGTACTTAGCCCATCCCGGAACCAGCCACAGGCCGTGCGATACATAATCTGTCAAACTTAACATCATCACTCTCCCTTAAGCAGTTGCTGGAGTTCATTCATAAAACTGTTGATATCCTTGAACTGCCGGTAGACAGAAGCAAATCTTACGTAGGCAACTTCATCAAGGCTCTTCAAACGTTCCATGACGATCTCACCGATTTGTTCTGATGTGATCTCGCGTTCGGTGTTATTCCGCACTTCTCTTTCAATATCGTCAATCATCGCTTCGATGGCATCAAGTGAGATCGGCCGCTTTTCGCATGCCCGCAATACTCCGTTGAGGATTTTGTTGCGGTTGAAAGCTTCCCGCCTCCCATCTTTCTTCACAACCATGAACGGAACCTCATCGAGACGTTCATACGTAGTAAAGCGGCGGCGGCATTCGGTGCATTCCCGCCGGCGCCGGATTGAAGTCCCTTCTTCTGTAGCTCGTGAATCCAATACTTTACTTTCCTTGTGAAAACAAAAAGGGCACCGCATAACTCCACCTCAAATCAGTATTTGAATCTATTATACATTATTATCGTTGCGTCTGCCATGCCCTGTACTTCGGAGTCGTCTCCAGCTTTGTACGTACCAGGACGACATCGACCCCGATTAATACCACTTCGTGCCATGGAATCTCCAAATCGTCGTGCCTAAAAAAGCGCAGTATACCCCGTTCCGGCCGTTCCAACACCAAAAACCGCAGTTCTCCTGTATCAGGGTCTAAATCCACATCACAGACATTACCCAAAAACCGGCCGTCTTCAATGTTGACCACATCCAGCCGCTGCAGCTCGCTGGTCCTGATATACATGATTTTCCCCCCTGACCTCAGTGTATGTATATGCAGCGGCACAAAAAAAGAAACGGCTTTCGCCGTTCCAAATCTGAATATCCTGGCTGAGTATCGCCGTTATTTTGATTTTAACAGCGGCACCGCGATCTTTTTGATCGGTTCGAGATTGGCCGCCAGCCATGCCTCAAACCTCAGCACTGCCTTTGTCCGCCGGACCCGTTCCCAGATCCGGGACCTTATTTCAATTTCTCCATCCTCAAGATGAGGCGCCATTGTGACTACTGAATCTGCCCCGGGACTTGCCGGTTCCAAATAGCAAAGCGGTGGAAACAAGACACACCACCAGTTGTCGCCCTTGCCGGCACCGATAATCACCTTTAGTGCTTCGTACTGGCCGGCAGGCAGATAAACATCACCATACTCCCTATCAGGAAAATCAAATGAGCCAAGTTCCAAGAGCACCTGATAGTCATACCCCGCACGGGTAATTTCCGACAAAGCCACATCCTGAACCATATGCCAGTTGTCTGCAATAATCCTTTTGGCTTCAGACTGATCCGGCACATCGGTGAACAGCTCCTTTGTCGCAGCCAGGATCGCATCCCTAACCTTTAGTTTTAAATCTTGGTCAGCGGGACTGTTGCTGTTGGCAACCACATGCAGCCGTACCAAATCTGTTCCATTATAGGCAAAGGCTTCATTTGACTGCCAGATAATCATACCGGCACGGTATCCGATAACAGTCAGAGCAAGAATCAAACAGCAAACAACCACCCGGGATGCAATCTTTTTTCTAATCATACCACTCAAACCTCCTTCAAGACGTCGCCAAAAAGCGTCTCAAATGTTTCAGGGCCGCTTTTTCCAACCTGGAAACTTGTGCCTGGGAAATGCCGATTTCTTCCGCCACCTCCATTTGTGTCCTCCCGTCAAAAAACCTCATTGTGAGAATCAATTTTTCTCGCTCACTCAGCCTTTCCATCCCTTCCTTAATTGATACACCTTCCAGCCAGTTGCCATCGATGTTTTTCTCATCCCGGATTTGATCCATCACAAAGATCGGATCACCGCCGTCATGATAAATAGGTTCAAACAGCGATATTGGTTCTTGAATCGCATCAAGAGCAAAAACAATGTCCTCCCGAGGAATCTGTAATTCTTCTGCGATTTGGCTGATAGTAGGTTCTTGTGCATGCTTGTTCGCCAGGGTGTCCCTTACCTGCAGCGCTTTGTACGCAATATCTCTTAAAGAGCGGCTGACCCGGATCGGATTATTATCTCTAAGATACCGTCGAATCTCACCTATAATCATGGGTACGGCATATGTAGAGAACTTCACATTCTGGCTAAGATCAAAATTATCTATAGCTTTCATAAGGCCAATGCATCCAACCTGGAACAGGTCGTCCACATATTCACCACGATTGTTGAACCGCTGAATGACGCTGAGTACGAGTCTCAAGTTGCCCTGCACCATCTCTTCTCTGGCGGACCGGTCTCCTTGACTGATCCGAACCAGAAGTTCCCGCATTTTCTTGTTGGTTAGGACCGGAAGCTTAGAGGTGTTCACACCGCAGATCTCTACTTTATTCATACGGACCTCCCCTTGCTAGGACCTTACAGCATCAGTATTGCCAAGATCCTGCGGTTCTATTCGGCACAGCCAAACTTTGGGAAATGTTTACGGACAAAGGAGGAAAACACGGATCAGGTTATAATTATTCCCGTATAGATCAAAGGCCAAAGGAGGGATCAAATGCCGGGACGTATCATTTATATTGATGCACTTATCCTGCGGCTGGCAGCGAATTTTTTCTTTGAATTTATCCTCCTGTGGGCTACTGCAGAAGCCACCCGCTCCTCAACCACCCGGCTCCGCTTGGCACTGGGGGCATCCATCGGCACACTGCACCACCTGTTATTCCTGCTGGCATATTACAGCCTGATCCCTTTCTACGGTTTGCTGCGCTCTTTTCCGACACTGATTGTTGTATCAGTAACAATGGTGTTTGCTGCGTTTTACCCTGCTGTCAAAGGAAGAAATATGCTGCGCACCCTGGCCTATTTCTACGGCATTGGTTTTTTAAGTGCCGGTGCCGGTATGGCAGCAGCTTACCTGTTTGGTAATGAAGCCAATCCCCAATTCACAGTAGGTGTACTGGTATCTATCGCAGTGGTATTGATCGTTGCCGAGCTCGGTTGGGGCATTATTCAAAGGAGGATTCACCGGCAGCTATATCAGCTGCCGATCTGTGTTCTATTTGATCACAAGGAAGTTCACCTGACAGCCTTGATTGATACAGGCAACCATCTTAAAGATCCCCTTACTTCGCAGCCGGTAATAGTTGCAGAACAGCAGGCAATTGCCCCTCTCTTTAACCCGCCAACAGCCGCACTGGTTCAAGAGCTGTGTTCAGGCAACCTCGACGCCATTACCAGTCATGCCGATTCAACGATTTCCATGAGGCTGCGGGTGATCCCGTTTCACACAATTGGCATCCAATCAGGAGTTTTAGTAGGTTTTAAGCCTGATGGAATCCTGATTCGTCAATCCAAAGGACAGCTGCCGGTAACAAATGCGATTGTCGCCCTCTATCAGCACCAGCTTGATCCTAACGGTGAATACCAAGCCCTAATCCCTCCTGAATTGTTGGAACAACCGGCTGCTCAGACATCATCGATAGAATCAATACAGGAAGGGGAAACAGGCCATGCGGTTCAGCCCGAACATGAAGCTTAGAATCAGGCTGCTGTTTATTAGGCTGCTCACAAAAATCAAAATTACTCCTCCAGTTCATTATGTGGGGAGTCACGAAGTTTTACCACCGCCATTGAGCGCCGATGAAGAGAGCGAGCTGTTGAACAAGCTAAGGCAGGGCGACATGCAGGTTAAATCCCCCCTCATTGAACACAACCTGAGATTGGTGGTATACATAGCCAGGAAATTTGAAAACACAGGAATTTTCATCGAGGATCTGGTATCAATAGGCACGATCGGCCTTATTAAGGCTGTAAACACTTTTGATCCCGACAAAAACATTAAGCTGGCGACATATGCCTCGCGCTGCATTGAAAACGAAATACTGATGTATCTGCGCCGCACCAGCAAGATCCGGGCGGAAGTTTCGTTTGATGAACCACTCAATACTGATTGGGATGGCAATGAACTGGTATTGGCAGATGTTGTGGGCAGCGAAAGTGATGTGGTCAAATACATTGAAGAAGAAGTGGATAAAGCGCTGCTGAGGCAAGCCATGCAGAAGCTTTCCGGGCGGGAGAAAAGGATCATGGAACTGCGCTTTGGGTTAAACAACGGGATTGAAAAAACTCAGCGGGAAGTTGCCGATCTTTTGGGGATTTCTCAGTCTTATATTTCGCGCCTGGAAAAGAAGATTCTCAAGAAACTGCAGCGCGAAATTAGAAAGATGAATTGACACAAAAAAAAAGAGGCCGCAGCCTCTTTTAACTCTCTATCTTAAGCCAAATCTGTGCTTCTACTTGCGGCGCAAAAATGCGGGAATATCCAGATCCTCGTTGGTAAACGGCCCAAGTTCCAATTCAAGCTCGGTAGGCTTGGCCATTTTGTCAGCCACCTCGAAACCGGTGGCGATTACCGTGACCACAATCTGATCCTGCAGTTCGTCATTGATTACCGCACCAAAGATGATATTGGCATCAGGATCAGCAGTCTCAGCCACAATTCCCGCCGCTTCATTCACCTCGAACAGGCTCAGGTTGGAACTGCCCGACAAGCTGAGCAAAATTCCCTTCGCTCCCTTAATGGAAGCTTCCAACAGCGGGCTGGAAATGGCCTGCTTGGCAGCTTGGACAGCCCGGTCGTCCCCTGAGGCTTGTCCGATGCCCATCAAAGCAGAGCCGGCATTCGTCATAATCGCCCGCACGTCGGCAAAGTCCAGGTTGATCAATCCGGGGATCGTAATCAAGTCAGATATGCCCTGTACGCCTTGGCGCAAAACGTCGTCAGCTATGCGAAATGCTTCGAGGATACTGGTTCTTTTCTCAACTACCTGCAGAAGCCGGTCATTGGGGATTGTAATCAAGGTATCAACCTTGGCCTTCAGCATCTCAATACCCTTATCCGCCTGCAGCTGCCGCCTCCGGCCTTCAAAAGAAAAAGGTTTGGTGACAACCCCTACAGTTAAAGCCGAGCATTCTTTGGCCACTTCTGCGATGACGGGAGCTGCGCCAGTCCCTGTGCCTCCTCCCATGCCTGCGGTGATGAACACCATATCCGCACCATCAAGCACAGCGCGGATTTCTTCCCGGCTTTCCTCCGCAGAACGCTGGCCGATATCTGGGTTGGAGCCAGCCCCTAAACCTTTCGTCAGCTTTTCACCGAGTTGGATCTTATCAGAGGCTTCTGAGAGCTGCAGCGCCTGTGCGTCTGTATTCATGGCAATAAAATGCACTCCCTGCAGACTGGCGTGAATCATGCGGTTCACTGCATTACTACCGCCTCCACCGACACCTATCACTTTGATATTGGCGTACTCGCTACCTTCAAGCTCAAACTCAAACATAAGATCCCCCTTCTCTGCTCCACAAGTATCAGTTACGTGCAATTCCGAGACCAGGCTAAGCCACACTTTTTAATTCCACATAAACATAACAATATCCTTTTTATTCAACAATCACAGGGCTGTTTGCAACCCGCAGGTCAATCTTTTTTGGGGTCACGTTTTCCTTGGCCACTTCCTGCAATACCAATTCCAAGGCCGCCACCTTGCGATCAAGCTCGCGTAGGCTGCCGAAGACGATCTGAGTCCCGGATCGGGTGATTAAAGTCTGCTCGCTGCTGTTCCACTCTGAAACATCGTCATATAAACCCGCCGGCAGCCTTGCCAACAACCGGGCGACTGAGATCAAATGCTCATTGGCTTCCATATCGGCGTTTGTCACCAGTGGTAAGGAACCATAGCTGAACCCTCTTGGGGGCGGTAAAAGGACTCCATCTTTGTCAAGCACGAACCAACTGTCATTACTGACAACCAAGGCCACAGGCTCTCTTTCTGTAATCTCAACAGTCAGGTGATTTGGCCAGCTCCAGGTGACATGAGCTTTTTTGACCCAAACGTAGGCGCTGATTTCAGCTTCTAGGGCATGCTTGTCGATTCTGAACACATTGCCCTGAGGTAGTAACGACTGATCAAGCAGATCACTGGGGGATAGAAAAGCAAGTCCAACCCACTCCAGCTGATCAAGGACAAAGTAGCTGGAATTCAAGAACGCATACATGGTTAAGACAAGAATGATGATAATGATAGATATTATTCTACGCTGCATCGGACTCTCCTTCTCCAGCCAAAAAAATAGGTCTAGACGATCAGGGCGTTTGGCATATCTGTTTGCCGCTTTTATTCCAGTTCAGTGATCTTGGCTCCAACCGCCTGCAGTTTGCCGATCATCTCTTCGTATCCGCGCATGAGATGTTCCACACCGGCTATCTCTGTTATACCGTAGGCAGCCAACCCCGCAATAACCAAGGCGGCACCAGCCCTAAGATCCATTGCTTTCACCGCAGCGCCTGACAGCTGTTTAACACCTCTTACTACAGCGGAGTTGGAGTCCAACTGAATATCGGCTCCCATCCGGCGCAGCTCCTCCACATGCCCAAACCGGTGTGAATAGATTGTCTCCTTGATTACACTGCTTCCCTGAGCCAAGGTCACGAGGCTCATGAACTGCGGCTGCAAATCGGTGGCAAAGCCGGGATATGGCAAGGTAATGATGTTTGTCGGCTGGATATTTCTGCCGCCTTCGATCTCAATTGTATTTGACCCTACGTGCAAATGGGCACTGGTCTCTTCCAGTTTGCTCAAAATTACTTGAATGTGCGAAGGAATCACATTTTCCAATCTGATTCTACCCCTGGTCATCGCGGCTGCGATCAGATAAGTACCGGCTTCAATCCGATCAGGTATTACAGTGTATTCCGCATCACCGAGATGATCTTCAGGTACACCTTCGATCACGATTTCGCTGGTACCTGCTCCGCTGATTCTGGCACCCATCTGATTAAGGAAATTCTGTACATCAACAATCTCCGGCTCTCTGGCGGCGTTGTGAATCACTGTCCTGCCTTTAGCCAAGGTCGCTGCCATCATAATGTTTTCGGTTGCGCCGACACTGGGGAAGTCCAATGATATTTCTTGTCCGATCAAGTTCGAGCAATTGGCTGTAATGAATCCATGCCGTTCATCAATTACAGCGCCCAAACGTTCCAAATTTTTCAGGTGCAAATCTATCGGCCGATCTCCGATGGCACAGCCACCCGGTTTGGCGATACGCACCCGTCCCAACCTTGCAAGAAGCGGCCCCATCACCTGGATTGAAGCACGCATCTCCCGCACCAGTTCTGTGGGTGCTTCACCGTGGATTTCATTAACTTGCAGCGTCAAAGTGGAATTCTCAAACCGGGCTTCCACTCCTAAGGCCGCCAGTACACCAATCATGGTGAAAACGTCTTTAATTTCAGGGACATCATGGATTATGAAACGGCCTTTGCCGAGCAGTGCGGCAGCCATAAGCTTCAATACTGCGTTTTTTGCCCCACTGACGCGAATCACACCCCTGAGGGGATATCCACCTTCAATCAACAGCTTTTGCATCCCATCACCTCGTCAGTGCTTCTCCAGCACTGACTATAGTATGCAGGTGCTAGAAATTGGTGAAAGGACGCCTTACCATATCTAGGAGCGGTTCTGCCTTGAGATATTCAACAGTACACCAACGCTTGCCAGGCTGACCAACAGCGAAGAACCTCCATAGCTGATAAACGGCAGAGTGATTCCGGTTACCGGCAGTGTCCCCGTTACCACACCGATGTTCAGTAACGCTTGAAACCCAATTGTAGATGTCAAACCAATCGCCAACAAGCTGCCAAACAGATCAGGAGCGTTGAGGGCAATGCGCAAGCCGCGCCATGCGATCACGAAGAATAAGGCCAAAACCAATATCCCACCAATAAACCCCAGCTCTTCACAGAGGATGGGGAAAATAAAATCAGTATGGTGTTCCGGCAGATAGGAAAACTTCTGCCTGCTGTTGCCCAGCCCCAAGCCAAAAAACCCGCCTGATCCGATGGCAGTCAGGGATTGAATCACATTCCAGCCTGCCCCGGTTGGATCCGCCCAGGGATCCAGAAAGGCCATCAGGCGTTTGACCCGATATGGTTCAAACTTGATCAGATAATAAACGCCCGGCACTGCTGAACAACCCAACGCAAAAAGCTGGCCCAAGTGAGCACCACCGGCAAACAAGATGATGATCACCGTGAACGCCATGGTCATGGCGGTGCCAAAATCAGGTTCCATAATGATTAGGGCACACTGGATGCCCAAGAACACCAACAGCGGCAGCAAGCCGGTAAAAAACCGGCGAATTTTCCCTCTTTTTGTAGCAATGTATACTGCAGTATAATTGACCATTGCCAGCTTGGCAACTTCCGACGGCTGCAGATTGATCAGCCCCAAATCAATCCAGCGTTTGGCACCTTGAATATTTTCACCGATCAGCAGCACCAGCACCAGAAGTATAAGGGCAATCATCAATCCGGGAAGGGCTAGGTACTGATAAATGTGGTAATCGACATGCGCCGCTATATACATCAGCACCAAGCCAAACACAGCCCACATGGTCTGCTTTTTTACATAATAATAGGGATCACGGAAATCATTGATTCCCATCACAGAGGAAGCGCTGAAGACCATTACCAGCCCGATGCTTAACAGGGTAATCGCAGCAGTAAAAACAATCAGGTCAATTTTCCCTTCTCTAGTAAAAACCGGCACATTGATCGCCCCCTCCCTAATCTATATTCAGCTACAGGATTGCCAACAACCCCAACAGTGCAAAAAATAGGCCAATCAGCCAAAACCTGGTGACTATCTTCGGTTCTTCCCAATCAAGCAGTTCAAAATGGTGGTGCAGTGGTGCCATCTTAAAGAACCGCTTACCGTCGGTCAACTTAAAATAGGTTACTTGAATGATGTCAGACAATGTCTCTATCACAAACAAACCACCGACAACAATCAGATGAAACGGTGTTCGGGTCAGTATTGCGAGAATGCCTAGAGCAGCACCTAAAGCCAGGGCTCCTGTATCACCCATAAAGATGGCTGCCGGATGAGCATTAAACCAAACGAATCCCAGGCACGCCCCGGCGAGGCTTCCGGCAAAAAGCGCAAGTTCCAAACGGCCAAGCAAACCCGCGATCACTGCATAACTGACGGCGGCAATGGCTACCGACCCTCCTGCCAGCCCATCAAGCCCGTCAGTCAGATTTACTGCATTGGTTGTCCCCAGCATGACACCAAGTATCAATACCACATATGCCGCCACAGGCAGCTCGATAGAGGCTTGGGTAAAAGGTATCAATACCGTTGTACCGATATCCGGACGCGATAAGGCATATAGAGCGACCAGGACCGCAATAAAAAGCTGCCCGAAAAGCTTGTGCCTTGCCTTCAATCCTAGGGAGCTCCGGGTGAGGATGATTATCAAGTCGTCCAAAAAGCCAATTGCCCCGTAGGCAACCGTAATAAAGACAGCAAACAACATATGGTTGCTGCCTTGCCCCAAGATCAGTGCAGCAACCACCACGCCAATAATGATCATAACACCGCCCATGGTAGGGGTGCCGGACTTTTGCAGATGCCTCCTTGGCCCATCCAGCCGCACATTCTGGCCAAACCTCAGCTTTGTCAAGTACCGGATTATGCCAGGGCCAATGAACAAAACGATCACAAACCCAATCAAAGCTCCCAGCAACGGCATGTATACCAATGATCGATCCACTGACATTACCTCTCTTTTAACGCTGCTACCACTTGTTCCAATGCAACAACACGTGATGCCTTCACCAAAACCAAGTCCTGTTTTTCCACAAGTTGACTAAGCTCAGGGAGCAATTGCTCCACCGCTGCATATATTCGAATCCTGGATGGGGAAAATCCTGCCGAACACGCGCCTTTATACATTAAATGGGCATACTTGCCAACAAATACCAACTCGTCGCATACCTCGGCCGCAAAAGCCCCCACTTCTTCATGAGCCAAATCGGATATTGGCCCCAATTCATACATGTCGCCCAAAACAGCAACTCGGCGCCGGCTGCCGGAAATCTGCTCCATGGTTGTAAGGGCTGCCTGCATTGATGCAGGGCTGGCATTGTATGCGTCATTGATGATCATGACTCCGTCTGCACTGTGTTCGATCTCCAAACGCATGCCGCTGAGCTCTGCTTGAGGCAGCGCTTCAATGGCGATTGAGATCGGGATCCCAAACTGGATACCAACCCCGATTGCCGCCAGGCTGTTGTATACATTGTGGACACCGGGAACCGGCAGCTCTACGCGGTAAGCCTGATCATTCCACCTCAAGTCATAACTTACCGTGCCTTGGCTGTCAACGGCAATGTTTTCTGCCCGCAGCTGATTCCCGGTATCTGTGCCGTAAAACAAAACATGCTTGGCTTTGCAGGCATGTCTGCGGACTAGAGAATCGTCGCCGTTAAGTACAGCACTGCCCCCCGGCTTTAAGCCGAGCAGGATTTCAGCTTTAGCCTCCGCTATGTTCCCGACACTGCCTAGAAGCTCCAAGTGCACCGGGAAAACATTGGTAATGACCGCAACCTGCGGCGGTGCAATCTCAGTCAGATGCCGGATTTCTCCCAAAGCCCGCATCCCCATTTCCAGCACTGTGATTTCATGCCACGGTTCAATACTCATTATGGTTAAAGGCAGGCCGATCTCATTGTTGTAATTGCCTTGAGTTTTGCTAACCTTGTATTTTGCCCCCAGCACGGCAGCGGTAAAATCCTTGGTAGTGGTTTTGCCATTGCTTCCGGTGATGGCTACCACAGGTATCCCAATCTTCGCAAGATGAGCTTGAGCCAGTTTTTGAAGGGCAGCAAGCGGGTCATCGACTGCAATAATCCGTCGATCCTGTCTCCAGCCACGTTTGACAACAGCATAACCACCGGCTTCCAAGACAGCATCAACAAAATGGTGCCCGTCGGTTTTGGAACCCTGCAGGGCAAAAAACAGGCTTCCAGCCGCAGCCTGGCGGCTGTCAATAATCACCTTTTCAATCCTGGTTTGATCAGTGCTGTGCTGCCCCAAAACTGCCGCAGCTTCAGCAAAAGTTAAAGGAAACATAGTTCATAGCTCCTTCAAGACACGCCGGGCTTCCGCCCGGTCATCAAAATCAATTTTACCGTCAGCAAATTCCTGGTATGTCTCGTGCCCTTTTCCGGCAATGATCACCACATCCCCTGCCTTGGCTGCCCTGATCGCCATCTCAATCGCTTTGCTTCGGCTTGGCTCAATAACATAGCCAAAGCTTGCTTTTTGGCCCATTATAGGCAATATCCCCCGCTCGATCTCGCGGCAGATCTGAACCGGATCCTCACTTCGAGGGTTGTCTGCAGTCAGGATTACATAATCGCTGAGCTCTGCAGTCACCCTGCCCATTAACGGCCTTTTCGATCGATCCCGATCCCCTCCGGCGCCAAAGACTGTGATCACCCGGTTTTTGGCAAACCCCCGGGCAGTTTCGAGTATATTTCCCAAGCTGTCAGGTGTATGGGCATAATCGATGATCACTGCAAAATCCTGGCCCATATCAATAAGCTCAAACCTGCCGGGCACACCGCCAACTCTTTCCAGGCCTGCTTTGATATCACTTAGGCCGGCTCCTGCAGCAAAGCCGGCCGCGCAGGCCGCCAAGGTGTTGTATACATTAAACTGGCCAGTAAGATTGAGATCCAGGTGTAAATCACCCAATGGTGTTAGTAGGCGGTATTTGACGCCCCTGCTGCCTACATTGATTTCACAGGCGCGAAACTGTGCCTGCTGTTGAATTCCATAACTGTAGACCGGTGCCGAGCTGCGGCTTGCAATCTTCAATCCATAAGGATCGTCGACATTAACGATGGAGACCTTTCCTGCTTTGGTCTGTTCCTGCATCAAGCCGGCGAACAATTTGAATTTTGCTTGAAAATAGTGTTCGAAATCCTGATGAAAATCCAAATGATCCTGAGTCAGGTTGGTAAACACTGCCGTATCAAACTCCAAGCCGACTGTGCGGTTCAAATCCAAAGCATGGGATGAGACTTCCATCACCACATAATCCAGATTGTGGACAACCATTTCAGCGAGCATAGCTTGGAGGTCCACCGATTCCGGGGTTGTGCACTGTGCAGGAATCACGCTGCTGCCGATCATGGCTTGAACCGTCCCAATCAAGCCTACAGTATATCCTGCCTGCTCCAGAATGGACTTGATAAGATATGTAGTGGTAGTCTTGCCATTGGTACCGGTAACGCCGACTACTCTCAACCGCCTGCTTGGATAGTTAAAATAAGCAGCGGCCATTTTACCCATAGCCGCCCGCGTGTCCGGCACAAGGATCTGTGCAGTGGCAGGATCAAGATCCTGGATTTCCTCCACAACCACGGCCACAGCACCATTGCTGATTGCTTCTTCAATATATTTGTGGCCGTCTGTTTTAAACCCCCGAATCGCAAAAAACAGCTCCCCCGGTTTGATCTTGCGCGAATCATAACTCAAACCGGAGATTTCTTGATCCCCTCCAACCATCTCGCAGTCCAGATTCGTAATTAGTTGAGAAATCTGCACCATGTTTGTTCCCCCTACAGGACTGGAACACCTGTTATTCCTATCCTATGGTTGAAATTCAACTTCAACAACCGAACCTGCAGGTATCCTTGTTCCGGCAGGCGGCGTCTGGCGGATCGCAATCCCACTTCCTTTGGGCCGGAATTGCAGGCCCAACTCATCGATCAGTATCGACACATCCCGCATGCTCTTGCCAATCAAATTTGGCACTGGGATCATAATAGGCTCTGAATCCTCATAAAACATCAGGTTAACTGTAGTGTGCGGCAGTACCCGGCTGCCCGGGCTGGGAATCTGATCGCGAACAATATTCCCCGTATTCAGATGATTCGCGGTCAGGTTGTTTTCTTTAAGGATCTTTTCAGCCTCCGAAACAGTATAATTGCGGATATTGGGTACAATGGCCATTGGAGTTGATTGGACTGTTGATTGCTTGCGGGGGACACCCAGATAGTCGAGGATCTGTTCTGTTACCGTCTGAAACACAGGGGCTGCCAAAACCCCTCCGTAACGGATATCGGTCTGCGGCTGGTACAAAACCACCAGTACCGCTATTTGGGGATCATCGGCAGGTGCAAACCCTACAAAAGATGCAATCCGTTCATCACCATAGCCGCCTTGCATGGGTACTTCAGCGGTCCCGGTCTTGCCCGCCACTTCAACTCCGATAATTCTGGCTCTGCTTCCTGAACCGTTTTCCACTGCCGAAACCAAAAATTCCGTCAAAAGTTTGCTTGTTTCAGGTAGAATGGGCTGTCCCAGAACCTCTGGTTCGGTCCGCTTAATCACCTTTCCAAATTCATCCCGGATTTCAGCAACATAATAAGGGCGCATCATTTTCCCGCCGTTGGCAATAGCGCCAACCGCAGTCAACAGCTGCAGGGGAGTTACGGCAATCCCTTGGCCAAAACCAATATTGGCCCACTGCAGTGTTTCCCCATGGGCGATCTGCCCTGGTTTCTGCAGTATACCAGCGGCCTCACCGGGAAAGTCAATTCCAGTTTTCTTCCCGTAGCCGAAGCCTGCCAAATATGGATAAAATCGCTCCGGCCCCATTTCGACGGATAGCTGGGCAAAAACAATGTTGTCAGATTTTTCGACAGCCTCCAGGAAAGTAATGTTGCCGTTGCCGTAGATATTTGAGCTGCGGACAGTGCCGCCGGCAACATCCCACGAAGGACCGCTGTAGAACTGGCGGTTCGCATCGACGATACCCAGATCCAGAGCTGCCGCTGCTGTGAGTATCTTAAATGTGGAACCGGGCTCATATTGATCCGTGATCGCTATGTTGCGGCGATGAGCTGTGGGGTAGGCTTGGTAATTGTTCGGATCAAAAGTTGGATAGACAGCATTGGCCAAGATGGCCCCTGTTTTGGGATCCATAACCAAAATAACCCCGGAGCTGCTCCGGGACGCATTAACAGCAGTTTGGAGTTCTTTCTCTGCAATGTACTGAATGACGGCATCCAGGGTGAGGACCAGATCATGGCCATTGACGGGCGCCACCCTGTCCTCCAATCCACCGGGAATTTTCCGTTGGATCGCATCTTTTTCCGCTTTAAGCGTGCCCGGGATTCCTTTGAGCAGATCATCGTATAAGTATTCTATTCCTTCCAATCCCTGATTATCAATTCCAGCAATGCCAATTACATGCGCCGCCAGGGTCCCCTGTGGATAAAATCGCTGAGGTCGAGTGATCAGGCGAATCCCCGGGATATTCAGCTGACGGATTTGATTGGCCGCTTCCAGGCTCAGTTTCCTGGACAGCCAAAAATTCCTTTGTTTCGCTTCGTTTTCAACCAAAAGTGCTTCTATTTCACTGGCGCTGAGATCCAAATAGGGCGCCAGCTGCTGCGCCGCGAGGCTGAGATCCCGATCACGGCTGGGAATAACATGAATCGAATAGGCATCAATGCTTCTGGCCAACAGTTCGTAATTGCGATCATAAATATTGCCCCGCTGGGGATCGATCAACTCAGGCTGCAGGCGTTGTGCTTCAGCCAGGTTTGAATACCTGGATTTGCTCCACAGCTGTAAATAGCCCAACCTCAAACATAATGCAAGTGTTACAACTACAAAGAGCACAAATAATCCTGCACTTCTCCGGTAAAACCGCTTCCTATTGGCCAATTCTCCCAGCTTCAACTCCCCCTACCGGCAGCAATTGGTTAAACCAGTTGGCAATCTGCGTAAACAGGCGGTTGCCCTGTTGTTGTTCCTCTATGTCGATCCACCCTGCTGCACCGGGATTGACACCGTGATGCGTGTCAAGCACCAGTATTTGCGTCCCCACCGGATCAACCATCCCCAATTCCCGCCTGGCAACAGCTTCGATATTGGTAAGCCGGTTAACCTCTTTCAGTGACAGCAAAAGGAATTCCTGTTCCTGCTGCATTCGGGACAACTGCCCTTCCAGTAGGTCAATTTCCACACTCAGCTGCATGATCACTACCTGTTGATGAAGGTAATAAAACGCACTGAAGACAGCCAGCACTGCTGTAAGGCAGATCAATGCTGGCAGCGGAATACGCTTTTTTCGTTTGCGATTCACGACAGGCAGAGCCACACTAACGCCCAGCTCATAATAATCCAGTTTTAGAGCAGGTTCCATGATCACAAATCCTCCTTAGGTAGACGCTCGCTCACTCGCAGCTTCGCACTTCGTGCCCTTGGATTGACTGCAAGCTCCGCCCTGCTGGCAGTAAGCGGCTTTTTGGTTACTACGGTGACAAGCTGTCGTTTACCGCAGCTGCAAACAGGCAGATCCGGCGGGCAGGAACAGGGATTGCTGATCCTATTGAAAAACCTTTTGACAATCCGGTCTTCCAGAGAATGGAAAGTAATCACACACAAACGCCCCCCGGGTTGTAAAAGCTCTGTCGCTTTCTCCAGGGCTTCTGTCAATGCACCTAGTTCGTCATTGACAGCAATCCTCAACGCCTGAAACGTGCGCTTTGCAGGATGGGGACCCTCAATCCTGGCTTTCTTGGGAATTGCAGCTTTAATGATCGATACTAATTGATTGGTAGTCTCGATCGGCTGTTTCTGACGATACTTGTCAACAAATTCTGCAATCCTTGCCGCCCAGCGCTCTTCCCCATACTCCCTGATAATCCTCGCAAGTTCCCGCCTAGACAGGTTGTTGACCAGATCATAGGCGGTCACTTGCTGGATCGGATCCATACGCATATCCAGGCGCGCATCATGCTGATAACTAAAGCCGCGCTCGGCATGATCCAATTGCGGCGAGGAAACGCCGATATCCATGATAATTCCGTGAACAGCATGGATATTCAGATTGGAGAGGATTTGATCTATGTTGCGAAAATTGCCGTGGACAAGCTCAACCCTGGCACCAAAGCAAGCCAATCTGGGCCTTGCTGCATCGAATGCTTGGGGGTCCCGGTCGATCCCGATCACACGGCAATCAGGCTGCGCTTCCAATATGGCCAGGCTATGCCCTCCGCCCCCTAATGTACAGTCCACATAGATTCCGTTGGACTTGAGGTTCAGCCCCCATAATACCTCATTGAGCAATACCGGTTGATGTGCAAACTCCACATTTGTTCATCCTCAGTCCTTAACCTAAATGCCGAGCTCAACGATGTTTTCAGCAATCTCTTCATAAGACTCTTCAGCTTGCTGCATATATTCTTCCCAACTCTGCCGGCTCCAAATCTCCACCCGGCTTGAAACGCCAATCACGACCACGTCCTTCTCAATATCGGCGTACTCCCGCAGGTTCTGGGGTATAATCATTCTGCCCTGCTTGTCCAAGTCACATTCGGTGGCGCCGGAAAAGAAAAACCGCACAAATTGCCGGGCTGTGGACTTGGTTAACGGCAGGGTTTTCAGTTTCTCTTCCAGAATTCTCCATTCTGATTGGGGAAACAGGAAAAGACAGTTATCCAAGCCCCGTGTCATAACTCCAGTATCACCCAGTTCTTCACGGAACTTGGCCGGAATGATCAGTCTTCCCTTGACATCCAATGAATGCTGATACTCGCCCATAAACATGAGCTTTCACCTCTTTGGCTGTTCCCCCACTTTTTCCCACTATCTACCACTTGTTGACATTATTCGGTATCGATTCAGCGATTCCTTCTTTTTGATGCAAAAAAAATAAAAAAAACTCTGATTCTGGATCAGAGTTCCGTATTCGAAGCCATTCCGGCCTCATTTGGCCTGCTAAGTGAATCTATAAGCCGAGTTCTGTCGAGGATGATCATCTATCTAGGGTATTAGTTACCTAATACCTCATGCGGCCAACCCGAGAGTACAGCGGAACGGGCAATCCCTTCTCTCCTATTCGGCCTTGCTCCGGATGGGGTTTACCTAGCCAATTAGTCGCCTAATCGCTGGTGAGCTCTTACCTCACCTTTTCACCCTTACCTTTCCAGGCGGTATGTCTCTGTGGCACTTTCCTTGGGGTTGCCCCCACTGGGCGTTACCCAGCATCCTGCCCTGCGGAGCTCGGACTTTCCTCGGGAAAATTCCCGCGATCATCTAATTCACTTAACGGCACAAAAAAGTATATCACATATTTGCTTAATGCGCAACCAAACCCATAACCTCAGCTGCGGGTAGCTCCAAGCAGATCCTTATACGTATCTGCATCCATACCAATCTCAGCCCTGCGCACTACGATATCTGACCCCTTCTCTCGGGCACAATCTACACATCGCTTAGTCTGCGGCAAGGCTTGCAGCCTTTCCTTGGGAATAGGTTTTCCGCAGATCGTGCATTTGCGTGGAGCCATATTCCTCACCACCTTGATTGGGACTCAATATCTAAACGGGTCTTCCCCTTCCCATAGCTCAACCACGGTTACAGTTGGCAGTTTTGTCCGCAAATACGAGGCAACTCTGCCAATCATGATCTTTTCTGTTGCGAAATGGCCGGCATCAATCACAGCAAGCCCTAGAGCTTCAGCATCCAATGCCGTGTGATAGTCAAGATCACCGGTAATCAAGACATCGGCCTGCTGCGACCAGGCAGTGTGAATCAAATCACTGCCAGAACCGCCGCAAACTGCTATTTTGCGGCATTGCTTGTGCGGCTCTCCAACATATCTTACTTGAGTCTGCCACTTCTCCTTCAGCCTTGCTGCCAAATCACGAAGTGGTACCGGATCATGATATCCAATTCTGCCCAAACCCAGTTCCTGATTGGGTTCAGGTTCCAGAATCTTGTGACTGCGAAGTTGCAGAGACTCTGCCAACCAATAGTTTAAACCAAATTGGGCTCTGTCCAGGTTTGTATGGCAGGCATAGACGACAATCTCATTTTGCAGCAGCTTTTTGATGATCCGCCCAATCGGCAAATCAGTATCGATAGATGGCAGCGGACGAAAAATCAGCGGATGATGGGCAATTATCAGATCAATACCATCTGCGATGGCTCTGTCGGCAGCATTTTCCGTTACTGTAAGCGCAACCATGATTTTGTCCACTGCAGCAGTCCTTGAACCAACCTGCAAGCCTGAATTGTCCCAGGCTAAAGCATACTCAGGAGGTGCTATCGCTTCCATTAATCTGATGCACGTGTCTGCCGACACTGACATGATATCACCTGTTCCTCGCCATCTTAGATCATATGCCAGACTACGGATCATGTGACAGCCTGCATGGATTTTGATTCCCAATCATTCAATGGCAGCATGTATTGATACGGTATATACTTCGACCCCCGATCTATGTTTTCCTTCTCTGTGCCGTTATTGGCATCTCAAACCGCATGCAAATACTGATATTGGACCGTGTAGAGCTGGTAATATTGCCCTTTTTGTTCCATTAATTGTTCGTGGGTGCCAACCTCCACGATCCGGCCGTTGTCGATCACCATGATCCGATCGGCATTGCGAATGGTGGACAAGCGATGGGCAATTACAAAGGACGTACGGTCTTCAAGCAGTTTGTCAATGGCCTTCTGCAGCAGAATTTCGGTATGGGTATCCACACTGGAGGTAGCTTCGTCCAAAATCAAAATCCGAGGATTCGCCAGCAATACCCTGGCAAAACAGATCAGCTGCCGCTGGCCGATGGACAAGCGAGACCCCCGCTCATTAACCATGGTCTGATAGCCGGCTTCCATTTCTGCGATGAAATCATGGGCATACACCGCTTTGGCCACCTCGATCACTTCATGATCTGTCGCATCCAGTCTCCCGTAGCGGATATTGTCCATGACTGTGCCTGAGAAAATGAATGGGTCCTGCAGCATCACACCAATTTTGGTTCTAAGGCTCTCCAAGTCCATATGCCTGATGTCACGATCATCGATCAACACCTGCCCTTGAACCGGGTCGTAAAACCTGGCCAACAAGTTGATAATCGTAGATTTGCCTGAACCTGTCGGGCCCACCAGAGCTATCGTTTCTCCCGGTTCGACTACAAAATTGATCCCGCGCAGCACTGGCTTTTCCGGTTCATAATGGAAATAGACATCCTTGAACTCCACTTTTCCTTTCATCCGCTCCAGTCTTTGCTCAGAAATATTGACTATCTGCGGTTTTTGATCCAGCAGTTCGAAGATGCGTTCTGATGACGCCGTAGCTACCAGCAGTTGGTTGTAGAAATTACTCAGCATTCTCACTGGTGCCCAAAAACGCTCGAGATACAACGAAAATGAGATTACCACACCTGGTGTGACCCCGTCAATCGCTAACAGTTTTGACCCATACCAGTAAACGATAATCGTACCAATGATCGAAACTAAGTGAACTGCAGGGCCAAAAGCAGCATTGAGCCGGATGGCCCGCATCCACGAATGGAAAACATCGCCGATCACTTCGTGAAACAGGCGATCATTTTCGTTTTGCCGCACAAAGGCTTGAATTACCTTCATGCCGGTAATGTTTTCGTGGAGATAGGCATTCATGTTGGCAACTTTCTTGCGCATTTCCCGCCAGCGCCGCTTGATTTCATTGCGCGTCAGAATCAGCAGAGTCATGAACAGCGGGGCCGATGCCAGCGTAACCAAAGCCAGTTTGGCATGAATAATGAACATTCCAACAGCGATTACAATCAAGACCGATACTTCCGAAATCACGTTGACGAATCCGTTGCTGAACAGATGATTCAACGTATTCACATCATTGACGACCCGCACCATTATCTTGCCTGCAGAATTGTTGTCGAAAAAATTAAGGGATAAACCTTGAATATGATTGAACAAATCACGCCTTAGATCATACAGGACATATTGCCCAATCCGGTTGCCGAACTGAATCTTCAGCCTGGCAAAGATATAGCCAAAAACAACAGCAATGCCATAGGCCAATGCAACCATCACCAACAGCCCCACTTTGCGGCCGGGTATAAATTCATCCACTGACAACTGCACGATGTACGGACTGAAGTTGTCGATGATTGTCGCTGCAAACATTAACAAAATCGTGATCAGCAGCTGTCTCCGATATGGCTTTAAATACCGCATCAAACGCCTTAACTGGCCAACATCCAGTGCTTTCACGTCTTTTTCATCAGTCTTGTAATTCGCCCGCACTATCCAATCCTCCCTGAAGCCAATTCTTTACTGCTTGCCTTGTCCTTATATTCACGGTACTGTTCGATAAACGTCTGGCAATATCTGCCGCCAAGTTCAATAAGCTGCTGATGGGTGCCCCGTTCTATGATCCGGCCGTGATCCAATACCAGAATCTGGTCGGCATCCTTCACGGAAGAGATCCGGTGAGCGACAACCACAACAGTCCGGTCATGCATAATCTTCTTCAGAGTCTGTTGGATCTGGTGCTCAGTCTCCATATCCACACTGGAAGTCGCATCATCCAAGATTAGGATCTTCGGGTTGAAAACGATCGCCCGGGCTATGGCAATCCGCTGACGCTGCCCGCCTGACAAGCCAATCCCCCGCTCGCCAATTATCGTGTCATAACCGTCAGGCATTTCCATGATAAACTCGTGAGCGCCGGCAATTCTGGCTGCCTGTTCAATTTGCTCCCGGCTTGCTTTGGGGATGGCAAAAGCGATATTATTGGCGATGGTGTCGGAAAACAGGAATGTCTCCTGAAAGACTATGCCAATATGTTTGCGCAGCTGGTTGTAATCATAATCCTGCACATTAACGCCGTCAATCAGCACTTCGCCGCCTGTACAGTCATAAAAACGGGCGATTAAATTGAGCACGGTTGTTTTTCCCGAACCAGTACTGCCCATGATGGCTGTGGTGGTACCCGGTTTGACTGCAAAGGAGATATCCTTTAGGACCATCTGCTCACCATAGCTGAAATAGACATTTTTGAATACGATCCCGCCGCCGGGGTTTTCCATGGGAAGAGCATCAGTTCTGTTGGCCAGAGCGATTTCCTGGTCCATCAATTCAAAGATTTTTTCCAGTGAAGCCTTGGCATTCTCCCATTGATTCACCAACTGAGAAGCATTGTTAATCGGCACTGTGAGCATGGCTACATAAGCATTGAAAGCAACCAAAGCACCAAGGGTTATCTGCTCCTGGATCACCAGGTACCCTCCCAACAAGAGAATGATCACGGTGCTCAATCCGCTGATCAGTCTGCGGACCGGGATAAACACTGAACGAATCTCGGCAGCTTGGATATTGTTTTCATTCCATTTGGTCGCAACTTGATCAAATTTGTCTTTCTCAAATTCTTCACGCCCAAAGGCCTTTACAACCCGGATTCCCGTCAGGTTTTCCTGCACGGTTGAACTCAAGTTCTCAAAAGCTATCCGCACCTGGCGGTATGCCGGCCCCAAGCGCACTGACATAGCCCGCATCGTAAAATATGTAACTGGGACAATCACCACCAGAGCCAAGGTCATGGTGCCGTTTAAGGAAATCATCATTGCCAGGGTTGTCACGATTTGGAACAACCCCTCAAACACTTGAATATAAAAAGAACTGAGCAAATGGCGCACAGCCTGTAAATCACCAACCAGCCGGTTCATCAGTTCGCCGGTTCTCACTTTGTCATAATATCCAAATGACTGGCTTAACAACTTACGGTACAAGTCTCTTCGAAAATCATAAAGAACCTTTTGCGATGTGTATTCAAAAATATAACTGCGCAGATACTCAAAGGCAATCCGCACAACAGTGAGACTGGCCAAGATTACAGTCAATGTACCGATTGCATCAAACTCTCCGGCAACGAGGACCCGGTCAACCAGTTCCTTGGTGGCAACCGGAATGTAGAGCCCGGCAATCACTGCGGCAATTGACAAGATTGAACCGATCGCATTTAAGCCGAGATACCTGCGGGAATAGGTTAATAGTCGTCTAAGGTGCATTCTGCATAGGCCTCCTTGACTGATAGATCTCGTACTGAATCACGTTCTACTAACTCTGCATTCACATAAACAGTGCGGCCGGCTTGAGCCTTACCGCTGATCTGTTCCCATAGTGTATTCACCGCCAGTTCGCATACTGTGGGAATATTGGTTTCGAACGTTGTCAATCCGGGAATGGAAATTGCGGACATCTCTGAATTACCGCTGCCGATCACCGATACCTGATCCGGTACCGTAATCTGGCACTCATGAAGTGTTTTCACAAGTTTGAGGGCAATACGGTCAGACTGGCAGATGAACGCGGTAGGCAGCTCTTTGTTCCTAGCCCAACCCTCCAAACGTGCCTTAAGATCCTCCTTGCTGTTAAGGACCCAGCGGTCATCAACCGCTAATCCATGCTTTGCCAAAGCGCTCAACATACCGTAGTATTTCATTTCACGGCTGTGGGATTGATCCGACCCCACAAAGCCAATTCTGGTATGGCCTTTCTTAACCAGATACTCCACGGCCAAGTATCCAATCCGCCTGTAATTGAAGTAAATGTAGCTGCAGTTTAAAGTGTCACCACCGCCGTTGATGATCACAAGATCTGCCGCAGCCTGCTGCACCCTCCGGGCATACTCGTCTTCAAACTTGCCAAGTAGGATAACACCATCAAATCTCTGCCCTTTTGTCAAACTGTTCGGCAAGGCCAGCTGCTGTTGCTTTTCAGCATCAACAAATTCGATTGCAAGTTCACCGCCCTTTTGCTGGACATTGGCCTGAACACCTTCCACCAGCTGGCTGAAATTGCTGTGATCGGCAGTGTATCGATGGCGAATCAAAAGCAAAATGCTTGCCTTAAGGCAAGACCGGCATTTTTTGTAACCCAACTCTTTCGCTTTGGCAATGATCGTTTGCCTTAATTCATCACTGACACCTGGTTGGTTAGCCAGAGCTCTACTTACCGTAATCGACGATACATCCAACAACTCGGCAATTTGGCTGATGGTAACTCTACCCTTTTTGCCCATACCACACCTCCCCCGGTAGATATTTCATATCAATTATAGACTTATTACGCAAGAAAATCAACAATCATAACGTTATTTTTGTGCATTTCTATCGTTATATTGTAGTAAGATTATCGTTAAGAATAATTAAAAAAAGATCCCATTTGTCGAAGCAACTGGGATCCGCAATTGTCTCAAGTGTTAAAACAAGCCGCTGATTCTCCCTGACCCATCAACATCGATTGTTTCAGCAGCCGGCTTTTTCGGCAATCCCGGCATGGTCATGATGTCACCAGTCAGTGCCACGACAAAGCCGGCTCCTGCAGAGATTCTGACACTGCGCACCGTAATCTTGAAGTTCTGCGGTCGGCCAAGCCGCTTGGGATCATCAGAAAGAGAGTATTGCGTCTTGGCCATGCAGACAGGCAGGCGTTGAAACCTCAAGCGCCTGTACCGCCTTAACTCCCTTTTGGCCTCAGGCAGGAATTCCACTCCATCGGCACCATAGATCTCCGTGGCTATTCTTACAATTTTATCTTCCAAGGAATCTTCATCCTGGTAAAGATAGCGCAAAACTGGCTGAGGTTGATCGCATAGTGCCAGTACCGCTTTGGCCAAATCAATGCCTCCGGCTCCCCCTTGTGCCCACACATCAGACAAAGCTACGTTAACTCCAAGTTCGCGGCATTTGTCAGTTACCAATGCAATCTCCGCTTTGGTATCAAGGGGGAAACGATTAACGGCAACAACTGCCGGCAAACCGAACTTGTCCGTAATATTCTCAAGATGCTTCAACAAATTGGGCATCCCTTTTTCCAAAGCCTCCAGATTCTCCACATCAAGACTGTCAAGCATCGCCCCCCCATGGAGCTTCAGGGCCCTGATAGACGCTACAATTACCACAGCGGCAGGATTCAAGCCTCCAAACCTGCACTTGATGTCGAGGAACTTCTCGGCGCCCAAATCGGCACCAAAGCCCGCTTCTGTGATCACATAATCTCCTAGCTTCAGAGCCATCTTAGTGGCCACCAAACTGTTGCATCCGTGGGCGATATTGGCAAACGGACCTCCATGGACAAAAGCCGGGGTATGTTCCAAGGTTTGGACCAGATTCGGATTGAGGGCGTCTTTCAAAATGGCAGCCATGGCTCCGTGCGCCTTGAGATCACCTGCAGTAACAGGTTTGTTTTCGTGAGTATAGGCCACAATCACCTTGCTCAGCCTGTTTTTCAAGTCAATGATATCCTCGGCCAGGCACAGGATGGCCATGATTTCCGAGGCAACCGTAATGTCGAAGCCGTCTTCCCTTGGCACTCCATTGCTGCGGCCGTTTAACCCGCTCACTACATAGCGAAGTTGGCGATCGTTCATATCGATAGCCCGTTTCCAGACAACCCGCCGGGAATCAATTCCCAACTCATTGCCTTGGTGGATATGATTGTCCAGCATGGCAGCGAGCAGGTTATTGGCAGCGCCGATGGCATGCATATCACCAGTGAAATGCAGATTGATGTCTTCCATGGGCACGACTTGAGCGTAACCGCCGCCGGCGGCTCCGCCCTTGATCCCGAACACAGGCCCCATGGAAGGCTCCCGTAGGGCAATTACCACCTTTTTACCCAGGCGCTGCATTGCATCCCCGAGCCCCACGGTTGTGGTGGTCTTCCCTTCTCCGGCTGGAGTAGGAGTGATGGCTGTAACCAAGACAAGTTTCCCGTCAGGGCGGCTTTTGAGCTTCTCCATTAACGCCAGCGATACTTTTGCCTTGTAGGGCCCGTACAGGTGTAAGTCCTGCGGCTGGATACCGATTCCTGAAGCCACATCAACAATCGGTCTCAGTTCGGTTTCTTGAGCAATTTGAATGTCAGATTTCATTCGATCACTCCTATCAGTAAGTTCAGCTTCCTCCGCTTTTCGGTGGCCGGTAACTGAAAACCAAAGTCTTTCCACCGCAGAATAACAGGACAATTAACGCCATGTTTACCAGTACGCCTGTATACAGCTGTTGAAAAACAAGCTCATTGCCGGTAACTTCCGCAAATGGGAGGAAGAACTGGGTTAGAGTACGGAACACTCCGTTGAAGACTATGGCGCCAACCAGGCTCCGGCTGGAATTGAAGATCCATGTCAGGATGATGGACAATGCGGTAGTTTCAAGAAAAAGCCAGACAGGCGACAGGTTTGATTCTACCAGACCGGCAAAGTAATAAGTGGGCAGCTGCCACAATCCCCACAAAAGGCCGATGAACACACTGGCTGAAACGGCAGATCTTGTTTGCTGCAGTTTGGGTAGAAGAAAACCCCTCCAGCCGATCTCATCGGCTGCAGAACCGAAAAACAGCAGGTTCAAGAAGAAATTTGGGATCAAGAACAGGAGTCTCTGTACAGTAACTCTTGCCAATGAGACCTTGTGTATGTAGACAAGAACAGCAAGAGGGATCAGAACAGCCAATCCAGCTAAGCCAAATGCGGCTGCAATCCACTTGCGATTGCGGGAAACAGACAAAACATCGGCAAGGATCCGTTTGACGCCGCTCCTGCCTTCAATGTACCCTGTCAAAAGCAGTGCTGCCAGCGCCGGCCCAAAACTCGCCAGGATTCTGGCAATCACAAAAAACCTGGGCTCCCATACGTTCTCAACATATACGTAGGGCAAGAAAAAAGCCCAAGAAAAGGCAAAACCAATCACGAGGTACCAGAGGGAAGCATATTTCTTAAGCCATGTCAATCTAATCGACTCCTTTGTGTGAGAATCCCAATTACGGATATACTTCCCCATCCGATACCGTTCTTCCTGTGACAGGCATGAAAAAAGCGGGATAATTAGCGAACTAATTATCCCGCTTTGATTCCATCTAAAACCCTGTTAGTTTAGAGGGAAGTTGATCGACAGACGAATGCCGTGGAATTTGCTGTTGTCATAGTAGCGGATGTCGTTGTAGCGATCATTGATTGCTTGGTCGCGCACGAACTTACCGGTATTCTTGTAGTCCTTGGAGCTGAGGTACTCGAGCCTGAACCCGACCTTGTTCGGTGCGTCGTACTTGGCGACCACAGCAAACTTGAACGGATTCTCGATTTTCTCCTTATCGCTCGGCATATCATACGCGAATTTACCGCCAAGATAGACTCCCGGCAAGCGCCAGATGTCGGCTTTGAAGCCTACTTCAACGGCGCCGATCAGATGGTAGCGGCTTTCCGCAGCGAAGTTCCGATCCCAGTCGAAGTTGACAATACCCTTGACGAAGGCATCTGCAAAGCCGACCGGCAGGGCGTACTCCGGTGTGTAGAAGTCCAGAGCGTAGTCGATGCGCGGCTTACTTGTGTCTTCGTAAGGTGAAACTTGCCGTGCGCCATCTGTGGTTTTATCGTCGGCTATAACCACATTCAACTGCTGATTCAGTGTGAAATCAAAAGCCTCTGCATCAAGACCTACTGCGATGACATCATCAAAGTCCTCGCGATGCTTCTTATTGGTGGTATCATACGAAGTGGTCAGTTTTCCGGTCACGGGATCGAGATCGAAGCTGTATTCCAGGCCAACATCAATGCTGTTATTGCGCTTCCAGAGTTCGTCGATGGGTTTGCCTTCGCCAACATAGGCCTGCTCTTTGTGAGTATCTGGGCCACCTGTCACGGAAACCTTCTTCCAGTTGCCCTCTTCTTCGGCCTCATAATCAGCCCAGAACTTGCTGTTGCGGTGGCCAGCCCAAACTTTCAGCGAATCGGAAACCTTGTACTCGCCTTTTACTTCATACAACCAGTCTTTGTCTTGTTGATAGAAAGCATAGACACCGTTCAACTTCAGGCCGGGAACAACATCTGCAAGTTCGGCTTCCACAGCTACGTTGTGATAGTAGTTGTATAGTGTTTCAGCATCCTCCGGCTGCGGAACCGAGTAGCGGTTCAGTGCCAGATCCAGCTTCAACACATCTATCTTCGCAGCTACGTCAACCAAAATGTCGTTTGCTCTCGGACCGGGGGCACTTGTATAGCCGCCAGGGGCACCCCATGTTCCGCCGGGCCATACATGCGGGAACATCCAGGCAAACTTGACTGCCAGGTCGACCGGGCCAAGGCTGTAATGGAAGGTGTCAAGAGTCAAGCCCAAGACCTTGTTTTTGCTGTCAAACTTGGCAATGTAAGGCGAGAAGTTCACGCCGAGGCGAATGCCGAACTTTGTGGTCAGACTGCGTCCATCCTGGATATAAGGCCCTGTAAAGGTGATGTGCCACCTGGCTGGTTTCTTCGCGCTCTCAGTGCCTTCATCGTAGATCTTGAAGAACGGCATTAAATGGCCTTCCTTTTCAAACTTGCCTTCTTCATCGTACTCCAGTAGATACACCAGACCCCATACATCTTTCTTGTCGCCGAATGCCCAGTCTGCCGATTTATACTCGACACCGCTTGCAGCGAACGCTGCTGTACTCAATGCCAACACCAAAAGTGCTGTCAAGAGTGTCAGCTTAGAAATCTTTCTCATCATCCTACTCCTTTGTTCTAATATTTTCACCAAACTCCGTTTACGGCAAATAGATTGAAAGCGATCGCTTCTTCTCTTCCAACCCCCCTTTGGTTATGCACAGGCAGTGCATAGCATATTATATTCATCCCCGTAGATATTCGCTATGAATATCATCTGCATGCACCTGCCTTTCTCCAATAGAGCCGTACTTTACCATGTTTCGTACTTCAATCAATGGAGAAACGCATTGGATCGCCGCGAACTGTGACGGTTCCTACAACCTCACCACAGTCCACTTGCCAGTACGGCCGCCAAGATATCCGGCAAACAGCAACCATAAACCTCGGCAGTCGCCCCCGCAACGGCTGAAAATGCACGCAGTACAGGGCATACGCCTAATATATTCTACATTATTTATGGAATACCTTCTCAAAAACACCAATTTTTTACTGAAAATGTTAAAAACATGCTTGCAATCCAATGATGATCAACTTATTATTCTCTATGCATTGGCAAAATCCTTTTAATCTGGAAAAGAAACCCATAAATTTTTCATAAAAAAAACACCACCTTTCAGTGGTGTGTGCAACAAGCTATAATGGTGGACCCCCTGGGACTTGAACCCAGGACCAACAGATTATGAGTCTGCTGCTCTAACCGCTGAGCTAGGGGTCCAAGGTCACCTATGTATTATACAACCAGATGTGGCTGCTGTCAACAAACCTCACTACTGGCTGAGAAAATCCTTCAGCTTCTTGCTGCGGCTGGGATGCCTCAGTTTACGCAGCGCTTTAGCCTCAATTTGCCGAATCCGTTCCCGGGTTACGCCAAACACCTGCCCCACTTCTTCCAATGTCCTGGGGCGGCCGTCATCCAGGCCAAACCTCAAGCGCAGCACCTTTTGCTCTCTTGGTGTCAGCGATTCCAAGACTTCGCTCAATTGCTCCCGGAGCATGGTGAAACTGGCTGCCTCTGCCGGGGCAGGAGCATCCTGGTCTTCAATAAAATCACCCAAATGACTGTCCTCTTCTTCGCCAATTGGAGTCTCCAATGAAACAGGCTCCTGGGCAATCTTCATGATCTCCCTAACCCGTTCCACCGGAAGATCCATTTCCGCGGCGATTTCCTCCGGAGTAGGTTCGCGCCCCAACTCCTGGAGCAGCTGGCGCGAAACACGAATCAGCTTGTTGATGGTTTCCACCATATGCACTGGAATGCGGATGGTCCGCGCTTGATCAGCAATCGCCCGGGTAATCGCCTGGCGAATCCACCAAGTAGCATAAGTGCTGAACTTAAAGCCCTTGCGGTAATCAAACTTCTCCACCGCTTTGATCAAGCCTAGATTCCCTTCCTGAATCAAATCCAGGAACAGCATTCCCCTTCCCACATACCTCTTGGCGATGCTGACAACCAATCGCAAATTGGCTTCGGCCAATAAACGCTTAGCTTCTTCATCGCCTTGTTCGATGCTTTTGGCATACTCCATTTCCTGCTCCGCTGTGAGCAGCGGAACGCGGCCAATCTCCTTAAGATACATCCTGACCGGATCATCCAGGCCCACACTATCGGGAACAGACAAATCAAGTTCTTCCTCATGGTGATCGATTTCACCATCTTCCTCCATTGCATCACCATCGCCGGTTTCAGGAATAATATCCACTCCCAATTCAGCGAAGCTCTCGTATATTTCGTCGATTTGTTCCGGAGACAAGTCCACATCCTGCAGTGCATCCATGATCTCGCGGTAAGAAATCAAACCTTGTTTCTTCCCGCGATCGATCAGTTCTTGAACATGCGCCACATTCAATACATCCTTGTTTACCATTCTCGTTCCCCCCTTCCTGTGAAGACAGTGAGCCTGAACTATTGACGCCTGGCGCGAAAGATGTCCTTCCGCAGCCTGGAATAGTGCTTTACCAAGTGACAAAATTGGAGCAAAACATCTGATTCCCTATGATTCTCCACCAAAGCCAGTTTTTCCTCCATAGAGTTCAAACTGCGAAACCAAACTGCTTCCTGCAGCAGCTGAACATAATCAGTCCAGCTGCCGGAAGGTTCCGGCAGGCTCAGCAGCAGGTCGGCGACAGCCTCGCCCTGCTTATCCCAAGCATCTGACAACAACAAGGAAAATAAATGCTTATAATCTGGATTGGAAAAGCTTTCGGCATCAAGGCCGATGGCCAGCATTTCACCGATGAGATCGGGATCTGCCATCAAGATCTGCATCACACTGGTTTCAACAGCCATTGCCTGTTCAGAGCTTGATGGATCTGTTTGGCCGGTGGTGCCGCCGCGCAAATCTTTAATAGTATATCTATTTTTCGGTGCAATATGTGAGTTTCTACCATCCCTGCCCAATTTTTCCCGCGAGCCAATCCTGTTGGCGGCCCGGTTTAACTCTGCATTGATCACCGCTTGGTCAATTGACAATAGCTCGGCAACATATTTACTGTATTCAACTCGTTCTATTATACTATCAACCTGCCTCAGTATATTAATAATTTCTTTTGCCGCGTTTACTTTTCCTTCTGGTGAATTAATGTCATGCTGAGATGCAATCGTTTTAATCTGGTACACCAAATAAGGATCGGCCTGTTCCACCCATTCCATGACTTCCCCGGTCCCGCGGCTGCGGGCAAACGAGTCGGGATCCGATCCCTCGGGCACAACAGCAACCCTGACATTCAACCCCGCGTCCACCAGGATATTCAATCCACGCTGCGTAGCCTTGACACCGGCCAGGTCACTGTCGAAGGCGATAACCACATTTTTGGTCAAACGCGAGATTAATCTGGCGTGATGTTCAGTAAAAGCTGTCCCGAGGCTGGCGGCAACATTGGTGACTCCTTTGGCGTAAAGGCTGATATAATCAGTGTAACCCTCAACCAGAACGAGGCAGTTGCGCTGCTTGATACTGCCTTTGGACCAGTTTAGGCCGTACAGGTTCCGGCCTTTGTGGAAAATCAAGGTTTCCGGAGTGTTTAGGTATTTCGGTTCACCTGATCCAATGATCCTGCCGCCAAATCCGACGAAACGTTTGTTAAGATCGCAAATTGGAAAAATGATCCGGCTGCGGAAACGATCATAGTAACCGCGCTGGCCTTTGATAATCAATCCTGCTTCCTCCGCCAGTTCAAGCGGTAACTCTGTATTGGCCTCAAGAAAGCTAACCAAGCCATCCCAGGCATCCGGCGCAAAACCCAAATAGAACTGTTTGGCCAACTCATGGCCAATCCCTCTTTGCACCAGGTAACTGCGGGCTTCCTGCCCAATATCAGACCGGAGCATCCGGTAATAGTATACGGCAGCCAAACGGTTGAGCTCATACATTTGCTGGGCTTTTACGCCCCGTTCGCTCTGCTGCGGCGAAATCCTGGGAGGCTCCAGGCCGGCATGCTCCGCCAAGGCGGCCACAGCCTCGGGGAAAGTCATCTGCCGGGAATTGACCAAGTAGTTGTATACGTCGCCGCCACTGCCGCACCCAAAACAATAGTATAATTGATTGCTGCGGCTGACGGTGAAGGATGGCGTCTTTTCATCATGAAATGGGCAGAGGCCTACGAAGTTGCGTCCCCTTTGAGTCAGTTTCACATCCTTGCCGATAATCTCCACGATGTCCACCGCAGTGCGCACTTTCTCAATAAACTCCTGGCCAAACTGGGGCACATTATCACCTCACTAATCGAGCGACCACCCCTGCGGCAAAAACAACCTCCTAAACTCACCAATAGCATAACTGTCGGTCATGCCGGCAATATAATCCGCTATTGACCGCGGCAACCCTTCAGGCGCCTGAGCCAGCCCCAACCGCTCCATCAGCTCCTTGGGATGTTCCAGATAATAACGGTAGAGCATTCTCAACAGCATCTCAACTTTGGTTTCTTCTGTTTTGGCTGCTGACCCGATGTAGACATTTTCAAAGAGAAATTTGCGCAGCATGTCTGTGGCTTCTTGGACTTCATCGCTCATACAAATCTTAGTGTTGCCCTTACTGCAGTAAATTAAATCTTTAACCATGGTATCGATCCGCTGCGACCGGGTGGAACCCAATATACCCACTGCTTTGGCAGGCAGATCGCCCTCTGTGATCAACCCGGCGCGAATCGCATCGTCAATATCATGGTTTATATAAGCAACTCGATCACAGACGCGAACAACCCGGCCTTCCAGTGTCTTCGGCATCTCGGCGCCTGTATGACATAAAATGCCATCCCTAACCTCAAATGTCAGGTTCAGGCCCGGGAAATCCGGTTTATGGCGTTCCAACAGGTCTACCACCCGCAGACTCTGTTCATTGTGGCGAAAGTGGCCGGTCAGTTCCTGCAAAATAGTCTCGCCTGCATGGCCAAAAGGAGTATGCCCCAAATCATGCCCCAGGGCAATGGCCTCCACCAAATCTTCATTCAGTGCCAAAGCACGGGCAACAGTGCGGCCAATCTGAGCTACTTCCAATGTATGGGTCAACCTGGTTCGATAATGATCTCCTTCTGGAGCAATGAAAACCTGCGTTTTTGATTTCAGCCGCCGAAAACTCTTGGAATGAATGATCCGATCCCGATCGCGTTGAAAAGCTGTCCGCACTTCGCACTCCGGCTCGGGATACTGCCTACCGGCACTGGCGCTGGCCAGGGTTGCCGCTTGTGACAGCATCTCCCTCTCGCGTTTTTCATATTCCAAGCGCAGCTGCATTCCATCACTCCCACTTTTTGCTAACAATAATAAATACCCATACGATTACTGTATGGGTTCACCAAAACGGGGGAAGATTCCTTCCCCCGTGATGAGTCTTCTGACAAAACCTACCGCGGATTGCGGATGTTGGCTTGAGCTGCCGCTAAGCGGGCAATTGGCACCCGGAACGGCGAGCAGCTGACATAGTTGAGGCCAACCTGGTGGAAGAAATCAATCGAAGCCGGATCCCCGCCATGTTCGCCGCAAACACCCAGTTTCAAATTGGGATCGGTTTCACGGCCTTTTTGAACCCCAATCTCAACCAATGATCCGACACCTACTTGGTCGAGGGTTTGGAATGGATCCTTTTCCAGAATGCCCTTCTCCACATAAATCGGGAGGAAGTGAGCTACGTCGTCACGGCTGAAGCCGAATGTCATCTGAGTTAGGTCGTTGGTACCAAACGAGAAAAATTCGGCCTCTCGAGCAATCTGATCGGCAGTTACTGCTGCCCGCGGCAGTTCAAGCATTGTGCCAATGGAATACTGAAGGGTGACACCGTACTCTTCCTCAACTTCCTTGGCTACCTCAATGCAGACATCCTTCATCAGCTTGAGCTCCTGGACCGCACCGACCAGTGGAATCATGATCTCAGGAATTACCTTTTGACCAGCCTTGATCAATTCAGCCGCAGCTTCAAAGATGGCTCTGGCCTGCATGGCATAAATCTCCGGATAGGTCACGCCTAACCGGCAGCCGCGATGGCCAAGCATTGGGTTCAACTCTTTCAGGCTGTTAACAGTCTGGTTCAGTTCATCAATGCTGACACCCATCTCATTTGCGAGTTCACTGATTGCTTCTGGCTCAGTCGGTAAGAATTCATGCAGTGGTGGATCAAGCAAGCGAATAGTCACCGGCAGTCCCTGCATTTCTTTGAAAATGCCTACAAAGTCGCTCTTCTGGTACGGCAGTAATTTCGCTAACGCTGCCTCTCTGCCAGCTTGATCTTTTGCCAGAATCATTTGACGTACTGCCTTGATCCGGTCACCTTCAAAGAACATATGCTCAGTGCGGCACAAGCCAATACCCTCGGCACCAAATTCCCGGGCTACCTGAGCATCATGAGGAGTGTCGGCATTGGTGCGGATTCCCAAAGCTCTGTATTCATCGGCCCATGCCATGAGAGTACCAAAGTTACCTGTCAGTTCAGGATCGATTAGTTTAGTCTTGCCCAAGATTACCTCACCGGTGGAACCATTCAAGGTAATCCAGTCGCCTTCTTTCAAGACATGGCCGTTGATGTTGACGATCTTCTTCTTCTCATCAATCCTGGCATCGCCACATCCGGCTACACAGCATTTGCCCATACCCCGGGCAACAACAGCTGCGTGCGAGGTCATACCGCCGCGGGATGTGAGGATACCTTCAGCAGCATCCATGCCACCGATATCTTCCGGAGAGGTCTCGGTACGTACAAGAATGACCTGCTCTCCCCGTTCTTTCCAAGCTTCTGCCTCGTGTGCGGTAAAGACGATCCGGCCGATGGCTGCACCTGGTGAAGCAGGCAAACCTTTGGCAATCACATCGAGCTTGGCATCGGGATCAATGCGTTTGTGCAGCAGTTGATCCAGCTGTTGAGGATCGATCCGCAGCAGCGCATCTTTCTTATCGATCAAGCCCTCCTCCACCATTTCAACAGCAATTCTTACTGCAGCTTGAGCGGTACGTTTGCCCACACGGGTCTGGAGCATGTAAAGCTTATCTTCCTGGATGGTGAACTCAATGTCCTGCATATCGCGATAATGCTGTTCCAGTTTCTTGTAGATGGACACCAATTCCTGATAAATCTCAGGTTTGGATTCCGCCAACTGTTTAATTGGGTTAGGAGTGCGGATACCAGCAACTACGTCCTCACCTTGAGCATTCATCAAGTATTCTCCATAGAATACGTTTTCACCGGTTGAGGGATTGCGGGTAAATGCTACACCTGTACCGGAATTATCACCCATGTTCCCAAACACCATAGTCTGCACGTTGACAGCTGTGCCCCAATCACCCGGAATGTCATTCAGCTCGCGGTACCGAATCGCCCGGGGATTGTTCCACGACGAGAACACAGCATCAATTGCGCCTCTCAGCTGCTCCATTGGATCATTTGGGAACAACCGGCCTGCTTCCTTCAGGACAATAGCCTTATATTTGCTGACCAGTTCCTGAAGATCTTCAGCCGTCAGGTCAGTATCATCATGTACTCCTTTTGCGGTTTTGGCTGCCTGCAGCGCTTCTTCGAACTTGTCGTGCTCCACACCCATGACCACATCGCCGTACATCTGAATGAAGCGCCGAAAGGAGTCCCATCCAAACCGCGGGTTGCCAGATTTGGCAATCAAGCCCTGGACTGTTTCATCATTTAAACCAAGGTTAAGCACCGTATCCATCATGCCCGGCATGGAAACACGGGCTCCGGAACGGACTGAAACCAGCAAGGGATTCTTGGGATCGCCGAACTTGGCACCCATTGCCTCTTCAATCTTGGCCAGGTTCTCCACGACCTGTTCTTCTAAACCTGCCGGCCACTTTTGATCATTGTTATAAAACTCTATACATGCTTCGGTAGTAATAGTGAAGCCAGCCGGAACAGGTATTCCCAGCTCGACCATTTCAGCAAGGTTTGCCCCTTTGCCACCTACCAAAATCTTGTTTCCAGCCTGGCCGTCAGTTTTACCATTACCAAAAAAGTACACCCATTTTTTGGTTGACATAGCTGTTATTCCTCCTTCAACTGATTCTATAGTCAAGATTCAAGCAGAAGCCTCAACTCTGCTTGGCGCACACCGAGTCTATTATTCGGTAAAATGTGGAAGAATCCTTCCGTGCAACATACATTTCACAGTTTGGTAACAATCAAGCTAAAATCGGCATATTGGCGATACAAGTCTACAACCTGCCGCAGCAGCCCCAAGCGGTTTGCCCGGATCTGAGGGTCAGGGTCCATGATCATCACTGTATCAAAGAAAACATCCACCGGCTGCCTAAGCCGGGCCAACATCTGCAAACTCTCCAGGTAGGCCTGGGACTCGAATTTCTTACGGAATCCTGCTGCGACTGCAGCCACTCCCTCTGCAAAGGACTGCTCCGCTTGGGAGAAAAGCTCGGGATTGACACTAGACTCCCCATTCTTAGCTGTGATGCGGCTGCAGCGTTCAAAAGCAATATAGAAATCGGCAAACTGATCATGCTCGCGAAACTGATCAAGGGCCACAATCTTGGCCTTCAATTGAGGCAGACTCCGCAGGCCAAGGGCAAGAACAGCGTCAATTGTGTCGTAGCTGTAACCTTGGTCCAGCAGGTTGACTCGGACCCGGCCAGCGAAAAACAGGGTCAATGCATCAAGAATGGCTTGAGCCTTTTCGGCAAACTGCCCGCCGTAAGCCGCCAAAGCAGTTTGCAAAAGTTCGTGAAGATCAATATCGATATTATAAGCCAGAAGCATCTGGACAATGCCTAACGCCTGCCTGCGCAGGGCAAACGGATCCTGTGAGCTGGTCGGGGTTTTGCCCAAGCCGAAATATCCGGCCAGTGTATCCAGTTTGTCAGCCAGGCTGACAACCAACCCGGGAATTGTCTTGGGCAGCTCATCCTGGGCAAACCGAGGCCGGTAGTGTTCCTCAATTCCCACTGCCACCAGTGGATCCTCGCCACTAATCAGTGCATACTTACCGCCCATAATCCCCTGCAGTTCGGGAAACTCATAAACCATGCTTGTAACCAGATCCGCCTTGGCGAGCCTTGCTGTCCTCTTCACGAGCTCCAGTTCGCTTTCGTTACCGAGCAGCCGGCATATCGCCTCACTAGTCGCCTCCAGGCGCTCGACCTTGTCGTAAACAGTTCCCAAACCATCTTGGAAGACAACCATTTTCAGGCGTTCCACATAACTTTCCAACGGCTGCCTGCAGTCCTCTTCAAAAAAGAACTTGGCATCAGCCAAACGGGCTTTTAAGACTTTTGCATTGTTTGCTGCAACCACATCCAAGTGATTGTCGGCGCCGTTACGCACTCCGATAAATCTGGGCAGCAGATTCTTTTCATGATCAAACACTGGAAAGTAACGCTGATGTTCCTTCATGGTTGTGACCAGCACTTCTGCCGGGATGCTCAAAAACTCCTCAGGAAAACTGCCTGCAAAGGCAGTGGGGTATTCCACGAGGTTAGTTACTTCATCCAGCAAACTCTGATCTTCAGGTACTGCGCCATTCATTTTGGCTGCCAAACGAGCTAGCTGCTCTTCGATCATCAGCCGGCGCAGACGGTGATCGGCAATTACATAAGCTTGTCTGAGGGTATCGAGATAAGTTTCTGGATTGGAGATCACTACTTCGCCCTTGGCCAATTGACGGTGCCCGTAGGAAGTATTGCCGGACGTAATATTTTCCAATGTAAATGAAACCACTTGCTCATCCAGCAGAGCCACCACCCAGCGCAGCGGCCGGGCTGCCTTCAATTCATAATTGCCCCAGCGCATGTTCTTCGGATAGGACATCGAAGCGATCAGCTCCGGCAGCATTGCTGCCAACACCTCTTTAACCGGACGGCCTTGCTCATACTTAACGGCAAAGACATACTGAGCATCATCCACTGTTTTGACAATCAAATCCTGGACATCCACTCCCTGGGAACGGGCAAAGCCTTCCGCTGCCTTTGTGGGCACTCCTTCGGCATAGGCAATATTATGGGGTGGCCCCTTGACTTCCAAAGTTAGATCCGTTTGTTTGGCAGCAATTCCCTGAACAACAACTGCCAGGCGCCTTGGTGTGCTGTATGTTTTGGTGCCTTCAAACTCAATCCGGTATTCAGTCAATTTAGCCTGCAAACTCTCTTCCAGCTGAGTGACGGCTGGATTAATAAACCTTGCGGGCAATTCTTCCATCCCGATTTCCAGAAGTAACTTCATGATTGCTTCACCTCACGTTTCAGCATCGGAAAACCAAGCCGCTCCCGTTCAGCAAGATATGCTTGTGCTGCCTGGCGTGCCAGCGCCCGGACTCTGGCGATATATCCTGTCCTCTCAGTGACACTGATCGCATTCCCGGCATCCAGCAGGTTAAATGTATGGGAGCATTTGAGCACATAGTCATACCCGGGAAGCACCAACCCCAGATCAATTAATCGTTTGGCTTCACTTTCGTACATTTCAAACAGGGCAAACAACCCTCTGGCATCGGAATGATCGAAGTTGTACTTGGAATATTCCACCTCATTTTGGTGGAATACATCTCCGTATGTCACACCATCGACCCACTCCAGATCAAATATGCTGTCCACACCCTGGATGAACATAGCCAGCCTTTCCAAGCCATAAGTGATTTCTGCACATACCGGTTTCACATCGATACTGCCAACCTGTTGAAAATATGTAAACTGGGTGATTTCCATCCCGTCAAGCCAAACTTCCCAACCCAACCCCCATGCGCCCAGAGTTGGAGACTCCCAGTCATCCTCCACAAACCGGACGTCATGATTAGCCAGGCAAATCCCAAGGGCTTCAAGGCTGTCCAGATAGATGTCCTGGACATTGTCGGGAGACGGTTTGAGGAGTACTTGAAACTGGTAATAATGCTGTACCCGGTTTGGATTCTCGCCATACCTGCCGTCTGTGGGGCGCCGGCACGGCTGAACATATGCCACATTCCAGGGTTCCGGCCCGAGAGCCTTTAGAAACGTAGCCGGAGCCATGGTGCCTGCTCCCACCTCCATGTCATACGGTTGATAGATAATGCAGCCTTGCTTGCCCCAATAGGATTGGAGATTGAGAATCAGCTCTTGGAAATTCATACGTTCACCCTCTTAAAAGGAATTCAAATAAAAATAAACCTCCGCCCGCATGCAGGGACGAAAGGTTAGTTTCCGCGGGATTATGAAACTGCTCTCAATATAGCAAAAACGAAGAATAGTGTCAAGGTGTGCCACAGCCAATGGCACACCTTTGTCTCAATTCTGGTTTTGACTCTGAAACTCGTCAAATTCAATTGAACACTTGGTCAACAGACAGGCAGCCCCGGCAAGCAGAGCAAGTTTCGGGGCAAAAACTGTCCCCAGCACACCGGCTGTAACCGGAAATTCCATGATCACCCTGTCATTTGCCTTAATCCGGATGTTGGTAACATTGCCTCTGTGGATCAACTGCTTGACCCGCTCGACTACCTCCATCCCCCGCACTTCCCAAACACTCCTGCTTGAGTTTTGGTCAGCTGCAATCAGAGCATCCATCACATCCCAACCGACCGACTCCAGCAGCGCCCGGGCATCTGCAAAACTAAGGCCGGTACGCTCGCGGACAACATCTATCTTCCTCAGCTCTTCATTGAGCACTTCCACTGACATCTAACTTGTCACCTCCGAATCGGGAAAATCGTTCAAAGTGTGCATGAACTCCAGCGACCGCATTGGTTTATCGAGCCGGTAATCGATATACGCACGCATACATGATTCCAGTTCCTCAAGGCTTTGGCTCGAGGGCCGAAGAATTGTCAGACGTGACCAGTCCCATTCCAAAATCCGGCTGATCAAAGCCCTGGTACCCTTTGAGATAACATGGACAGGTGCTGCTTTGTGCTTGCATGACTCGCACACCGCTCCCCCTTCCCGGGAAAACATAACCTGTTCCGCCACAGAGCCACCACAATGAGTACAGGTCTGCAGCTGCGGTTCATAGCCCAACTGCTGCATGATCTTCAACTCGAACACTCGCAGAGCAAATTTAACAACTCCTGTTTCAATCATTCTTAATGTATTGCTGATTAGATCAAATGTTTCCTGATTTGCCTCCTCCACTTCCACAAAAGCATCCACAAGTTCACAGATGTACATTGCTGCTGCCATCTTTTCCAAATCATCGCGGATTTCCTGAAAAGAATGGATGATCTCTCCTTGGCTGAGTGTGTCCATGGACTTTCCTTCAAACATCAGGTAACGCCCGTGGGTAAAAACCTGAGTCACACCCAACAGCCGGTTGCGGGTGCGGCGGGCTCCCCGGGCTACAGCCACTATTTTCCCCCTGGCGCTGGTGTACATTGTCACGATCTTGTCTGCTTCGCCCAGGTTTCTGGTGCGCACGATTACCCCCTCAGTCTTGTACAAGCGTTATTCATCCTCTCTCGAAGGCAATATCACCCAACTCCCTATCGTCCTCTGCATCTAAGGCAATGTCAGGTTCGCTGTCTGTATACTTATAAAGCAGATAAAGCCCAATCGCACCCGTTTGCACAAACAAATTCCAAAAGACACTGCTTGCGGACACAGCGAGACACCTCCCTCGGATATATCCTTCCCATCAGAGGGAGGGTTATGCTTCAAACAACTTGCCCGACTCCCCATGTGGCTGGGGTGTTCCCAAATACTGGTACCCCAAATGCGTTACAATCCGCCCCCGGTTTGTCCTTTGCAGAAAACCAAGCTGCAGAAGATACGGCTCGTACACATCTTCGATAGTGTTTGCTTCTTCGCTGATAGCCGCAGCTATTGCGTCCACACCGACCGGCCCTCCATTGAACACATTGACTATCGTGAACAACAGCCTCCGGTCAATGTGATCCAAGCCGTATTGATCAACATCAAACAAGGCCAAAGCCTCCCGGGCTACCTCTTGGGTAATACAGTTATCAGCCTTTACCTGAGCATAATCCCGGACTCTCCGCAGCAGCCGGTTGGCGACCCGTGGTGTACCTCTGGCGCGTCCGGCGATTTCTTCCGCTCCCGAGTCATCAATTTCAACCCCAAGAATACGGGCGGATCGCTTGACAATAACCGTCAACTCCTGCTTATTATAAAACTCCAACCGGTGAATTACTCCAAACCGGTCTCTTAAAGGCCCTGTGAGCATTCCCGCCCTTGTCGTGGCCCCCACCAAGGTAAAGGGCGGCAGCTCGAGGCGGATTGAACGGGCTCCGGGCCCTTTACCGATGATGATATCCACAACTCCATCTTCCATGGCCGGATAAAGCACTTCTTCGACTGTGCGGTTTAAACGATGGATTTCATCAATGAACAGCACATCATTAGGCTGCAGATTGGTCAAAATAGCCACCAAATCACCTTGCCGCTCAACAGCCGGCCCTGAGGTGGTGCGAATCCCTACTCCCATCTCATTGGCAATAATGTACGCCAGGCTGGTCTTGCCCAATCCCGGAGGCCCGTAGAGAAGCACATGGTCCAGGGCTTCACCGCGCTGTTTTGCTGCTGTAATGAACAGCTGCATCTGCTTTTTTACCTTCTCTTGGCCCACATATTCACGGAGTGTCCTGGGCCGGAGCGTCAACTCCAAATCTTGGTCCTCCGACCGCTTCCACCCGCTGATAACCCGTTCGCTTTCCATGGCCTACCTCCCCCTCTTCTCCGCTGAAGCCAATGCCGTCCGAAGCAAGAGCTGTAGATCGCTGGTTTCACCCAACTTGTTCACAGCTGCTTTGAGCATTGAATCAGCCTCACTGTGGTCGTAACCTAGTGCAGCCAATGCCGCGAGCACATCAGTGAACAACTCTGAATCAGATAGGGGCGGAGTGCCTAATGCATCCAAATTAGGAGCTTCCTTGGCAAACTGATCCCTTAGCTCCAGGATCAATCGTTCGGCGGTTTTTTTTCCAATTCCCGGAATCTGAGTCAAAGCCGCCCTGTCACCTAGATTAATTGCGCTGATGAACTGCTCCGGACTAATAACATTTAGAATATTGATTGCAGTCTTACAGCCCATGCCTGAAACAGTGATGATCTTTTGGAACAGCTTCTTTTCATCGAGGGAAGCAAAACCATACAGATCAATTCCGTCATCCTTAACATGCATGTGGGTATGGACTGTAATCTGATCCGCAGTGCTTTTGGCCATGTCAAGGGCGGCCCCGCTCAAATGCAGCTGATAGCCGATACCGTTGATATCCAGGATAACCATGTTCTGATCCCGACTGACAAGTCTGCCTCTTAAGAGTGCAATCATCTTCCATCTCTCCATCCTTGTCCATTGTGGGCATGACAGATTCCAACCGCCAATGCATCGGTCACATCGTCAGGCCGTGGAACCTCCTTCAATCCCAAAAGCAGGCGCACCATGTAGCCTACCTGCTCCTTGGGCGCCCTGCCAATCCCGGTTACCGACTGCTTCACCTGCAGAGGTGTATACTCTGCGATCGGCAAACCGCGATGGGCGGCAGCCAGGATTACTACTCCCCGGGCTTGCCCCACCGTCAGGGCGGTAGTGACATTGCGGTTAAAAAACAGTTCTTCTACCGCCAAACACTGAGGGGAGTATTGATCAATCAGCTGTTGAACACCGTTGTAGATCTGCAGCAGGCGTTGGTCCATCCCCAGACTGGATGCGGTGCGAATCGCACCATAGCCCAACACCGTAAGCTTGCCTGAACGATCGGTTTGAATTACCCCGTAACCGCTGATGGCAGTCCCAGGATCTATTCCCAAAATGATCATGGCAACACTTCCCTTTACCGATTCAACTTCGACATTTGTCATTGTAGTCCTTTGCCGGTAAAACCGAAAAAACTGCTTAAACAAGGTTAAGCAGTTTCACCAATGCGTTCCAGATCGGCTTATTCACTATAAGGGAAAATGCAGCCCATCCAGAATACTGTACTTCTGTGATTCGTCGGTAAAAGGTATGCCAAGGCGCAGGTTGCGGATTTCAAATTCCGGGAGTTTGGCGATGGGAATCTCCGTTTTTTCCACCAAAATTCCTCCTAATCCGGGTTTCCCTTGGAAAATGGCCACATGCTGATCATGGATCCCAATGTACAGCTGTTTTGCAGCCTGAATCGACTCTTGGCCTTCAGAACTGGGTTTTCCGGTTTCATCCAACAACCGGACTTCATTTTCTATCAGCTGACTATCAGGTTCAGCCAAATCGCTGTCTATGCCTGAGGCGCTGCGGCCGGGCGGTGGAATCTGTGGAAACAATTCAAATCGTTCAACAAACCGCACCGAAATGATATAACTTATTGCAAAGCACAACAGCCCTACGAAGAAAACAACCCATCCTCTGCCCATGGTTTTCACCCCTTACCATTATTCCCGGGGTGAAACTCTGCTATACAGCGGCGGTTTAGTCCTCTATTTCATAATTGGTGTATACCTGCTGGACGTCATCGAGTTCCTCAAGCGCTTCGATCAGCCTTTCGATTTTCTCACTCTCTTCACTGGAAACCATGATCGAATTCTGGGGAATCATGCTTACTTCCGCCACCAAGAATTCATACCCGGCATCGGTCAGTGCCGCCCTCACCTGGGTAAAATCACCGGGGGCTGTCAAGACCTTGTACACGTCAACATCGGTTTGAACATCCTCCGCACCGGCCTCAAGGGCGGCCATCATCAATTCATCTTCATCAATCTGATCTTGTTTTTCGATCACAACCAGCCCTTTTTTATCAAACATCCATGCCACACACCCTGATTCTCCCAAGTTCCCCCCGAACTTGCTCAGGCGGTGCCTCACTTCGCTGGCGGTGCGATTGCGGTTATCGGTGAGCACATCCATAAGGATGGCTACACCATTGGGCCCATACCCTTCGTAAACAATCTCTTCGTAATTATTACCATCAAGCCCGCCTATCCCGCGGTTGACAGCCCGTTCGATATTATCATTCGGCATGTTCACGCTTCGGGCTTTCTCAACAGCCAACCGCAGTTTGAAATTCGTTTCGGGATCCGGGCCCCCTTCCTTAACGGCAACGGTTATCTGCCGGGCAATCTTGGTGAATACTTGACCGCGTTTGGCATCTTGAGCCGCTTTCTTATGTTTAATATTAGCCCATTTTGAATGTCCAGCCACAATCCCACTTCCTTTCAAGCCCTATTTTAGCATATGCAGGCTTGATTGCCAAGAACATGGGATTGGTTAGCGAAAGGGCGATTGAGCCAGAGCCTGGTGCAGATAGTACCGGAGAATGAAATATAACACCAGGATCAAAACGACCGCCGTAAGAGGCGACCCAATTCGAGATATTAGGAGATAGTCATAAAGGCCGTGGCTTAAAGACGCAAAGGCCAAACCTTTGAGTAGTTCAGAGCTTGGCCTGCTGGAAAACTTGGCGCGCCCGCAGAATACGCCAAAGATGCCGGAAAAACAGGCATGGGCAAGCGATGCGATCGAGGCCCGTATCGGCGCTACAGACAGGCCGAATGCCCATGCGTACAAGATATTCTCGACAACCGAAAAGCCTATGCCAACCGTCACCCCGTAAATAATTCCATCGATCGCTTCATTGAACTCATTGGAACGATAGGCTGCCAGATAAATGGCTAAAGCCTTGAACGACTCCTCCCCTAAGCCAATAACCGCAAAGGCGGCAATCAGCTGCATAATCATAGGTGCATCCGGTAGAACCCAGCTTGAAAACGGCATTTCCACAACTGCTGCCAATCCAACGGCAAGAGCTCCCATTACAAAAGCCCGCAGCAGCATCGAAACGGGCTCCCGTTCAAAGCGATCCTTAATGTGGAAAAATCTAATCCAGAGAATCCCCGGAATCAAGGAAGCCAAGACAATCAAAGTAAGTTTGAGTATGTTGCCCAAGTTACCACTCCTCCAGCTTCTCAGCCAAATTAACTGTGTTCCACCTTATCATAGCCGGAGCCTTGTAATCTATTCTATACAGCCTGCTTTCGGAAAGGGTAATCAGCACAACATATCAATCACCTTTGACCGCTCATGGCAGGATTTGGCAGTTTAATCACGAATTGATAACGGAATCCATAATCATTACTGATAATCAAGGAGGTTGACAAAATGAGAAAGTTCGCCGATGTTCTGCAGAGTGGTGATTGGAAAGCTGAAAAACATGTGCCAACAATTGTTGCGCCCGAATCAGCCAAAGCAGATCAGCCAGTTGAGATCACAGTTCACGTTGGCTCGGATATTCCCCATCCAAACACGACAGAGCACCACATTCGCTGGATCAAGCTGCTCTTCCACCCGGATAACGATAAATTCACCTATGAATCAGCCGATTTTCAATTCACAGCCCATGGGGAATCGGTTGCAGGAGCAAATGCCGGCCCGGCTTACACTGAACCTAAAGGCACTGTCGTTGTCAAACTGAAATCTTCGGGCACCCTGATGGCTATGTGCTACTGCAACATCCACGGCCTGTGGGAGAACTACAAGCGGATCGAGATCGAGTAATATCAAAAGCCGCCACAACAAAACCTGGCGGCTTCTTGTATTTGTCAACTCCCCGTTCCACGCCCATGGCTCATGGTTTAACTGCCTTTATTTTTGGAAATAGCATCAATCACTCCAATAATTTCTGTCACCGCATCAGCCAGCTTCATTCCGGACATGGCCCGGCGATACTGTTCCCGGTTCCGCCACAGCTCTTGCACTGCTGAAAGCAGAGACGCACCTGTCAACTGCTCCTCCTCGAGCACTGCGCTGAAACCCTGCCGGGCAAAGGATCTGGCATTGAGGACCTGGTCTCCGCGGCTGGCTGATTGCGAGAGCGGTATCAGTAAATGAGGCTTGTTCAGTGCCAGAAGTTCGAAGAGCGCATTGGCCCCGGCCCGGGAAATCGCCAGATCCGCCAGGGCAAAAAGATGCGGCAGTTCCCGGCCGACGTACTCAAACTGGCGATATCCATGAGCGGCCAGCTCCGGCTGTGTATTGCCTTTACCACAGATATGGGCGATCTGGAATTCGGCGAGCAGCATGGGCAGGCAGGCGCGGACTGCCTCGTTGATTTTTGCCGCCCCAAGGCTGCCGCCCATCACCAGGATCACCGGTTTTTCCTGATCAAACCCGCAGAGTTCCCTTGCTTTGGTCGGATCGCCGTTCAAGAGTGACCTGCGGATCGGGTTTCCGGTAACGCTCGCCTTGGACTTGGGGGGCAAATGCTCCAATGTCTCGGGAAATGTGACGCACAGATGGGTGGCAAACGGCAGAGCGAGACGGTTGGCCAAACCGGGCGTGAAATCCGATTCATGCAGTACCACGGGGATTCGCAAAAACCGGGCGGCTGCCGCCACGGGCAGTGAAACGAACCCGCCTTTGCTGAAAATGATGTCCGGCCGGTGGCGCCGCAGAATCCGCAGGGAATCAAACACCCCTTTAAGCACCCTGAAGGGATCGGTAAAGTTTTTCCAATCAAAATACCGCCGCAGTTTTCCCGCGCTAATGGGGTAATATGGAATAGAATCCCCAATCAACTGCCGCTCGATGCCCGAATGAGTGCCTATATAGGCTGCCTCCCAACCCCTCTGCTGCAGTTCGGGAATCAAGGCCAGATTCGGAGTCACATGACCCGCTGATCCACCGCCGGTTAATATAATCCTTGGCATTCATACAGCCTCCTCACTCTAATCTTACTAGAAACTGAGCAGGATATTCAACTGCTACCTCGAACCAATTTAAATGATATGTCAATTCACAGCTTTCCATGGCTGTCAACAATACTGTGAGGGATAACCATGGCTGGGATCACAGAACTGCTCAAGAAAACGGATCGTAAGTTCAGGATTGGATGCGAACCATTTGTTATAGATCAAAATACGTATTTGCAGATCGCCAACCTTGGTACGATCCTATTACAGTTCTATCAGGCCGTCAATGAACTATATTATTTGAGTGGGCGGGGTGATTACCCGCAGTGGATTTGTGAATACCTTGACTGCGGCAAGACTGAACAAGCGATCGATTATGGGCGAATGCGCCGTTTTCGCACCGATCTGCCCATGATTATCCGCCCGGATTTGATTCTCACCGATGATGGCTTTATCGTATCGGAACTGGATTCAGTACCGGGCGGTTTTGGCCTGCTCGCTGAATTAAGCCAGCATTATTCCGATGCTGGATACGAAATCATTGGAGGCAGAGATGGCATTGTTGATCATTTCAGGCAAGCAATCGAAGAATGTTTTGCCCTGGCGGGCCCGGTCTTGGCGATCGTTGTTTCTGATGAATCAGCAGATTATTTTCCCGAGATGCAGTGGATGGCCAACGCCCTATCGTTATCCGGCCTGAAAGCATATGCAGTCAAGCCCGAGGAACTCTGTTTCCAGGAGGATGGCCTGTACCTTAAGTGCGGGCAAAGGCTGGAGTGTATTGATGTCGTCTATCGTTTCTTTGAATTGTTTGACTTGAAGAACATACCGAAAATAGACCTTCTTTTATATGCGGTGCGGAAGCAGATTGTTCGCATCACACCGCCTTTAAAGAGTTATCTGGAAGAGAAATTGCTGTTTGCTTTGCTGCACCATCCAAGGCTAGAGGATTACTGGATTCGAGCATTAGGGGTTGACGGCTACCAAACACTGGTTCGAGTAATGCCGCAAACATGGATCATGGACCCGCGGCCTGTCCCGCCGCATGCAGTGATCCCCAACCTCAAGCTCGGCGCAAGCCCGGTAACCGATTGGCATCAGTTAAAACAGGCTACTCAACGCCAGCGTGAACTGGTGATCAAGATTTCGGGATTTTCCGAACTCTCCTGGGGAAGCCGCGGCATCTGCATCGGCCACGATGTGCCAGGTGAAGCATGGGCGGATGCAATCGACAACGCACTCCACAGCTTTCCAGAACATCCGTATATTTTACAGCGGTTTCACAAAGGCAGGCGGGTAAAAGCCAGCTACTATGATTGGCCTGCAGGGACCCGAATATCGATGCAAGGACGTGTCCGGCTGTGTCCCTATTATTTCGTACATCACAACCAAGCCCATCTTGCCGGAATCCTGGCCACCATATGCCCCCTGGACAAAAAACTGATCCACGGAATGTCTGATGCAATCATGGTCCCAACAAGGGCTGAATAGGAGTGATGATCTTTCATGAGCATTCTAGAACAAAACTGGCATGACTGGCGCTGGCAGTTTGCCAATAGGTTGCGCACTGAAGCCGATTTTGCTTCATTGATGGAATTGACTGATTCTGAAAAGCAAGCTCTAAGCGACCCCAGTTTTGCGGTGGGGGTTACTCCCTATTTTGCCAGTTTGATTAATGTGCGCAACCCCGCCTGCCCAATACGGCGGCAAGCGATACCCCTGGGCGCAGAATCCATACCCGATATTCACGATATGGCGGATCCTTTGGCAGAAGACGAAATGTCACCAGTAAACAACCTAGTCCATAGGTACCCGGACAGGGTACTTCTGATTGTCACAGAAACTTGCCACGTGTATTGCCGCCACTGTACGCGCCGGCGCCGTGTGGGATTTGAAGAGAAGCCCATATCCAGGGCAGATCTGGCAAACGCTGTAGATTATATCCGTCAAAACTCCAACATCCGGGATGTATTGATCAGCGGAGGCGACCCATTTACTCTTGGTGATCAGGCACTGGAAGAGATTATCAAAGCTGTTAGGGCGGTACCGCATGTGGAAGTCATCCGGATTGGGACCAGGGCACCGGTGACCAATCCGTTCCGCATCACGGTTAACCTGGTGCAGATGCTGCGGAAGTATCATCCGCTGTGGATAAATGTCCAGTTCAACCACCCCGCGGAGATTACGCCCGAGGCTAGCAAAGCGTGTGCCATGCTTGCTGACGCAGGGATTCCTCTTGGCAACCAAACGGTGCTGTTGCGGGGAATTAATGATTCGGTTGCGATTCAAAAAGAGCTGGTGCATAAACTAGTACAGATCCGGGTGCGCCCATATTACCTGTATCAATGTGATATTGCTGCGGGTATCGGTCATTTTCGCACACCGGTATCTCTGGGGATCGAAGTGATGGAACAACTGTATGGGCATACGTCGGGGTTTGCCATTCCCACCTTTGTGGTGGACACTCCGGGAGGCGGCGGGAAGATCCCGATTCTGCCCCAGTATGTGCTTTGTCAAACACCTGATAAGGTCGTAATCCGTAATTATGAAGGCAAGATTTTTACCTATCCTTTGCCAAATTCCAAACGAAACGAGGTATGATTCATGGATCCCATTGCGTTCTCGATTGGCAATATTGATATTTACTGGTACGGCATTCTTGTCGCCATAGCTTTTTTGCTAGGTTATCTCAACACCCTGAGCAATGTCAGGCGGTATGGTCTGGATGAAAATGTTGTGGGCGATCTTCTTTTCAAACTTGCCATTACAGTCATCATCGGTGCAAAACTGGGTGCTGTTGTTCCTGAACTTGGCTATTACATCAAGCATCCTTTGGAAATATTCAGCCGTGCCGGCCTTGGTTCCCATGGCGCAATCATCACCACCATGGTAATGGGGTACTATTGGACCAAAAAGGCCAACTTGCCGTATTGGGTAATGGCAGATACTGTCGCGCCTTCCATCAGTATTGGCCATGTTTTTGTCCGGCTGGGCAATTATATCAATGGCGAACTCTATGGTACCCCAACAAGCCTTCCTTGGGCGGTTGAGTTTCCAGGTAGTTATGGCCCTGTTCATCCTGCCCAGCTTTATGATGCACTGGCCTCAATCATTATTTTGGCCTTAGCCCTCTGGTGGGCTCGTAAACCAAAGTATCCCGGCTATGTGTTTTTCCGGGTAATGCTGCTGCATTCCATTGTCCACTTTTTTATTGATTTCATCCGCCGCCACTCACCATTGATCGGGCCTTTTGTGCTGACACAGTTCATCGCTATTGGATTCATCATACTCACGGGTGGACTCCTCATTCGTTCGGAAATCAAGTATAGAAAAAACAGAACAGAATAATCCGAAAAGAACCTGTGCGGCAATTTGAGCACAGGTTCTTTTACAAGATCAGTCTCCAGCCGGAGTCCATAACCAACCAAAGCAGGTTCAACCCGGCAATTCCCGAATATATAATTAATACAAAACCAAAAGGGATGATTACCATGAGCGATAACACCAAATATTTGGCCATCATCTTGATTGCCATCGGTATTCTTGGTTTATTGACCAACTCTAACATCATTTCCAGAGCTTACTGGAATACGATTTGGCCGGTTGGCATCATTATCTTGGGAATTGCCGTTTACATATACAATCGGGGCAATCCCCACCTGTCAGCTGCCGACTTTATTAAGAAGATCATTGCCGGCATTATAGTCGCAGGGACACTTCTCATCGTTTTCCTGGCGGTTTTTGGGATAGTGGGCCCGATCCTGGCGCTAGTTGCCGTTATTGTTGCACCTCTGCTGTTACTCAAGCTTGGAATCGCTGTCATGGCAGTACTGATCCCTATCATGGTCATTTTCGCTCCGATTATCCTGATTATCTGGCTTCTCTCGTTGCTGTTCTAGTATTTGATCATGCTTCGTTATAGGATGATGAAAGCCTCGCCGATGCACCCAGTACATCTGCGAGGCTAAATAGTATTCTTGGCAGTGAGCTGCTCTCCCACCACGAGATGTGGCAGTACCATCGCCGCTGGAGGGCTTAACTTCTGTGTTCGGTATGGGAACAGGTGACCCCCTCCGCTGTTACCACCAAGAAAGCTTGTGC
>JAAYNP010000150.1 GCA_012520795.1 Bacillota bacterium
GGATATAGAGGCCAGAGCCGGTTTCTACATAAGAAAATTGTTCAAAATCTTCCCACGAGAGCTCTTCACCTTTTTGAGAAAGAATAATCACATCATTGAGAGATAACCCGCCTTTATTACCGGGTGCTTCAGCTCTGTTGCCCCCGGCACAGATGTTGCTGAGGTATCTTGAAAAATCGTTATCTTCTATGCGGTAATATTCCCCCGCGTACATTAAACCTACATGAGTGCCATCGCTGTTGAAGCTTGCAATCATGAATTGCTCTATGCCTTGCGCTTTTATTGACAGTGAATACATAGGCGTAAAGCCGCCATAATCATTATTTTTTCTGCCAATCTCCAAATCCCGCAGACGGTCTTTTAGTTCACCAAGCTCTGCGCCATTCAATTTGTACGATGTCGGCTCGTTGGGTCTCATATCCAATGCATTTGCCCAAGTTATCTGAATAGTGCCTAAAGAGATCGGAGCCTTCTTTGGATTTGTTAGAAAGCACACAGCTACGACGATGCAGATGACAACAGCAACGACGATAAGCCAGAACGCAGGCTTTTTATAATTCAGAACGTTTTTCACCCTCTCTTTCACACCAATTTCTCCGAAAGCAAGCGGACATGCATCAATCATACGTCGTGGCGCACTACATGAAAGTAGAGCATCCGAATAATCCGCTCGCTGATCTGCACACAATTCTTTAATCACTCCCTCATCACAGGCAAGCTCAATATCCCGACAGAGAAGAATGTACGCCACCCACAACACAGGATTGAACCAGTACAAAGCAAGCATTAAAAAGCCAAATGGCTTAATCCAGTGATCGCGCCGCTTGATGTGCGTTTGTTCATGAGCAATCACATGAGCTATATCTTTTTCGTTCATATTAAATGGTAGATAGATGCGGGGGCGCAGTATGCCGAGTACAAAGGGTGATACAACATTTTCACTCTGATAAATATTATCCCGGAGCAACACAGCAGTCTTTACCAGCCTGCTCAGATGCAGATAACTGATAATCGTGTAGATAAGTATGGCGGCGATACCAACAGTCCAAACAATAGCAGCTATTGGAATCCATATTTGCAATGGATTTGCACTGGCCGCAGGGTTAGGGGCAAAAGATTCCATAATGATGGGATTGACCACGCTGTTTAATGCCTGAATACCACTATGTATTGTTGGCTCCTGAGAGTAAATAATTTCCGGGCTGATTGTTTCAGCACTGGGGATCAGGCTCAGGATGCTTTCGATGGAAAAGGGTAAAATGAGCCGGAGACCGACGATTCCCCATAGCACAGGGTTCAGCCATTTTGGTGCCTTTTTTAGTAATAATCTTAGAATGACAACAACAAGCACAAGCCAGCTTGCGGATATGCTCATGTTGATAAATTTCAAGAATATATCAGCCATTGCGATTCCCCTTCCTATATCGGTCAATCATTTTCTGTACTTCATCGATCTCCTTATCTGAAATTTGCTGGTGCTTTGTAAATGCAGTGATAAAAGCCGGTAGAGAACCCTCAAATTTCTTTTCTACAAGCTCATCGATCTCGGCAGCCTGCACTTCATCCTTTGAAATTAACGAAGATACGATTGAGTTTTCGTTTTTCAGAATACCACGTTCGGAAAGGCGTTTGATGA
>JAAYNP010000073.1 GCA_012520795.1 Bacillota bacterium
TATGGCTCGTTTTTACAAGAACCATTTGCGGGGCTCTGCCCCACAAATGGTAAAAAACAACAAGGTGACATTTTCACAGAATAAAACTAATGCCTTTTAGGTGACATTTTCAAAGAACATTGACATACCTGATTCGGGATTCCCCCAAATTATTCTTCCTTTTGGCAGGTTTTTTTCCCCTCAAGTGTAGAATACCTTATGGAAACCAAAGCAAAATGAAAGTGAGTTTGTTTTTGCTGTAGATGAATTGGTTTAGGAGGTTAGCATTTATGGAGATTAGAAAAATCGCAATCCTGGGGTCAGGGCGCCTGGGCCGCGGCATAGCCGAAAACGCGGCAACCGAAGGTTACGAGGTAACCCTTTTTACCCAAGGTGCGGGCAGCCAGAACGCACCGCACCGGATTGAACAAAGCTTAAACAGAAAAGTGGCCAAATGGGCGCTTACTGAAACACAAAAACGTGTAATTCTCAACCGGATTAGCTACACTGCCGACCTGAAGGAGTTGGCAAACGCTGATTTGGTTATTGAAGCAACCATTGATCATTTGTACACCAAACAAGAACTGTTAAGAACTGCAGACCGGCTTTGCAAACCAAATGTCATCTTCATTCTAACCAGCGCAATGCTCCCTGTATACGAAATCGCCCGCGGTTTGTCCCGCACCCATCTTCTGGTTGGAGCCCGTTTTATACCACCTGTGGTTGATGTGGATGTGGTGGAATTCAGCTACAGCCAGGACACTGACCCGGCAGCAGTCGAGACTGTGAAAAAATTCATTGCAAGCCTTGGCAAAACAGCAATCCATGTCTATGAGTCACCGGGTTTGGTAAATCCGCGCTTCCTCGTTACGTTAATCAATGAAGCCGCCTATCTTTTGGATGAAGGAGTAGCCGGAGCCGAAGCCATTGAAACCATTGTCAAGCACAGCTGGGGAATGGAACAGGGCCCCTTTGAAATGGCTGACCGGATGGGCATTGACATCGTTCTGTATTGGATGGAACAGCTCCAAGAACGATACGGCGATCGCTACATGCCGGCACCGGTTGTCCGCAGGCTTGTGCGCCAAGGCAAGCTTGGTGTCAAAACCCATCAGGGGTTCTTTCACTATAACGAAGAAGGGCAGCGCATAGATACATCGGGACTGGGACAGGAGGATAAATAATGAAAATACTAGTAATCAATTGCGGTTCTTCATCTCTCAAGTATAAACTTTTTGATATGAATAACGATTCCGTCCTGGCAGAGGGAAAAGTTGAACGGATTGGCGAAAAAGACGGGATCATCACCCACCAGACAGTGGGGAAGGAAAAAGTCAGTCAAATCAAGCCGATGCCTGAACACAGCGCAGCGATTTCCGAGTGCCTCCGTTTGCTTACCGACGCACAAGTCGGCGCTATCCAGGACTTAAGCGAAATCAAGGGTATAGGCCATCGTGTCCTGCACGGCGGGGAATACTTCAAACAGTCCACCCTGGTTGATGATACTGCCCTGCACCAAATGGAAGAGCTGCGGGAACTGGGCCCGCTGCACATGCCCGCAAACATACTGGGTATCCGCTCGTGCCGGACGCTGATGCCCGGAACCCCTCAAGCAGCGGTGTTTGATACAGCTTTCCATTCCACCATGCCCAAGCATGCGTTTTTGTACGCCATACCCTATGAGCTGTACCAGCGTTACCGCATTCGCCGTTATGGTTTCCATGGGACCAGCCACAATTACATTGCCCTCAGAGTTGCGCAGTTGATGAAGGCGGACCCAAAAGATCTAAAAATCATTTCCTGCCATTTAGGCAACGGTGCCAGCCTGGCAGCCATTGACGGCGGCAAGTCTGTGGATACGAGCATGGGATTCACTCCCCTGGAAGGTTTGATGATGGGTACCCGCAGCGGTGACATTGATCCCAGTGCACTGGAATATGTCATGGAAAAAGAACAGGTGCCCATGGCAAACATCATCAATATGCTGAACAAGCATTCCGGGTTATACGGGATTGCCGATGCAGGCGACATGCGGGATATTGTCAAGGGAGTAGAAGAGCAAAAACCCATGCATATGCTCGCTTATGATATGTATGAGTACCGGATTCGCAAATACATAGGCGCCTATATCGCTGCCATGAACGGTGTTGATGCAATTGCCTTCACCGCCGGCATTGGCGAAAACACGCCTTCGCTTCGGGCCAAAATCTGCGACAATCTGAGTTACTTTGGCGTCGCCATCAATCATGAAATCAATCAGCAGCGCGGTGAGTTCGAGCTTTCCACTCCAGAATCGAAAATCAAGGTCTACGTGGTCCCAACCGATGAGGAAATCATGATCGCCAGAGATACCCTGAAGCTGATTTCTGAGAACAACAACAAACAGGAAAAACGCTGATTCAACCATATTAAAACCAGCAAGGAAATCTAATCCTTGCTGGTTTTTTTTAGTATGCAAACCGGTGTTGCCCGATGGTAACCGCCGGAGTCCGGCTGTGCATGAACCGATCATTGGAAATCGAAGGATTAAAGAAAAACAGTGCGCCGTTTGTCGGATCATTGCCGTTTAAGGCTTCCAATGCCACCCGGTAAGCCTGCTCGCTTGCGGGCTGGTAAAATGCACCGTTGCGAACCGGTTGAAAAGCTCCATCCTGGAACAGCACCCCTTGTACTGTGTTGGGGAACTTCGGGCTCTTGATCCGATTGATAATCACCGCCCCCACTGCCACTTGGCCGAGGTAAGGCTCGCCGCGGGCCTCTGCATGAATCATCTGTGCAATCCATTGTACTTCCTGATCAGTAAGCCACAGGCCAACGGGATATTCTTTGGCACCATTATCAGGGATTAATAAATGCTGATTGACCTTGATAGTCGTGCTCTTAAGCTCGTTGATCTCCATTATCCTGGTAATAGTAGTCCCAAAAAGCTGAGCGATTTGATAAAGGCTGTCGCCTCTTGCCACTTGATAAGTAATATATTCCTCCTGCTGCTTTGGCCTATCCGCTTTGGATGCGGGTGGGCTGCTTGCGGCAGCAAGGAACGCGGCATCACTGCCAAACTCTTCCTCCAAAGCTGAAACAACTTCATCCGGCTCAATCTGCGATTGGTTACCATCCCCATTATCCAGCTTCACATTAAGATTATCATACCCAATCCCTGCAGCATCCGCCGCTGACACTATCCCAGCCAGAACCTCCGGGGCTTCTTGATGCTCAGGCATTAACCGTCCTGAGGCTTCAACAAATATGTAAAGATTGACGCTTACCAACATCAATACTAATATAGGAATCAAACTTGCAGCCTTGTTCAGCATGACATTCCGCACAGAATCACCCCCCCATTCAATAATTTAGCAGCATAATTGCCTGCTTTATCCAACTAATCCAAATACGATATGCTTACTGTTATACTTCAATTATTGGCTCATGAAATCCTGCACCAAATTTCCTTCGGACCCCGTTCTGCAGTAAAGGCTATCCCTTGACAGAATGGGGATTTCCATTGTATAGCAAGTGTTTTTTTGTCCAACACTAAAAGTAATACAGGTGAAGGGGTACAACCATGATCAAACTTCCTTTCAGCATAATCCTGCTTGCCGCCACAGCCTTCCTGGTCCTCATAGGCGCAGGGCAGCGCGTCCTGGATCGGATGCGCCTGACGGATGGCACTGCCATTCTGTTGTTAGGGCTGTTAATTGTTGCCCACTTCTTGCCGGTCATTGCCGTCACATCCTATATCGGCATTCATCTTGGCGCATTGATTCCCTTAGGTGTTATTACATATCTATTGATCACCTGCGAAAAACATGAACAAATCCGGGCTCTAATCATCAGCCTGGTTGCTGCGGCAGCGCTCTGGTTGTCCGACCAGCTGCTGCCAACCCTCCCCGGGCAACTGCCCTTCGATATCGATCCTTTGTATCTCCCGGGGGTAATTGCCGGTCTAATCGCATATTTTACCACAAAATCCCGGCGAACGGCTTTTATCAGTGCCGTAGCTGCAGTTTTCCTAAACGACCTGGCAGCAATCTTAGCAGTATCCTTAAAGACTTACCACGCCCGTACCGTCATTGGCGGGGGCGGTATATTCAATGCCCTGATGATTAACGGAATCCTGGCGGTGTTGATCGCCGAGGGCATCGGTGAAATCGCTGAACGGATTTACCGAGGCAAAGCCACCGTTTCAGGCCATGAGGACGGTGACAACAATGGCTAGGTTACTCGCAACCCTGCTGGCATTGCTGTGGCTGCTGATGATGTTCATACCCACGCCAAACTTGACAGCGCTGGATCTCAGCCAGTCAGTCTACGAGTTTTCCCAGGATCTGGATATCGACGAACTCTGGGAAGAGTGGCTTGAGCCCGGCCAGTATATGACCATGCTTACCCCCGAAGGGGAAGTTATTACCCAGACCGGGCGCCGCATTTATGAAGGTGATGAATACCTTACCAGTGATAACCGCTTTTATCGTGTCGTCAAAGTTGAAGACACCCTGGCCTACACCGAACTGGTGGAAGAAAAGGTGGATCTGGCCGCAGAATTCATCTCTCTAAGACAGATTCGTGAAGCACTGGGCTTAAGCGCAGCTCAAGCCCAGGAAAATGGCAAATCCGGCCTAATCGGCATTTATCATACCCACAATGCTGAATCCTATATTCCCACCGACGGTACCGACAGTATTGACGGCAAAGGCGGCATCCATGCTGTCGGCAGTGGTTTTGCCCAGTCCCTGGAAAAGCTGGGTGTAGGCGTGGAATACTCGGAAAACCTCCATTTGCCCCATGATCGGGGCGCTTACCGCCGTTCCCGCAGCACTGTGCTGGACCTGCTCGCCCAAAATCCCGACGCCATCTTCGATGTCCACCGCGACGCAGCGCCGAAAGACGCATATGCTGCAAACATCGGCGATGAATGGATCACCCAGGTTCAATTCGTTGTGGGAAGGCAGAATCAAAACCTAGGCGTCAACCGCCAATACGCCCAAAGCCTGAAGTCCGCCGCGGATCAGCTCTATCCCGGGCTGGTGAAGGGCATATTCTACGCCCGGGGCAATTACAACCAAGACTTAAGCCCCCTCAATCTGCTGCTGGAAGTCGGTGCCCACACCAACAGCCGTGAAGCTGCGGTTGGAGGCATATCGCTGTTTGCCGAGGTGGTGGACTTCTATTTCTACGGGCCTCAAGACAAAGCGCAGGGCACTCTATCCACCGAAGGCAGTTACAGCGCCATCAGGACTATCCTCTGGGTTATGCTCTTCATTGTGGCAACCGGAATTGCTTTTTACATTATCAATGCCGGGGGCTGGAGAGCAGCTCTGGACAGGCTGAGGCGAAAATAGTCTGCTTGGCTGGACAAATTAGAGCGGAACGCTGATCCGCTGCCGGTTTGTATAGACGCTGTATTCCTGATATCCATATCGGCCTGCGATCTCAGTCAAACGCTTCCAATCTGCCCCTACATCCCACGGATAATGGGCATCGGAAGCAAATGTTACCGGTATTTGCATATCGGCCGCCCGCTGAATTATTATACAAGCGGGATACTGCTCCCCCACAGGTTTGCGCCACCCGGCAGAACTGAGCTCCAGGCTTAACTGGTTTGCTGCCACCTTTGCCAAAATCCCTTCCACCAATGCCTCCAGGGCTGGAATCAAAGTGTGATCCGGCCTCTGCCCCCAGACTTTGATTAAATCAAAATGGGCTGCAATGTCAAACAAACCAGAATCAACGGCCTGGTCAAGGGTTGCATAATAATCCAGATAGGCCTGGTTTACATCACGGCCTTCCCAGACATCCGGCGCAAAATCGAAACCCCATTTGCCGATAACATGAACTGAACCAAGGATAAAGTCAAAGGGATACTGATCAATAATCCTGCGCGCCACCGACTCCATACCGCTCAAATAGTCAAGTTCCAGCCCAATCTTCACAGGAATCCCAGCGGAACGGGCATTCAAAAGCAGTTCTATGTACTGAGCCAAATCATGCTGAAAATCCTGCGTAATCCAGTCACGCATATATTGATAGCTGCCCTCGCCCTCAGTCAAAGGGGCAAACATGGGATAGAACTCGCTGAATTTATGGCAGTGCTCCGTGATGCCGATTTCCCTAATACCCTGTTTCTGCGCCTGGCGCCAGAACTCTTCCAGCCATTCCAGCGTATAGGGCCCGTTTTCCAGATGGATGTGATAATCGATCATGGCTGCCGCTCCCTTTTCATGTGTCAAAGGCTACTCCTTATATTTACAAAAAAACACCGGAGAGTCAAGCCTCCGGTGCAACTATCATCACCAGACCCCTCTCCGATGCCAAAATATGCATAAAAATGGCTCCCCGGGCTGGACTCGAACCAGCAACCCTTCGGTTAACAGCCGAATGCTCTGCCATTGAGCTACCGAGGAGCATTAAGGTTCTTGGCAGTGAGCTGCTCTCCCA
>JAAYNP010000074.1 GCA_012520795.1 Bacillota bacterium
CCTACGGTGGAAATCAGCTGCGGGTTAACGGCCTTGATTCTTCCTATTTAATCATCTCCCATTATGCGGATGCCGTAGTTTTGCTGTTTTTTAATTGCGTCATTCAAGTTTCCCTAGGATAACTATAGAATTGTACATTGTAATTGCCAGCTGATCACCTTTGGGTGACCAGGCTAGAGACTGTAAACCCAACATCCAGCCGGGATACGTATAGAGAATTTCCCCCGTACTAATGTCCCAAATGTGTATAGTACCACTATGGCTGCCCCCTGCCAGATAACGCCCACAAGGAGACCACTCCACGACTGTAACCAAGTCGCCAACGCCAGCCAAGGTCCTTACGATTTGATCTGTTTCTAGATCCCAGATCAAAATTTTCCGATCATAGCCAGAGCTGGCTAAATGCTTGCCCTCAGGAGACCAGGCAAGAGATCGTACCCAGTTGGTGTGCCCTTTAAGTTTTTTGATTTCCTTCCCCGTTACGCCGCTGTACACGTGAACAGCCTGATCATAGCCCCCGAAAGCGACCTGATCACTGTGGGGAGACCAAGCAACGGTAGTAATCCATCCTTCTGGATTTTGGATACCCACTAACTGGGTTCCAGTGGGCACATCCCAAACTGCGACAGTTTTGTCCCAGCTGGCACTCGCAAGCTTTTTGCCATCAGGCGCCCAGCTTAACGAAAGAACTATGTCTTCATGGCTGACATTTTTCATCCCTACAGCAAATTCAAACCCCTTTTCATGTAAAAATGGTTTTTTGATACGTTCGGTGAAAGCACCAAGGTATTCACCTTCAGCAACGTTCCAGACGCGCACCAATAAATCATGTCCGCAGCTGGCCAGGTAATTGCCGTCAGGTGACCAGGCCAGATCTTCTATAGGCCTGCCGTGGCCAGATGCCAGTTGAAACCTTTCTTTTCGTGCATCGAGATCCCAAACCCTTATAGCCCCGTCTTCCCCTCCAGAGGCCAGACAATTTCTCTGGGGTGACCAGGCTAAAGCTTTAACAGCACGGGTATGACCCGAGATGCTTAATAAATTCTTCCCCGATTCGGCTGACCAAAGGTCAATGATGCCTCTATAGCTTCCAGCAGCCAACAGGTATGATTCGCTGCCCCAATCGAGTGCAAGGATGCTATTTTCCGTATCGATACTCTGCACCAGCTTTGGCTCATTCATATCCCAAACCTGAATCAGTCTGGCTGTACCGGCGGCCAGGTAACGGCCATCAAAAGACCAACTTATGGCAGCAGCTTCGCCTTGGTACCCCTCAGGAACAATCCTCTCCCCTGTTTCTAGGTTAAGAACCTCTAGAACACCGTTTTTCAAAACCATAGCAACAAGAGCTCCCTTTGGTGCGGCAGACAGGGACATAATATTATCTCTCGTCTCAAACTCAGCACTGAGTTCCCCCAGATCAACCTGCCAGACTTTTATGCTTAGATCATCGCCGCCGCTAAGCAAAAACGTGCCGTCTGAAGACCAGGCAACCGCCCTCACCCAGGTTTCGTTAATAAACGACTTTAGTTCATTTCCCGTGGCAAAATCCCAAACCCTAACCCTGCGATCCCAGCCAGAACTGGCAAGTTTGGTTCCATCAGGCGACCATGCCAAATCTGTAATAATATCAGAATGGCCTTGTAATGTCTTGATTTCCAGTCCAGTCTGCCAATCCCAGATCTTAATCTTACCATCCTTACCACCGCTGGCTAAGTAGTGACCTTGAGGAGAAAACGCAATAACCTTAATACCACTTGTGTGGCCGGCCAGTGTTCTCACTAGTTGTCCATTGTCTGTTCTCCAAATCCTGATTGTCCTGTCATTACTACCGCTGGCGATGAATTGATCATCCGCAGAAAAGGCAATGGCTTCAACCCAATCCAAATGACTATCGAAAGAAAACTGTGTGCCCCACTTGGCAAAATCAAGCTCTGCCAAGGGATAGGCCACAAATTCCAATTCCTGTTCTTCTCCCACGACCTGCTGCTCCGGGACAAATCTATAACCGGTTTTACGGGGAATAATGACGGTATTGCTAAAAGCAGTAGTCTCAAAATACCCTTCCGCATCTGTCTCTATATGTGAACTCGTTCCATCCACCATTAAGAGACTTGCACCTGCCAAGCCCGACGCCTCTTCCGTCAAGACAACTCTCCCCGAAACAATGCTTGCCTTAGGCCCGGCATTGCTCTGAATGAAGCTACGTACAAACAAGACAAGCAAAATCAGACCAAGTATCAAGGAAAGGTACTTGTACTTTCTACTCATATCTTCCTTATCCCCCTTAGTTCTTTTGTACTCTTTCTCAACGGAGAAACAGTTGGTCACTCCGTAGGCATTTTCCATAGTGCCATGGGATGCCTAGCCAGTCTTGCTGCAATTTCCTCATCGTCAAACAACAGTTCCGGGCGATAGTCCTTATGCTCAAGACGCTCCAAAAATTCGACTTCTAATTCTGTTTATCACGAACAAAACCACGTTCTTCAGCTTTTTGACCAGTTGCAAGATCTACAGCTGCATACATATTTTCTAACTAAACCTCTTTCTACAAGCCTGGCTACCATGGTTCGGGCTGTATGCACATTGCCAGTTATCGCCGTCGCATCCGTCATGGAAAACACACCAACTTGGCCAGTTGTGTAAAATCCCTCACCATTTTCACCCAATTTATTTTGTGCTCAATGTAACTCAGATTTAAGTTGTTTTGGGCAAGTTTTAAAGAAGAACCAGTGCTTGTGCTTTAATTTTATCCTAAAATAACTCATATGTGAATCATTTTAGGCACATCTTAAAGAAAACTTCGTCCACAGAATCGCATAAATTAGTAATAATGAAAATCCCTGCCACATGACAGGGCTGTCCTGGCATCGGCAGGGATATTATCCATTCAAGTAGCATACATGGCTTCTGCCCGTGTATAATGCCCTCCATCTAGTAGTTGGACACAATCCCCCAGCAGTGTGCTACCTGTGCAGAGGAAGAGCTGGCACCTAGAAACCTACCACATTACTGAGAGCATGGATCAGGATCCAAGGCCAGAGCATTCCTGTACGATAAACCCCATAGGCCAGCAAGCCTCCAAACAATCCGGTGCTCGCAACACTACTTAAAGCCAAGGGTACAGTAGGATAAACCCGAAAAACAAAATCTGGAATGTGCAAGAGCGCGAACAACAATACAGACAAACCGATTCCCCAGATTGGTTTCTTGGTGATAGCTATGAACAAAGGTTGCATCACGCCGCGGTAAAAGAACTCTTCTTGAAATCCCGCGTACAATATGGCGTAAAATAGAAAAACCCAGCGTTCTATTGTCAAGCCACTAAAGAGGAATGCTGTCATGTAGATAATCAAAAATGGGAGCGCAGGTTTTAAATCGCCCCCAAAAAAGCCAAACCCTCCCCGCTTCACTCCTAATCTATACAAAACAAAGGCAGGAATAAATACGAAGAATGGCAAGTTGCGTACAATGTTGGCCGTCATGTATCCCCCTGGAAATTCATTGAAAAGACTATGCCAAAGATTCCATCCCGGGATCACTGAAAACAATGGATGCCCCGGCATAAACCCTTGTCTCTGCAACCTGTCCACAATCGAACCCAGGATGAACAAATAAATAATAATAACGATCACTGCACCTCGCTTTGCCTGCCTTGGCTCCAATCTCTGCGCAGCGAATCGTTCCCCCAAAGGCTTCTCTGACAGGAGGTATATTATCCCTAAGGCAAGTCCATAAACTACAATGCCTACGAGACCAGAGCGTAATCCGTTGAACAGATTACCACCATATGAAGTATTGGACCATACTTTTGCAGATAAAAACGCCAGCGCAAAGATAATAGGCACAGGATGACATACTAAGCGCTGGTAAAAACCTAAAATTTTCTTCACCATGACAACCACCTATTCATCCGTAGATTACATGTGATGCTTGAGGTGGACCGCTCTACTAACGTTCATTCTGATCCCCTCTGGCCAAACTTTTCTCGACTGCCGTAGTATAAGGCAAATCCACAATGTCTTCACTGCTCTTATCTCGTGAGATATAATGCTTCGACCAAGGCCGCTCCGACCAGAAAAAGAAATGCTAACAGACCTAGTGCGATTTCTGTACCGGAAAACCTCAGGGATCGCAAAGTGCGCTGTTCTGCCCACTCCCTGGCGGGAAAACTGTTAGCGACAAGCAATGATTTGGTGAGAGTAATTGCACAAAAAATGGCATAGGCACTTGTCTCCCATAAGCCTATTCGCAAATACTGCATGTTTGCCGCCGCCACACTAGCAAACGGAACTTCAAAGCTATTCGTCCCAGCTACCCAACCAATTGCCGCGCCCTGAACAAGTAGTACTAACAGACCGGGAGTAACCGAACCAAACCGAACCAATAAATTACCTGCACCAATTAGCAGCAGCACGATGCAGTTTCTGGCCACGATGTAGCCTGCTGTAGTGGCCACCCCGCCGACTGCTGCGCTAGAAGGTTCTACTGTCTGCACATCTACCCACGCACCAGGCTTTGCCAAATATCCTATTGCGAAAAACAGCCAGAGTACAGACTGGAGAAGGAGCCAAATGATGATGGTTCTCTTAACCGCCCCAACTTGATACAACCCACTACAAAGTTGTCCTTTAGATCTTGACATGTTTGACGCTCCTTTGATTTTGTTCATCCTGCACCAACTCGATTACCGATATCCATTACATAAGATGATTTACCAGATTTTGTTAACTCACTTTCGCCCACGGGTCATAATGAAATTCCTGTACGCTCCTTGGAAAATCGTGATGCGCCTTCTCTATATGGGATTGACAATGCCAATTCTTAAGCTACCTGTATCTGGCAAGGTTAGATTCCTACTGTACCGTGCTTGAACTTTTATGCCTATTGGTGTTTGGTAGGTTAAACCCACACCAATACTATGCAGCAGGTTGCTTTGATCTCTTTTAGCTGCATCTTCCCAGATCTTGGCTACCTCATAATCAACATGAGCTGCCAGGTCATAAGTGAAATATCGCCGCACTTCCAGCTTAGAATACAGATACATCTCGCCCACAAATATGGGAGAATCTGTACCTAGTTGCCCGTTGCCACCCAAACGAAGTCTGCGATCAAACGGAGTCCCGCTTTCAGTCCGAGCAGCAGTTATCTCTGCACAAGCAACAAAGCCTTCCCCAAGATAGGACAGGTTTCTCGCTCCAATGTGCCAGCTGGTAAAACTCTCAGCTAAGTCTTCCCTATTTACCAGGACAGCAACACCAGCCTTTACGGAAGTCCCTCCTTGGGTCCAAGTTGTAGTACCGGGTATACCTGTTTGGAGCGTTGCAGCTAGGGTCGCATACTCACCGCTAGGAACAACTAAGCCTGTGGTTGTACTGATTTCGTTAACGTGACTCTGCGAATATCCCAGCATGAGGCCTATCCCACTGTACCGCCCAAACGGTACATTGCTGGTGATGGAAATGTCCTTCCGATCAAGGCTGTATTGACTTCCCTCATGTTTACCCCAACCGAGCTTGGTGTTCGTTGTTTGTGACTGATAGCGTGCAGTAGTCGGCCAGAGGCCGAGGGGGAATGTCAGGTAGGCCGTTCTGCGGCGACTTGGCCCAAAACTGTATTCGCCACCGATAGATGCCAAGGTCCCTGCCACATTGTAGTACCGCATCGCAATTGTCTTGTTGGAAAGGCTCAAGATATTCTCTATCACGAATTGAACAGGGTCTAAGTAGAAGCCAAATCCTTCACTAATCCGCACAACAATATCCACGGCATTTTCCTTTACAGGAACCACATGCATTTGAACCTGATCGAATGCTCCCAGGGCATTAAGTCTACGCTTCCCGGATGCAAACTGGGAAGCGTCAAATGATGAACCTGGTTCAAGCCGGATAATCCGAGAAACTACCCTTTCATTTGTGTTGTGGGCACCGAGGATTCGAACATTGGCTATTTGCATCCCGTCATACTGGCTGTACAGATCGGCATCACTATATGGGACAACCTGGGGAGCCTTAAGGAAACGGGCAACGGCACTATCTCTAGTTGAAAAATAATACGAAGAGCCGGAATGCTCTAGATAAACAGGTTTTTGCAGGCCTACCTCGGCGAGCTGCCGGTAAAAGGCCGAGTCGCCACCTAAATCGGCAGTTTGTACATCCAAGGCCGCTCGATAGCTCTCAACTGCTGCAGCTCGATTCTCTGCATTGTCGTGAAAAGATCCAAGAGTTGCCAGCGCTTCCAGCAGATAATAGGGTTCAGA
>JAAYNP010000075.1 GCA_012520795.1 Bacillota bacterium
ACACCTGTAACCAACAAGCAGTATGAGCTTTTTGATCCGGAACATCGGCGCTACCGAGGCAGAAACGGGTTTTCCTCCAATGATGATGATGCTGTGGTGTATGTCAGCTGGTATGACGCCATGGCGTTTTGCCAGTGGTTATCAGACAAGGAAGGAAGGCCCTATCGGCTGCCCACAGAAGCAGAGTGGGAGTATGCTGCCAGGGCAGGTACAACAACAGCGTACTTTACCGGTGACGAGCTGGCTTCAGAGTTTAAGCGGACGGATCTTGCAGTCAAAAAAACACCACCTAATCCATGGGGGCTCTATGATATCCATGGTGTGGTTGAAGAATGGTGTTATGACTGGTACGGGCCATATAACGAGGATGACAAGATCAATCCGATTGGATATGATACAGGCATCTTTAGAGTTTTAAGAGGCGGGAGCCACTCCACCGTAGATGAGTATTTACGGACATCCAACCGTATGGCTCAGATCCCGGAAGCCCGCAACTGGCTGATGGGTTTCCGGGTTGTAATAGGAGAGCTGCCTGAAAACAGATATGTCTACACCTGGGAGAATCAGGAGGGGAGGAAGATATTTAGTGTCGGTAAACCTGCTGCTCAACTATTAAACAAGGAAACAGGCCAGACTGAAAAAACCATACATAAAGCTCCCGATAATACCCCGTATTTTGCTCCGCCACAGAGCTATATCAAGTTGGATTACAAGTGCCCCTTCGGTTACCATAATCATCAGCCGGCGCTTACAGAATTGCCGAATGGAGATTTGATGGCCACATGGTACACTACTGAGACTGAAGTGGGCAGGGAATTGAGATATGCTGTGAGCCGTTTTGACAGTACAAGCCAAACCTGGGAACCAGCATCAGTTTTCTGGATGATTCCCGACCGAAACCCTCATGGCTGCGATCTGTTCTGGGATCAAGAAAAGAATGTTGTCTATCACTTTTTCGGAGTTGCTGCGGCCGAAAACAAAGGGTTGGCCATTGCTGTTGCCATGCGGGAATCGTTTGATGGAGGCCAAAGCTGGAGCCCACCCCGTCTGATTAGCCCTGATTTTAGCCATCGTGGGCAAGTAATTAGCAGTACTGTTAAAACCTCTGATGGAAAGCTACTTGTACTCTGTGATGATCTAAAATATCATGGTACAGCGGTTTATATCAGCAAAGATGGCATTAGCTGGGCCGGTCCTGAACCAAACCAAGATGAACTTCAGTTTGAGGAAGGGAAAACAGGGAACTTAATTGCCGGGATTCATGCCTCGGTGGTTGAACTTGATGATGGCAGTCTACTTGCAGCAGGCAGAGGTCAGAACATCAACGGTAAGATGCCCTTTAGCCAATCGTTTGATGGGGGCTTGACATGGACGTATCAGGCCAGTGAACTGCCTCCAGTCAGTGGCGGACAGCGCCTGGCCATGATTCGTTTGCACGAAGGGCCAATTCTAATGGTCAGTTTTACCGACCGGCGTGATCTTCCCCGCGGAGAAATGGAGGGGATTCTTGGCTATGATGCCAAGGGCAATCTAACCAAGATAACAGGGTTGTTTGCCGCGGTTTCTTTTGACGAAGGCAAAACCTGGCCCATCAAACGAGTGCTTAGTGACGGATCCGGGCGTCGTGTTGATTCTACGGATCCTAATCAATATGTGGAAAATGTTAAAGGTAAAAGTAGTAACCGTGTCTTCACTATGGACCAGGTCAGTGGTGAAGCTATGGGATACTGTGCTGCGATCCAAGCCAGGAACGGGATCATACATGTGATTTCCAGCAGGCAGCATTACCAGTTTAACTATCAATGGCTGGTTGAACATAAATAAACCAAACAGGCAAGCCGTTTTGAAAACGGCCTGCCTGTTTTTTGCCGCTGTATCTGCAAATCGCTGCCGTAGATATCCTAGTCTAAGAATCTTAGTGTACCGGCTTGCTTCGGGTAGTCCTTGAACCGTTTGAAATGGATTAGCTCTCCCGGGATGATTTTCTCCAAATACAGAGGGCCATCACCGATCTGAAAATGGCCTTTTGCTTCATACCATGCTTTTGCGTTAGCATACCGGGCTTGGATTTCCTCTTTACTAATGTATTTACCTAAGAAATCCGGCCACGGCAGGAAGTTTTCCGCACTAGCCCTATCCAGGTATTCTGCCATAATTGCTGGTGCTGCGCCTGATTCAAATCCTATCCATTCAGCCCCTGTTTGCATTGCCTTATTCAGGGAGAATGCCAGCTTACCGCTTTCTTCCCCTAACAACCCCAGAGCCAGGATATGCCATGGGGCTTTGCCCATTTGTAATGCTGCAGACAAGTCGTGGATGTTTAATTCGGCGTCCGTTTCCCATGCATCAGTATAGTATTCGTAAATGAAGGGATCTTCGGAAATGATCCTGATAAAGCTTGTGGGCATGGATACATTTCGTGTTGTTGAATCATAGTAAGGGCTTTCCTGATGTAACCGGTCGAAACTGTGAATATACGAACACAGGATATCGCCTATGGTATATGGGCTGCCGTCATGCCATTTGGCAGTTTTGAACAAGTCTTGATCGTAGTAGATCACGCTCTTACGCTTTACTGTGACTCCTTCGGGGAAAACTTCACCCGCTGTGAGAAAACGCTGTTCCACCGGATCCCAGTTGTACCATGCGTCAGCAGGCACCAAGATTTCATCGGCAAACTCTAGTGATACCCAATCATCTGTTTTGGTAACTGGAAGCCCCTCAAGTACAGTAACTTCAGCTTTTTCGATCCAATGGTTGCGATAGAGCTCTGTAGCAGGGTCCTGGACAATACCTCGATCAAATGTTAATCTAGCTGGAATATTGTCGTACGTCCAGTTTGATCCTCCAACAGGATTCCACGGGTCCACCGCGATTTGATCCAAAGAAATGATCACACTGCCGCCAATCTGATCACCTTTACGGAGTGTCCAGTGCCACATACCAGCAGTTGAATCAAGGATGTCCGTGGTTACAGAAATGTCAGCTCTCATGGGAATGAACATCAGACTATCGATGAGAAAGATTCTGGATGAATCTTCGAAGCTGAGTTCTAAGGCTCTTTCCAGCAGGGCAATTCTTTCTTCCTGGGAAGTGTATGTGCGGTGATAAAGAGCATCGGCAATATTGACGAATTCTGGAAGTGGATCATGGGCTTGCCGAGAAAAAGATGCGCTGCGGTCGGTATACATCTGTACAAATACGTACATACTGCTGCGCACAGAGGAGGTGCTAGCCCAGCCCCCAACATACGCATGCCATTGTCCAAGGGATTGTTGGCTGTTCATCCAGATCATTGTGGCATCCTGGGTATGATTAGTAACAGCTTTGAACCCTATAGTTTTCAGCTGTTCCGCGAAATAGTTACCAATATCCTCCCGTTCATCATTACCGCGGGAAATGATGATGATCTCAACGGGGGTGCCGTCATAGTGCCAGATTCCATCGATCAATTCTGCTCCCATCAGAACCATTTCTTCAGCAACAATCTCTTTGGCTCGATCAGGATTATAAGCGTATTTTAATACCAACTCCTTAATTTTCTGTGATGCCAAGGCATAGCCTTCAGAATTGGGATGCAGAGCAGTGTACTTGGGAAGTGCCAAGCCAGCTTTAATCTCATTAGCAATGTATTCCCGGTCGACAAGCATATTTGCTGCTTCCCGGATCCTGGCATTGCTGAACGGATTTATACGGCCATCTTCAAAAGTCGGCCCGGCAGTGTTGAACGCGATTTCAAAATTGCTGCTTACTTTGGTGAAGTATTTGAGATCGGGATTGTTTTTAACCTCGGTGAATAGGTACGGGTTTGAAGACCATGACCCAATATCAATTTTTCCTGCAATTAGGTTGGCCAGTTCATTACTCTTGTCTCCGGCCACAAAAAACACCTGGTCAACCCATACTCCCCCTGTATGTTCCTCGGTAGGCTCTGCCATACTTGCCTCAATCTGTTCCTGGATATATGCTTGGGCGGAGGTAGTGGTTGGTTCTGGAGCAGTTCTTGCAGTAGTGTCTGCAGCAGGTTCTTGGATCCGTTGGGTCTGTTGTTCCAGGTATTCATCCTGATCTTCCGGGGCGCAAGCCGTGAACATTAACGCGAACAGCAGAAGAGCAACTACGGTTCGGCCTAACTTGTGGTTGAACAATACTTTCCATCCTTTCATGTTTTTTTCATGTTTGGCAAGTCAAGACATTTTCTCCATTATAATTAGTCTTACATCAGGAGTCAATTGCTTTTGTAAATTTTTTAACATAAAAGGTGTTTTCAGATAAGAAGTTTAATTATAGATTAAGGAAATAAATCTTTAAGGAGGCTTGCAGATGAAGAGGTTCACAGTGGTTTTCTCGTTGATTGTTTGTTTGGCTGCCGCTAGTTTCGGCTTTGTGTCCGCAAGTGATTACGAAGTCCTGCCAGGAGTGCTCTCACCAGATGAAGTAGATTTTGGCGGAAAGACTGTAACCATTGTCAGCTCTGATTTTTGGAAGGCGCTGCCAACTGAAGAACGAATGGCTGAGGC
>JAAYNP010000076.1 GCA_012520795.1 Bacillota bacterium
CCAATAATATACACTCTGGTTTATCGAATGTCAATAAGAAAATATCGAAAAACGAAAAACATTTTCTGTTAAACGATAAAAAGAAAGGACCACATCTGAGAAGATGGATCCTGATCGATCCCGAACCTAGTCCACGTGGGGCACGGGCTTAGAATAGGCTTTGTTAGTTGCATTATCCTGTGTTGGCATGGGTATAATCGTACTCCGGATCGCTGTAGGTGACCCAGATCTTGTCAAATTCATCCGCCAGGTTGATGAACGCCTCGATAACCACCGGGTCAAAACGAGTCCCGGATTCGCTGACAATCAGTTCCATCGCTTCTTCATGGGAAAAAGCTTCTTTGTACGGGCGTTTGCTGCGCAGCGAATCATATACATCGCACAGTGTGGCAATCCGCACATAAAACGGAATTTGATCACCCTTCAGGCCTACTGGATAACCGCTGCCGTCATACTTCTCATGGTGATACAAGACAATGTTGCGGGTAACCTGAAGGAACTCCAGCACGTACGGGTCGGTAACCTTCACTCGTTTCCTGATCGTGTCGATGATCTTTGCCCCATCGAGGGGGTGCTGCCTCATGACATCCCATTCTTCATCTGTTAAAGGCCCCCGTTTGTTGAGGATGCTGTCAGGGACGGCCACTTTCCCGATATCGTGAAAAGCAATGGACCAGGAAATGATCATTTCCTGGTTCTGATTGAAGTTGAAGTGTTCAGTAAGGAGATCTGTATAGTGGTGGAGACGGTAAACATGCTTGCCCGTCACGGAGCTGTCCCGCAGTTCGGTCAAATCCACCAGGGCAAGGAGGCTGGCCCGGTGCAACTGGGCAAATTCTTGGTAAGCGTTTGAACGCTTCTCCAAAACCTTCATTACAATCCCTGTCCATAATGCAATTACAGCGAAACTGCTCAGGCGGACAAGCCAGTTTCCTGTGGTTTGATAGATGAGGGGAGACCGGTTCAGCGGCATCAGCCATTCTGACAACAGTAAACCGCTGAGGACGGCAGTTATGAGAGATTCCTGCCACGACAAGGCTAGAGCTGATAGGATGATGGGAACGTAGAATAAATGGGGAACAGCACTGCTTGTACCGCCGGCAAGCCACACCAGCAGATAGGTGGCTGCGAGCATACCGGCAACAACCAGTCTGATCCAATGGGCAGCCAGTTTTTTGCTGCGCATGGTAACCCTCCTAGCCTTACTTAAGAGTAGTCCCATCCCTTTCTTTAATTACTTATTCACTCAATATATTGCAAATTCCTTTCCGCTGTGATTACGGACACTCAAGCCGCATGCCCTAGTTGATCGTCAATTCGGGAAAGAAAATTGCAATTTCCCGCAGGGCGCTTGCTTCAGAGTCGGAAGCATGGACAATATTGTCCGGGCGCATAGAAACAGCGTAATCGCCGCGGATTGATCCCGGTACAGCTTCAACCGGGTTGGTAGCCCCATTGAGCGCCCGCACCTTCTCCACAGTCCCTTTGGGGCCGGCCAGCACAATTGCACAGATTTTGCCTGAGCTCATCTGTTCGACCAGGTGCTGGTAATAATCTCTGCCTTCATGTTCCCGGTACAGATCGGCAAACACCTCGGACGGGAATTGGTCCAGCTTGATCCCGACAAGCTCCAAGCCCGCTTGTTCATACCTGTGGATGATGACACCGCACAAGCCTCTTTGAACCGCAGATGGTTTGATTAACACAAGGGTATGGTAACGCAGCATCAAGAACACCTCCGTGAGAGCAGCAGAAAAACTTGCAGCAGGAAATAGGCAGCGTTTTGGTATAATGAACAAATAGGGAGGTAATTACCGTGAAAAACCGTTGGCTGATCGCTGTTTTGTTTTTGTCGATATTCTGCAGCGGCTGTGCCCGGCTTGGGCTTAAACAGGCCAGGGTTGAACTGCTGCCGGAACAGACAATCCTGACTGTCACCTTGTCCAACAAGGGGACGCCTATCCAGGTTCTGCCGCTGGAGGCCAAGCTCCTCGATCATTTGGGCAATGAGTATGCCGCCCTGGACTACACCGGAGATCTCACCGAGCCAATCGGCAAGGATTACGGGGAAAGCGTGTCGGGGACAATTATCTTTCCCCCGATTGATCCCCAGTCACCGCTGGTGAAAATCGATTTAATCACGCTGATGATTGCCAAAGAACGCCGCTATGTCAGCCGGATATCCGGCGAGGTGGAGAACGGCATCAGCGAGAACATGACATTTCGAAGGTAGCTGCCGGTAGATATTTAATTCGGTTTTGGTTGACAATTCCCTTTAATAAAAATAACTTTGGTGCCGATACAAGTAGGAATTTGCAGGTTTTTCTTGAATTAAACATACCATCATTTACCTTCACCCGTTATTGATTTGCAAAGGTACAGAGTGAGAATGGAGAATATGGGGAGGTTCTTTATGTTCAGTCGGTTAAGCATAGGAGCAAAGATCGCTTGCTTTACTGGTGCCTTGGTCTTGCTTGTCGCTGCTGGTTTAAGCATATTCAGCTATTTTTATACCTCAGGGTTGGTGATGGATCAGGTTGAAGTCAACCTAATCTCCCATGCCACACAGGCTGCCAGACGCTTGGAAAGCGAGCTGCGGGCAGAGACTGAAACTCTCAAGGCTCTTGCCCTGCAGCCGGGCCTCGAGGAGATGGGTTCGTATGTGCAGAGGGTGGTACTGGCGGAGCGCATGGAGGATTTGCAGGATTACCTGGCTTTAGCCGTGGTCAGCCCGGCAGGGACCGCCTATTACTACGATGGCACTACGGCCGAACTGGGTGATCGGGAGTATGTGCAAAAAGCTTTTGCCGGAGAGGCAGCCGTATCGGAAATCATACGCAGCCGTGTCACAAACGACCAGGTAATCATGGTTGCTGTCCCAATCTGGAAGAATGAGGCTGTGCTCGGTGTTCTGATCGGCCGCAAGGACAGTTCTTTCTTAAGCGATGTTATTATGCGGATGGAAGTGGGCGAGTTTGGCTGGGCCGCAATGGTGGGGGCGGACGGAACATTTTTGGCCCACAAGGACCACCAGTATGTGCTCAATCAGGACAGCATCTTTGATCCAGAAGGAGAATATGCCGCTTTAGGGGCGGCAGTGATGGAGGCGGGGTTGGGGCAATCCCAGACTGTCAATTTCCCCCATCCGGAGTTGGGCAATACGATCGTCGCTTCCGTTCCTGTTGGTGATTCCGGCTGGTCTTTGATGGTGGGAGCTTTGGAGAAGGAAATGATCGCCGGAGTGAAAAGGCTGGCCGTCACTGTGATGGGTGCCGCTGTTGTGTTTATGGCCACCGGGATCGCTTTTGCCATTATGATCGGGAGGATGATCGCCAGGCCGCTCCAGAACGTGCAGGCGGTTATGGATGCCGTCGCCCAAGGCGACATGACTCAGAAAGTCAAAGTCAGGCAGGGGGACGAAGTGGGCAGAGCTGCGGCAGCAATCAACCGCACTATGGAAAATGTGCGCAAGGTGCTGGAGGTCATGTCCGATGCTGTGCGCATTCTGACGGTGACCAGCGCCGAAATGGCGGCAGCTTCGGAAGAAGTGAGTGCTTCCATTGAAGAAGTGGCAAGCACCACCAACCAGTTTTCCAGTACTCTCGATCAAATGCATATCAATGCCAAGGCCATGAATGAGACAGCCGGCAGCATTACATCGGATGCCTTCGAGGGAGAAAAGGCGCTGACTGAGATTGTGAATGAAATGCAAAAGCTGAAGGCCGGCACCTCTGAGCTGGTGGAAAAAATGATGGTGGTCAGCGAAAGCTCGGAAAAGATCGGCGCCATTGTCAACACCATCAATGAGATTGCCGATCAGACCAACTTGTTGGCGCTAAACGCGGCTATTGAGGCTGCCCGTGCCGGTGAACACGGCCGTGGGTTTGCAGTGGTGGCAGATGAGGTAAGGCAGCTTGCCGAACAATCTTCCGCCGCAACATCTGAGATCACTCAACTGATCAAACAGACCCAGAAGGCGATTGCCGATGCGGTGGAGGAAATGTATGAGGAGACAGAACAGGTGGATCATGCCCTGGAAGTGATTCATTCCAGTGAAAAGCTGCTCCAGGATATCCTGCAGGCGATTGAGAATGTCGTCCGGGAGATGAAGCAGATCATCCAGGGAATCACCGAGGCGAATATTGGCGGCCATGAGATTGCTTCCAGCACTGAGGAGCAGGCGGCCACGATTCAGGAGATTGCCGCGTCAGCCCAGGAACTGACCAATATGGCGGCCAAGCTTCAGCAGCAGATCGAGTTCTTCAAACTTGGCGAAGATCAAGAGGATGAGCAGTAAGGCCGGCAGAGATAAATACCAGCGGCACCAGTGACACCCGGGTTATTGGCGTCGCTTTTTAATTCAGGCGGCTTTGTCTGATGTTTCGGCTCAAGAAACGCAATGTTTTAACCAAGATTTATCATTAAATGTGCAGCTGTACAATGATATGCTAAAGAAAAAGCAGCGTATGGAGGGAGCAGCATGAACAAGCAGCAGAATGTTTTCCAGGTACCGGAAAACCCGGGGCAAGTATACAATATGAACCTTGACTGGAAGTTTTTCAAGCCTGAAGATCATACCTGGCCCCCGGCAGCGGCCTATGCAGGTGCAGCAGACAGCAAGGGGCGCCAGTTTTATGAAATAGACTATGATGATCAAGACTGGGAGGATGTGAGCCTGCCCCATACATTCAACGATCGCGACTCTTTTCGCAGTGTGGCCAATGATTCGGGCGATGTGGGGATTTACCGCGGTTTTGCCTTTTACCGCAAGCACTTCACCCTTCCCCAGGAGCATGCAGGCAAAAAAGTCTTTATCGAATTTGAAGGCGTCCGTCAGGCGGCCTATGTCTATCTTAACGGAGCCATGGCCGGCTATTATGAAGCAGGGGTAACCCCCTTCGGTTTTGACTTGAGCAAACATGTCAGGTTCGGCGGGCCAAATGTCCTGGCCGTGGCTCTGGATAATACCAGCTCCAGGGATGCCGCTCCCGGTACATACATCAGGGAAACCCGCCCCGGGACGACCCCGGGCTCCAACACTGGTGTGGAGTTCCAGTGGAACACCAAGGATTTTAACCCTGTTTTCGGAGGGCTGACCCGGAACGTGCGCCTTTGCATCAAGAATCAGGTGTACCAGACGCTGCCTTTGTACAGCAATCTGAAAACAAAGGGGATTTACGTTTATGCCGCAGATTTTGACATTGAGGCCAAAATGGCTGTGATCCATGTGGAGTCGGAAGTGCGGAATGAACTGGAAGAGGCCAGGGATCTTCATCTCGAGGTTGTGGTGGTTGATCACCAAGGCCAAATCGTCACCAGTTTCACTTCTCCGGTGACCACTGCAGCTCCCGCCAAAGACCGGGATCAGGAGTATCTCACGGTTGTGCCGCCTGATGCCTATGATGCCTATCCTGCCCCAACCGATATCTCATCCCGGGACTCAACTGTGCTTAAAGCTTCCGGGCAGGCGGAAGGGCTGGTCTTTTGGAGCCCGGAAACACCGTATTTATACAAGGTCTATTCAATTCTGAAAGCAGGGAGTCAAGTCCTGGACACAGCGGCTGTGACTACCGGCTTTCGCAAGCTGGAAGTCAAAGGGGGGCGGGACGGCGGTGTTTTCATCAATGAGCAGTATTACTGGCTAACCGGCTATGCCCAGCGGGCGGCCAATGAATGGGCAGTGATCGGCATCGGCCGGGACTGGCTCAAAGAATATGATGCAAAACTAATCCGGGAGAGCAACGCCAATTTTATCCGCTGGATGCATATTGCGGCCCAGCCCGGTGATATCCGCGCCGCAGATAAGTACGGCATTGTCTGTGTCCAGCCCGCCGGTGACAAGGAAAAAGATGTGGAAGGCCGCCAGTGGGATCAGCGGGTTGAAGTGATGCGGGATACAATTATTTATTTCCGGAACAGCCCTTCGATTTTGTTTTGGGAGGCAGGCAACGCTCCCATCACAGCTGAACACATGCGGGAAATGGTAGGGCTGCGCAGGGCTTTGGACCCCTACGGCAGGCCCATGGGCTGCCGCAGCCTTGAAGATCCGCAGGCGGTTGCGGAATCGGAATGGGTTGGCACCATGCTTGGAAGAAGGGTGAGAGACAGAGAAAAGTACCACGAACACGGCAAGTGGATCAGAGATCAGCGGGCGATCATTGAGACGGAATACCATCGGGAAGAATCGCCCCGGAGAGTATGGGATGATTTTTCGCCGCCGGATTTTGATTATATCAACGTTTTTACTGGGGCAAACGGGGCCAAACAGCCGCATAAGGATGCCTGGGACTTGACTCAGGAAGACTTCATCATCCACCATGTTTACGGATACTACGAATTCTGGTCCCGCAGGGTACAGGCGGGCAACCCAGAGCCTTATTACTCGGCGGCGGCGATGATGATCTGGTCCGATTCCAACCAGCACGGCCGCCTTCAAGCCACGGAAAACTGCCGCATGAGCGGGCGGGTGGATCCAATCCGGATCAAGAAGCCGTCATTTTACGCAATGCAAACGCTCCAGAGCCCAAACCCCAAAGTTTTCCTGGTGGGGCACTGGAATTACCCCACAGATCCCAACGCTTATGTGTACCGGATCAAGGATCCAATCACTCATGAATTCACCGGTGAGTTGGGGCTGAGAGATGCGGCGAACAAGACCATATATGTAGTTGGTTCGGAGCATATCAGGGCTGTTGAACTATTTGTCAACGGCAAATCCGTTGGCTGCGATGACAACCCAAAGTTTGTATTTCTGTACCGGTTTCCCGGGGTGAACATCATGCAGCCCGGCTGTATCGAGGCGGTGGGCTACGACGCTGACGGAAAAGTGGTGGCCCGCCACAGGGTGGAAACCGTTGGCGAGGTGGCGGCGATCCGCCTGAGGCCCGCAGCCGGGCCGAATGGACTGATGGCCGACGGCGCGGACATTGCCTTTGTTGATGTGGAAGTGGTGGATGCACAGGGAAGGGTCGCGCCCCTGGATTTCGAACGGATCGACTTTGAAGTGACCGGGCCCGCTGTTTTCCTGGGCGGGTATAACAGCGGGATCAAGGACCTGAATCATGACCCAGGCTATGTTTATGCTGAATGCGGCCTAAACCGTGTCTTTCTCCGCGCCACCCGGGAAGCGGGCCCCATCACCATTACCGCCAGACGCAAAGGGCTGGCCCCGGCAAGTGTCACCATTACATCAAAACCATTTCCGGCCGATGCCGGCGGGCTTTCAGCCGTAATGCCCCAGACTGCTGACGAGGTGTTTACAGGCACAGCCATCAAGCCGGCTGCAGCCCGGGGGGCTCTCCCTGCGGCTGCCGCAGTGGAGGCCAGAGCAGAGATTAAAGTGTTTGCCCACAACCAGCCGGTGGATTTCGGCAAAGGCCTTTACGCTTACAGGATGGCCGGGGCATACGGCCCGATCCTGCCTTTGCTGGACAGATTGGGCGTGGAATATGTGTTTGACCAAACAGAACAGAAATTGACGGCGAAGCGCGGAACCAACACCGTGGTAACCAGGCTGGCCGATTCGGAGATGTATGTCAACGGCGTGCCGGACATCATCAATGATTGGCCGGAAATGATCAACGGTGTGCTCTATGCAGAATTAAGCGCAGTAGTTCCCGCTTTGGGGTTTGCAGCCTTTTGGGCCGGCGGTGGCACTGAATACCACATTGTAGAGCCGGGTAACGACATCCTAGTCTGAGCACGGGGAATATAAACAACAGATCCAAATTTGATCCTTTTCAGGAGAAATCAGAGTATTGGGAAAGAATTTATAGCATATCAAGAAAACTGGGTGAAAACACCTGCCTGAACGAAAAGG
>JAAYNP010000077.1 GCA_012520795.1 Bacillota bacterium
GGCTTTGTATAATGTTGGGGACAAGGTAGTATACCCCATGCATGGTGCCGGGATTATCGAAGCCATAGAAGAACGGGAAGTCCTGGGCGAAAAAAGGCGCTACTACATTATGGCCATGCCCATTGGCGATATGAGAGTAATGATTCCGCTGGACGCCGTCGATGAGATCGGACTGCGCCAGGTAATTGATAAAGAAGAAGCCAGCGGCGTGATTGAAGTGTTGAAAGGGCAGAAAACCAAGATGTCATCCAATTGGAACCGCCGCTATCGGGCCAACATGGAAAAGATCAAAAGTGGAGATGTTTATCTGGTTGCAGAGGTGGTGCGCAACCTTACGATCCGGGACCATGAGAAAGGTTTGTCGGCTGGTGAGCGAAAAATGTTGGACATAGCTCGCCAGATTTTGATTAGTGAACTTGTTTTGGTTACAGGTGCTACGGATACAGAGATCGACGCATTGATCTCCAGCCATTTGGATTAAAGGGGGTGAGTCGGTTTACGCTCGGTTGTTCCGGTAAATATTCGGATTTATCTGGAATACTTTTTCCTAATTGGCTAATAATAAATAATGACTGAACGGGCAAGAAGGAGGTGAGGATAAGATTGGAGGGATTTTTGCGCATTATTCTTTCGCTCTTAGGTGGTATTCTTGGGTATCAAGCGGCAGATTATCTCCGAGGTCTCCAGATTGATTTTCCTTTCACCGAAAACTACCTAATTGTTATTGCTGTCTCCCTGGGCGCACTGGTGGGATTGGCAATCAGCCCTCTTTTTGATCGGATGTTCCGCTGTTTGTTGAAACTCCATATGCGCGATATCTTAAGCGGATTAATCGGGTTGGTCTGCGGCATCCTAATCGCAATTTTGGTGTCTATTCCTTTGCAAAACGTTAAGATTGCCAATGGCTACTTGCCTTTGATTATCACAACAATTCTGGCTGTGTTAGGCTGGTCCATCGGGGTGAAGAAAAGAGAAGAGGTCGTCACCTTGTTTCAAAAACAAAACACAGCTTTTCTTGGAAACAGGAACGGAGTATGCGCCAAGATTCTTGATACGAGCGTGATCATAGACGGGCGGATCAGTGATATTACCAAAACTGGTTTCATAGAAGGGACTTTGATTGTCCCAAGTTTTGTATTGGATGAACTGCAGCATATAGCTGATTCATCTGATGTACTTAAGCGCAACCGTGGGCGCCGCGGGTTGGATATCCTCAACAAGATCCAGAAAGAGCCCTATGTTGCAGTCCAGATTTTGGATCGCAATTTCGATGATATCAGCGAAGTTGATTCCAAGCTGGTGAAGCTGGCCAAAGAATTGGGTGCGAAAGTGATCACCAATGACTTTAACCTGAACAAAGTCTGCGAGCTTCATGGAGTTCAGGTATTGAACATAAACGAGCTGGCCAATGCCGTCAAGCCGGTGGTCCTGCCCGGCGAGGAGCTCCGGGTCCATGTGATCAAGGACGGCAAAGAACAAGGGCAGGGCGTAGCTTACCTGGACGACGGGACGATGATAGTGGTTGACGGCGGGCGGCGCTATATCGGGGAGACGATTGGCGTGATGGTGACCAGCGTGCTGCAGACCGCGGCAGGGCGCATGATTTTCGCGAAACCAAAAGCAATGGAAAAGGCATTATGAATCCAATGGCCCGGTGAAATCCGCCGGGCTCGTTTTATGAAGGGGTGAAACGGTGGGGGCAGGGGTAATCATTGCAGCCGCGGGCAGTGGTGAGCGGCTGGGCTTGAATCAGAACAAAATCCTGCTGCCTTTGGACGGAGTACCAATCCTGGTGCGCAGTATAAAGGCGTTTACGGTGTATCCCTGGGTCAAAGAGATCATCGTCGTTGTGCGGGAAGAAGATTATCGGATGATCCAGGGCATGCTTGAACAATGGCAGATCAAGGCGCAGTTGGCCATCGGCGGCCCGAGGCGGCAGGATTCAGTTGCCGCTGGAATCGCAGCCCTGCGGCCGGATCTGAAATGGGTATTTATTCATGATGCTGCCCGGCCTTTGGTTGAACCCGGGATTATTGCCGAGGCTTACAGTCAAGTCCAAGAGCATCAGGCTGTGGGCGTGGCTGTACCTGTTAAGGATACGATCAAGCTTGTTGATGAAGAACGGTTTGTGGTGGGCACACCACCGCGCCCAAGGCTGTGGGCGATCCAGACCCCGCAGGTTTTTAGCAGCGGGCTGATTAAGAAAGCATACAAAAGAGCGCAGCGGGAAAACTGGGAAGCCACTGATGACTGCAGCCTGGTGGAGCTGCTGGGTGTCAAAGTCAAACTGATACTCGGCAGTTACGGCAATATCAAAATCACAACAGCGGAGGATTTGGATATTGCTGATGCGATTATAGGCAAACGCAGCGGGGTAGATACGATGGATATGGAGAAGTTTTTAGAAAGCCGCTCAGTCCGGGTGGGCATTGGCTGCGATGTGCACCGCCTGGTTGCCAACCGTCCCTTGATTCTGGGAGGGGTCACACTCGATTATCATCTCGGCCTCGAAGGCCATTCTGACGCAGATGCAGCGGTCCATGCCCTGATGGATGCCCTGCTGGGGGCCGCCGGGTTGGGCGATATCGGGAGGCATTTTCCCGACACGGATCCACGTTACAAAGGGATTTCCAGTATCGTATTCCTTGAGCAGGTAACAGAAAAGCTGAACCAACTGGGCTGCGCAGTTGGCAATGCCGACTTGGTGATTGTGGCCCAGCAGCCCAGGCTCGCAGGGTATACTGCCCAAATGAAGCGCAACCTGGCCAAGGCTATGAAGATCCCCGAGAGCCGGATCAACATCAAAGCCACAACCACAGAAGGGTTAGGTTTTTGCGGACGCGGTGAGGGAATTGCTGCCTGGGCAACTGTTACTGTTTTATGCTAAGGAGTCAGGTACCGGCGATTGACACAGCCCGGAATTCCCCGTGATGAAACAGCTGGATCTCTACGGCATGTTTTTTGCTCAATTCAAGGTGGATCTGCTCGGCACAGTTTTGGGCCAGCCGGTGCCACTCATGGGCGGCTTGCGGAGCTTCTGCATCAGGGCCGGCATACTGGGTTTGGACCACAAGGCGGCGGCCAACCCAGATGACATCGATGATCTGGATGTTGGGTGGAAGGTGTTTCATGGCCTTCACCCGGCGGATGATCGCGTCAGGGGTTGATCGGCGACGGGAAATCCCCCAGTATACGCCGGCTCCGGTAGTGAATATGATCAATAGCAATAAGAGTAGCCTTTTCAGGTTCAGCTTGTTCATGCCCAGCCTCCGGATTGAGATCATCAGCCGTTTGTCATTGATTGACAGTATTTTGGTTTCCCGCTATAATATATGTTAGCATAATCGCGTAAAGCTTATACAAAACAGAGATGATGGGGAGAAGTAGGTTTGCCAGTGGCCATCCAGAGAAGAGGTGCCGTTGGCTGGAAGCACCTTATGGGCAGGCGGGCCGAAGTGCGCCCTTGATCTGCCGGGTTGAACGGTGAGTAGGCCCGGCCGGGTTGTGTCCGTTACACACACCAAGTGCCTGATTGTGAACACACTTGCCCACAGGTGAGCTGCCCAATCAGGAAGCAGAGTGGAACCGCGAACCCTCGTCTCTGTCTAGGAGCTGAGGGTTTTTTTATTCACTGTGGCCTTGAGAAAGGAGGTATTTTATGTTTGGAAACATCATCGATACCATCCGGAAGGACATTCAAGCCATCAAAGAGAGAGATCCTGCGGCGCGCAATACTTTGGAGATTGTTTTGACCTATCCCGGGCTGCACGCCCTGGAGATCCACCGCATTGCCCATTGGCTCCATCGCCGTAAACTCAAGCTTTTAGCCCGGATCATCAGCCATCTCAACCGGTTCTTCACCGGCATCGAGATCCACCCTGGCGCCCAGATCGGCCGCGGAGTGTTTATCGATCACGGGATGGGAGTGGTGATCGGTGAAACTACAGTGATCAAAGACAATGTGACGTTGTACCAGGGAGTGGTCCTGGGCGGAACCGGCAAGGAAAAAGACAAGCGCCACCCCACAATTGAGCAGGGCGCTGTAATTGCCTCAGGCGCCATGGTTTTGGGCTCATTCACAGTTGGTGAAAACGCCCGCGTCGGAGCCGGTGCCGTGGTATTGAACAGTGTGCCGCCGAATTCAACAGTGGTGGGAGTCCCGGCCAAGGTTGTGATCCGGGACGGCCAGAGGGTTGACAAACTGGATCATGTCAACCTGCCCGACCCATGCCGGCAGCAGGTGGCGGCGTTGGTCGAACGCATTGAGACCCTTGAGGAACAGATTGCCAAGCTGCAATACCTGGTTGAACTGCAGCAAACGAGTGCGTTATAGCAAAAGAATGAAGAAGGTGAACCGATGGCTGTTTACGTTTACAACACCCTGACCCGGAAGAAGGAAGAATTGGCCGTTGGTGGGGACAAGGTCGGGATCTACGTCTGCGGCGTGACCCCCTACAGCGACACGCACTTAGGCCATGCCCGGCCCAGCGTCGTCTGGGATGTGATCAAGAAATACCTGCACTACCGGGGTTATCAGACATTTCATGTCCAGAACTTCACGGACATTGACGACAAAATCATCAATCGCGCCCGGGAGTTGGGGATGGATCCGCTTGCACTTGCGGAACACTACAGCAGGGAATATTTGGAGTGCATGGACTCCCTGGGTGTGGCCAGGGCGGATCGGTATCCAAAAGTAAGCGAACATATGCCGGACATCATTGCCCTGATTGAACGCTTGATCGAGCGGGGCCATGCCTATGCAGTCAATGGTAATGTGTTTTATAGTGTCTTAAGTTTTCCTGAATACGGCAAGCTGTCCAATCAGAAAATAGAACAGCTGCAGGCCGGCACCCGATTTGAAGTGGATCCGGACAAAAGGCACCCCCTTGACTTTGCCATCTGGAAGAAGGCCAGGCCTAATGAACCCGCCTGGGGCAGCCCGTGGGGGAAGGGCCGGCCCGGCTGGCATATTGAGTGTTCGGCTCTATCGTATAAGTACCTGGGTTCCGAGTTCGAATTCCATGGGGGCGGCTGCGATTTGATTTTTCCCCATCATGAAAACGAAATTGCCCAATCGGAAGGCGCCACCGGTAGGCCTTTGGCCAAGTACTGGCTGCATAACGGGATGATCAATTTCAGGCACGAGAAGATGTCCAAGTCATTGGGGAATATCGTGACCATAAAGGAGATTTTGAAAACATACCCGAAAGAGCTTGTCCGCTATTTTCTATTGTCAAGCCATTACAGTTCTGAGCTGGAATATCATGATCGAAAACTGGACGAAATAGGCCGCGGCTGGCAGCGTCTCAACGACTGCGTCAATACCCTGGCCAACCTGACGGGCAAGAACGAGATGGAGCCGCAGCCATTGGATGGCGCTGCGGCAGCCTTGGCTGCGGTTGTCAGGGAAGCGGAAGCCAGGTTCACTGCCGCTATGGATGACGACTTCAACACAGCCCTGGCGATCGGGGTTTTGTTTGATCTTTTGCATCAGGTCAATGCCTACGTTGCTGGAATGGATCATGACCCGTCGGCGGATTATGCTCTTTACCAGGTGTACAGGCTCTTTTCCAGGTTGGCCGGGGACATTTTTGGTATAATCAAATTGGACGGGCAGCAGGCGCCCGGTTTGAGCGAACCGCTTTTGGAACTGCTTTTAGAACTCCGCACAGAACTGCGCAGCCAAAAGCAGTATGAATTGGCCGATCGGATCCGTGACCGGTTGGCTGAGCTGAATGTTGTTATTGAGGATACACCCCAAGGCCCGAGGTGGAGAATGCGAACATGACCATTTATCAAAAAGGACAGCTGCCTGACCCTGAATTACTGTCGCCGTTGGTGTTGGCCTATATTGGTGACGCAGTGTTTGAGCTCTATATCCGCCTGCGGCTGAGCAGCAGGTACCGTACTGTCCACCAACTGCACGAACATGCAGTCCGTTACGTGGCGGCTGCCAGCCAGTCAGAGTTCCTGGCGGTTTTGCAGCCCCATCTTACGGAGAAAGAAGCGCTGATTATGCGGCGGGGGCGCAATGCCAAAGGCAAAGTGCCCCGCCATGTGGATTTGGCGGCATACCGGCGCAGCACCGGATTTGAAGCGCTGCTCGGATACTTGTACCTGACGGGAGAAACAGAGCGGCTCCAGGCACTGCTGGATCTGATTGAGCCTGTTGAATAAAGGAGTCTGAAATGGATAAACAAGATCATACCGAAATTGTCGTGGGCCGTCAGCCGGTTATGGAGCTGTTCCGGGCTGGTCAAGCCATTAATCAGCTCTATGTTGCTTCCGGCAGCAGGCACGGTTCGATCCGGAGAATCCTCCAGTTGGCCAAGGAGAACAATGTTCCGGTAAAAAGGGTTCAGCCTCATTTGCTCGATTCAATGAGCCCGGTCAAGAACCATCAGGGAATCGCCGCCAAGGTTGCCCCTGTCCGCTATTATGAGCTTCATGATTTGCTGGCAATGGACAAGCCCAAATTCTACCTGGTGCTGGCGGGAATTCAAGACCCTCAGAATTTGGGTTCCTTAATCCGCACTGCCGAAGCCTGCGGTGTGAGCGGCGTGATTATTCCCAAGCACAGGGCTTGTGCTGTCACTCCTGCAGTAATCAGGGCATCAGCCGGGGCTGTCTCCCATATGCCGATAGCCCGGGTTACCAATCTGGCTTCTGCTCTTGGGGAGCTGAAGGATCAGGGATGCTGGATTGTAGGTGCCGATATGGATGGCGAAGCCTGTCACACGCAGGACCTGAACCTGCCGCTTGCCCTGGTTGTCGGCGGAGAGGGCCGCGGCCTGCCGCGCCTGGTAAAGGAAACCTGCGATTTGTTGGTCAGCATACCCATGCACGGTTCGATTGCCTCCCTAAATGCGGCTGTAGCAGGGGGAATCCTGCTTTATGAAATCGCCAGACAAATGCATAGGCAGTAGGCGGCCTTGCTAAAGGCAAGCTAAACGCCGATCTCAATTGCTTGACGCTGTAGTATCAATAGTGTATAATGAACACATGTTGATGGACAAGTTGGTAAGACGGCGTGACAGTGGGGATCTTGGGTATCTCTCAAGCTTGGAACCCTCTGGAAGATTGCAATCCAGATGGAGGCGATGTAATTGAGTGCAAATGCACAAAAGGATTATATTTATGATTATGACACCATGACCGATGAAGAAGTTGTAGAACACGCCCGGAACAGCAATGATGTTGCGCTCGAATACCTGATTAACAAATACCGGAATTTCGTCAGAGCCAAAGCACGGTCTTACTTTCTGATTGGAGCCGATCGCGAGGATATTATTCAAGAAGGAATGATTGGATTATATAAGGCAATTCGGGATTTCCGCCCTGACAAGCTGGCATCCTTCCGAGCCTTCGCTGAATTGTGCATCACCCGGCAGATTATTACTGCCATCAAGACCGCAACAAGGCAAAAACATATCCCATTGAATTCGTATGTTTCGTTGAACCGCCCCATCTATGATGAAGAATCAGACCGGACGCTGCTGGATATCATTTCAGGGTCCAAAGTGACCGATCCTGAAGAACTGGTCATCAGCAAAGAAGAATTTGACGATATTGAAAACAAAATGAGTGAATTCTTGAGTGATCTTGAGTGGAAAGTGCTGATGTTTTATTTGGAAGGCAAGAGTTATCAGGAAATAGCCAATGATTTGTCGCGGCATGTGAAATCCATCGACAACGCGCTGCAGCGCGTGAAACGGAAATTGGAGCGTTATTTGGAAAAACGGGATGGAATAGAATAAGCTGTTGACAAGCGATATTGTCTGTGGTATATTTAATGTTGCGTCATGCCGGTGTAGCTCA
>JAAYNP010000151.1 GCA_012520795.1 Bacillota bacterium
AAAGAAAACAACGACATTATACCGGTTGAGTTATCCACGATTAAAGAATTATCAAAACTTGAAACCATCTTTATTCCCGGCTACATGAAAATACTCGGAGTGCCGACAAGGATATTCCACGATCCAAGCGATGTTAATTATGGGCGATCAATTCTAGCGGGTAAGATTGATTTATTCGATGACCTCGATCAAGCATTAAGTCAAGCGAGCCAAACGGTTAAGGTGTCTACACCGGTTGAATATTATCCAGTGAGTGTATTAGAAAAGAATTCATTTGGAGTGCCAATTCTACCAGTTGCGTATAATCGGCAATTCATCAAGAAACCAGCAAGTATCCCAAGTGGCGATGGTGTAATAGGTTCGGATACAATTCAAACGAGCCAACCGCAATTAAACTTTGAGCAGTACGCCTTTGAAGTGAAAAACAAGCTCGATTTAATTTTAACGGGTATTTTAAGCCCCGCGACAATGGGGATAGATGTGGCGAAAAAAGACAACGCGGAAGCTCAACGAGAAAAAGAGAAAATCACGATCATGACTCGTAATAACATTATTAACGCCCAAAGAAAGATTATTCAAGATGTGGTCGATGTCGCATTAGATTTATTAATGTATAAAAACGGGCAACCTATCAGCGATGAGAGAGCCGACTTTAGCGTTGTATATAATGATTTCGCAACTCCAAGTTTTGAAAGCAAACTTCAATACTTATCTCCTGCATATTCTGGTGGAGCAATCTCGACTGAAAAATATGTGGAAACTTTATGGGGCGACATGATGAGCGACGAGGAACAACAAGAGGAAGTCGAGCGACTTAATAAAATACGAAACGCGGATAATTTGACATTGGAGGATTTCGATGGAACGGGAATTACAGACGATTCAGTTGAGGAAGAAATCTTTAACGACCCGCTTGATGTCAGTAAAGAATAAAGCGATATTAACGATATACGATTCAATTGTAAACGAACGGAAAGATTTACACGCTCGATTAAAGAAAACAACTGCTAATGATAGGTTTTTATTCACGCCTACTGTAATGGCGGCTAAACAAACCATTAACGAAGTAAAAAGATTAAAATTAGCGCAACCGCAACAAGACCGAGAAAGAGGCGAGTGGTTGGCGATTTTAGCGTTTCAAGCCATCAACAAAAGACAACTATCGAAAAAGATTTCAAAAAAAGTCTATGAATACACGAGAGAATATGAGGGGGAGCAAAAAGAGGACTTGCTTCTTAAAACTGCCGAAATAAATCGCAGTGAGCAATCGGATGATCCAAAAATATTCTATATATGCAGCCGCCATAATGACTGTGCGGTAGATCACAAAGATTATCAAGGAAAAGTTTATATCGATGCTAACTGGCGGGAGGTGGTTAAGGATGATAAAGAGATATTAAAAATAGAACAATATATCCGCAACTTTGGAGTGGATACTTACCAATGGGTTATTTTTGAACCGGTGTGGCTTGTAGTCCGCCCAAATTGTCGGCATTACTTTAAGGACTTACGAGTGAGTGAGGTGTTAGGGAATAGTGCGGCAAACATACTGAAACAAAATCGGATGATCCACGCAAAGGGGCGACGGTCAATGCGGCAAACCATCAGGCACGATATGACACGCAAGACTTATACGATAAACGAGGTAGAAG
>JAAYNP010000152.1 GCA_012520795.1 Bacillota bacterium
GACTCTTAATCAGGGCGTCCTGGGTTCGAATCCCCGATGGCCCACCATCTCAAATATTGATGAATAAGGCGTTTACAGGAGTTGTGATGCCCCGCGGTTTAGTTCGCGGGGCGTTTTGACATATTTTTTGACATATTTTTAATCTGAAACGTAGTCTTGTTTTGCCTTATGCCTTGGCTTGATTTCTGAGAATTGACAAGGTATAGTGACCTTTTCTCCTGAAATATGCTGTCCATTTTTCTAGCGGTCTCTTTCTGCATACTGGGGATTGAGTGGCTGTACAGATCCATTGTGATCGAGATTTTCGAATGACCTAGCAGTTCTTGAACAATTTTCGGATGCTCACCTGCTTGGAGTAACAAGCTAGCGCAAGTGTGTCTAAGATCGTGAAAGCGAATGTCACGAAGCTCAGCCTTCATCAACAAGGGTTTGAAGTGTCGCCGTATAAGGTTCTGATATCGCATCGGCCCGCCAAGTGAATCGCAAAAGACAAGGCCAGAAGTGTTGCTCCAGTTGGATTTAGTATTCCCAATTTTTGCTTGCTCCTCTGCATGCTTTTTGAGGGCATTAACCGCAAGGTCGGTTAGTGTGATTGAACGCCTCGCCAGCTTCGTTTTCGGTTCGGAAAATTCCAATGAGTCTTTCACAAGAACACGTCTCACAGCCAGACGAGAATTGGCAAAATCTATATCACGCCATTGGAGTCCTAGAAGTTCGGACGCTCGCATGCCTGTGGTCAATGCCAAGACATATAGCGCGTAAAACGGCTCTTTTAGCTCCAAAGCAGTCTCCAGTAGTTTCTTCGATTCGCCCTCTGTTAGTGGTGTGATCTCGTGATCTGGCACGTGGGGGCGTTTAATTTTTGTGCAGGGGTTTATGGAGATGGCGTCCCACAGTACAGCGTCATTTAGGGCTGCATTCAGCACAGAATAGGCATATTCCCTGGTTCGTGGCGCAAGTCCTTGTCTTTCAAGTGCCGCTAGCATTTTGCGAATATCAAGAGCTCCTAATTCCTGTAATTTAACCTGTCCGAGATAGGGTGTCAGATAATTCCTAACGACCATGTCATAGCTTTCTCGTGTATTAGCCCGAACGGAGTCTAAAGTTTCAACCCAATCCGTTAAATACATCTCCGCAGTTACATTGCTGGGTTCGATATACGTCCGTCGCTGAACTTGGGCACTTATTAAGCTAGTTTTTTGTCTGACCTCAGCTTGTGTTTCACCGTACACCGTTCGGTATTTGCGTTTACCATCAACAATCCCAACAAAAACTTGGGCAGACCATCTTCCGTCCTTTCGCTTAAATAGTTTTGCCATCCAACTCATCCTCCTGCTTATTTTTTTCGTAAGCCTTGATGCAGGGAGGGTAAAACACCCTCCCTAACACTTAGCCACTTAGTTCGTATCGTCCCTTGTCTAGCACATTTTCGGTCCACTCCACCAAAGCGGCTCTTGGAATCAATCTTCGGCTCCCTAAATAGACGAACGGGATAGCACCTCGGGCCATCTGTTGGTATAAGCTAGATTTTCCTATGGACAGAAACGCACAAGCTTCCTTGATGCTGGCAAGGCCGTCTACGGCGTGCTTTTTGCTGTCAAGCGTCATGATCAATACCTCCTCACTATTCTTCTACCGCTAACTGGACGTAACATTTCGGAACTTGGCTTGCATCGCCTCTAGAGCGA
>JAAYNP010000078.1 GCA_012520795.1 Bacillota bacterium
ATGTTGCCCCGATCTCTGTGGGTTGCCCCATACGGCGCTATAAAAGGTGCAAACAAAGCGCCTAAATACATAATCACGACAACTATACCGGCAATCACTGCCATCTTGTGCCTGCGGAATTTCCACCACATCAGGCGCCACTGGCTGGCGTAAAATACTTTTTCCTCTGTTTTGCCCAAAACCTCTACAGCATCGGGGGCGGTAACGGGTTTTTGCTTAGCCATGGACTACGCCTCCTCACTCATACCGAATCCGGGGATCGACCAGTACTAATAGAATGTCTGAAATTAAGGTCCCGATCATTGTCAATAAGGCTAGTAACAACAAGAAACTGCCCGCCAGGTACATATCCTGGCTCCGGAGGGCCGCTAGCATCAGCGGGCCTGCAGTCGGCAGGCTCAAGACTGTTGCCGTTACGGCTTCACCTGATACCATATTCGGCAGCTGCCATCCAACTGTACTGATAAAGGGGATCAAAGCCAACCTGACAGGGTATTTGAATATGAGCCGGCCTGTGCTGATTCCTTTAGATCTGGCAGCCACCACGTATGGCTTGCCCAATTCATCAAGGAGATTATTGCGCATTACCCGAATCAGTCCCGCAGTCCCGGCCGTCCCGATCACAATCATGGGAATCCAAATATGGGTCAGCATGTCAACAAATTTAGCCCAACTCCAGGGTGCCATCATATACTCAGGGGAAAACAGCCCACCGATCGTAAACCCAAAGTATCTGGATGATATAAACATTAGAATTAGTGCCAATAGGAAGTTCGGCGTTGACAGTCCCAGAAACCCGATGAAAGTGAGGAAATAATCACCTAACGTGTGCTTGCGCACTGCGCTGTAAATTGCAATCGGAAACGCAACTATCCACGAGAACAACAGCGCTGACAACGAAACTGCAATTGACAAGCCGAGCCGCTCCCAAATCAAAGCACTTACAGGCTTGTTCCACTCAAAGGAATGGCCAAAATCGCCTCTGAGCAAGATACCCCTCATCCAATTAAAGTATTGGACATATATGGGCTTATCCAGTGAATAACGAATTCTTAGAGCCTCAACAAGCTCCATATCTACCTCGTCACCGGATGCACGCATTTGGGCAATCAGCGTATTGAGATAACTGCCGGGCGGCAATTGAATGATAATAAAGGAAATTACTGATATCATGAATAAAATGGGAATCATTTGCACAAATCGCTTCATAATGTACCTGAGCACTGCTTTTTCCCCCAATCATTACCGCTGTCCACTGAAAAACAATTTTGGAAAAGAGAAGCCAACATTGGAAGCTGACTTCTCTTTTCCTTTGTTAACTAAGCCATTCCAACTTATTCATCAGGCAAGTCCCATATTACTCTTTCCAGAACCATTGATATGGTTGATAAATTGCCGGATTGGCCGGATGACTGTGTGCACCTTCGTAGTCGCCAGGAATATTTCTCAAGCTATTCTTGGCGAATGAGAGGTTAAACGGTACACCAACAGTACCAATGGTCCAGAAGTTGCGGCCCCAAATCTCGGCGATTTCACGGATATAGGCTGCTCTTACATCGTCATCGGCAGTTGCAGGTGCCAACGTGTTGTAGATATCCCTAATCCGCTTGGCATCCTCAGATGGTTCTTCGCCCTGAGCACCGTTGGTCTGGAACCATTCTTGCCAAAGAGGAGCAATAACGTAAGTGATCTGGTGGCCACCTTGCTCAAGCGGAATCAGCGGGTCAGCCAAATCAGCAAAGGTCAACATGTGCTCATTGCCTTCACGCCTAGTTTCCCACAAGCCACGATCAATCACGTTCAATACCAGCCTGATACCGATATCCTTCCAATAGCTGGTAATCAGTTCTCCAGCTGCTGCGTGATGCAGGTGGTGAGTACTGCCGTCAATAATCAGAGTCAGTTTTTCACCATCAGGACGGAGGCGATAGCCTTCACTGTCACGGGCAGTCAAGCCAAGCTCATCCAGAATCTGATTTGCTAAGGCTGGATTGTACTCGATATATGCTTTGTCTACTTCCTCCACATAGCCTGGATGCTGCGGATGGAAGTGGCCATGGCACAGAGTACCTAAGCCATTGAAGCGTACTTCGTTGATCTCTTGGCGGTCAATAGCATATGACAGAGCTTTCTTGAATTCCAGGTTGTTGATTAACTCAGCAATTACCGGGTCAGCTTTGTAGTTCACGTTGGGCATGATGTTAATACTGCCGGGGGTACCGCCGTTGGTGCGGATGATCCGGTAATCACCCTGCTGTTGATAAGCCATGTACATTGGCAGGTCACCATAGGTGGTCCAGAGGTGACGAGTAATGTAGTCAATCTGACCATTGATCAACTGCAGCTTCATTACCTCGATATCATCAACCAAAACCCGGTGCAGAGTATCGATGTATGGCAGTTGGTTACCTTCGGTGTCGACTTTCCAATAATATGGGTTTCTTTCTGAAATCAGAATCGGATCGTCAAAGTTGGTGGTGATGATCCATGCATCCATTACCGGTTGGCCTGGGGCACGCCAGTTGGTGCCTTCGCCACCTTTTTCCAAGAGCAGTTCATACCATGTATTCAAGCCTTCAGCTTTGGCCATAGCGGTCAAAGTTTCTTCATCAACATAGTTCTTATGGAACTGACTCAGATAGTGTTTTGGTAAATAGGTCTCTGCTCCACCGGCTGCAATCCAGTTAATGTGAGCGGCTGCCGGTACAGGGAACTTAAATTGCACAGTCAATTCATCAAGAGCAATAACTTCGCAGGGTACGTTATCCCTGACAAAAGCGCCAGGAATTGTTGGAACCAATTCAGGAGTATTCTGCACTTCCCACCAGAACAGAACGTCTTCAGTAGTAAACGGATGGCCGTCTGACCACTTTAAGCCTTCCCGCAAATAATAGGTGATGGTGGTGCCGTCCTCAGAGACTTCCCATCTTTCAGCCAGGTTTGGCTG
>JAAYNP010000153.1 GCA_012520795.1 Bacillota bacterium
AAAACAACTTTGTTAAACGTAATTGGCGGTCTTTCACGTTATAATAGTGGCGATTTGAAGATATCAACTCTATCCACTAAGGATTACAAAGAAGAAGATTGGGATAGTTATCGTAATCATCAAATTGGTTTTGTCTTTCAAAGTTATAATCTCATTAGTCATTTATCAGTTCTTGGTAATGTTGAATTAGCGTTATCATTAAGTGGTCAAAGTGTTAGTAAACGCCGTCAAAAAGCGCGGGATATGCTAAAAAGAGTTGGACTCAGTGATAAGATAAATAAAAGACCAAATCAACTATCCAATGGACAACTCCAATGAGTTGCTATCGCTAGAGCGTTAGTCAATGACCCTAAAATCATCTTAGCTGATGAGCCAACAGGTGCTCTTGATACTGAAACAAGTATTCAAATTATGGATTTATTAAAAGAACTATCTTTTGATAAGCTTGTTATAGTAGTAACTCATAACGAAGAATTAGCTAACACATATAGTGATCGCATTATTAAACTTTTAGATGGAGAAGTTATAGAAGATAACAAATTAAATGATGATTTGGAAAAACCCAAATTAGATTTTAAATCAAAAGTTGCTGACAAAACCTATATGGGTTTTGGAACGGCAATTAAATTAAGTTTTTTCAATATGGTTAAAAAATATATAAAAACTATAATTTCGACGATTGCCGGCGGTATTGGGATTATCGGTGTTGCTTTAGTAATCGGAATTTCAACTGGTTTTACTAAATATGTAGAAATCGTTCAATTGACCTCTAATACTAATACGCCTGTTGTGATAAGAAATAAAACAGTAATCGAAACTTTTCCGGATCCTGATAAACCAGCAGCTACTTTACCTAATCGTTTTCCGTCAAATCAAAACTATATTACGCCTTTACAAACATCAATTCCGATGATTTATGAAGAAGTAGTTAATTTTATTACCCCTGAATATCTTAATTATTTGGATAACCTCAACTCGCAAAAATATCATCAAATCAAATACTATTATGACCTAAATTATCCGACATTTTTAAGAAAAGATCAAGATGGCGAGTTTCACACGGTTAACTATAGTGCGTCAACGGTTGCCGATATTGGAGAAATCCCGTATGATGATGCGAGCTATTTAAATCAAATATTTGATGTTCTTGCTGGTCAAATGCCAAAAAATGTCGTAAGTGAACAAAGAATTGCGGAAGCAGTATTAATTGTAAATGACCGTAATCAATTATCAGATACAATGTTAAATCGTTTAGGTTTTAATTTAGATTTAAATGAACTTGATACTTATAACAAGCAAATCTCATTTGATGAATTGTTAAACTTAAATCTTAAACTAGCCTATAGTGGTGTTATATATGATCAAGATGAAGATAGCGGGATATATTTGCGTAGAAGTAATGAAGATATTTATAACGATGAGGAAATTATTACCTTAAAAATTGTTGGAATTTTACGACGTAAACAAAATGCTTCAATTCCTCAATATCAAGGAATTAGATATACATCAGGTGTTAATACATTTATTTTAAACGAAACTAAAAACTCTCCGATTATAAGAGAGCAACAAGAAATAATAGATCAGCATTTTCAAGATGAAAGCCCAATAACTTCTGTTTTAACTGGTCAACAAATTACCGAAAATGAGGCAATTGTTTTATTAAGAAAACTAGGAATTAGTCAAGAACCGTCTAGAATTGTTATTTTTCATATTAATGGTGAGGCTCGTCAAGATATTGTTAATTACTTAGAAGCGTATAATAATGATAAAGTAGGAGATAAACGAATCTTTTTAGATCAAAGTAACATTTCAGAAACTTGGATCGTTGATGGTACTTTAACATCTATTAAAACGGTACTTATTTTTGTTGCTTCGATTGCCTTATTTATTTCAATTTCATTGTTAGCTATTTTAACATATTTATCAGTTATTGAACGAACCGATGAAATAGGAATTCTTCGTAGTATTGGAGCGAGAAGAAAAGATATTGTCAGAGTCTTTAATGCCGAAGCTTTTATTATTGGCATCTTTAGTGGGATATTTGGGTTAATTCTTACCTATAGTCTTTTACCTGTTTTTAATTCGATCTTTGAAGCGGCGCTTCGTGTTAATCAATTAATTGTTATCGATGCTTTTTTAGCAGGTGTATTATTGTTAGGAAATATTCTTTTAACATTATTAATAGGAATAATACCTTCTTTATTGGCTTCATATAAAGATCCGATAGACGCTCTTAAGGGTTTACAATAATTCTAAAAATTAAGTTTATATATTAAATATATAAGGGGAAACTATTTTCCATTATTTTTTTGAGCAAAGTATTATGAATAAATATTTTATTAGTATACAATAGTTATGTGCTATAGAAAGTATAGTAGGTGATAGCATGAAAAAAGAATTTAATATAACTTGTATGAACAAAGTTAGAAGAATCATGGAAATATTTGGTGGTAAGTGGGTATTTATCGTAATCGGTCAATTATCACTTGGTACTAAAAGATTTAATGATTTAGTTGGTGAGTTAAATATTACACCACGGCAATTATCTGATGTTTTAAAGCACTTAGAGGCAAATGAAATTGTTATTAGAGATGTTTATCCGACTTCACCAGTGACGATTGAGTATAGCTTAACAGAACGCGGAAAAGATTTTAATGATGTCTTTTTATCGCTAGACGCTTGGGCTGAAAAATGGTTAGATGAAATAATTGAAGAGTGTTAGAAAGGTAAGAAAAGATGAAAATTGAAATATGGAGTGACTATGTTTGCCCGTTTTGCTATATTGGCAAACGTAAATTAGAAAAAGCTTTAGCCCAATTTGATTACGCTAATCAAGTAGAAATTGTCTTTAAAGCTTATGAATTAAATCCTTATGCTTCAGAAACACCAGACGGAGTCGGTTATGAAGGTTTTGCGAAAGCTAAAAATGTAACGATTGAAAAAGCTAGATCTATGATGGATCCAATTGTTGGAGTAGCTGCTCAATATGGTCTTGAGTATCATATGGATAAAACACTCATGGTTAATACTCATAAAGCACACCGCTTAGCCAAATGGGCTCGCACATTTAATAAGGAAATCGAACTAAGCGAATTGTTAATGAATGCTAACTTTAAACTATGTCTAAATTTAGCTGATAATGAAGTTCTACTAAGTTTAGTTAAAGATATTGGTTTAGATCAAAATTTAGCTTTAAAAGTATTAGAAAGCGATCAATATTCTGATGTCGTTAAGACCGAAATAGAAGAAGCTATTCAACTAGGTGTTCGCGGAGTACCATTCTTTGTTTTTAATCGCAAATACGCAATTTCAGGAGCTCAACCGGATGAACAATTTGTATTAGCTTTAAAAAAAGCATACGAAGATAGCGTCACTTTTGAAGAATTGGCAACCGATGAAGACCAACTATGTGGTGATGATGGTTGTGAAATTTAGATTTTAGGCACTTTATCATTAAAAAATAGATTGTAACAAAATAGATTTAATTAAAATTATTTATAAGGAATTCAAATAATAAATTCAATAATATAGAAAGGAAATAGAAATTATTATGAAGATAGGAATTATATTAACAACAACACGTGAAGGACGTGTTTCAGACCAAGTTGGAAATTGGTTATTAGAACAGTCAAAGGCATACTCAAAAAGTCAATTTGAAATTGTTGACTTAAAAGATTTTAGTTTACCAATTTTAGGAGAAGCTGATCCAAATAACGGTATTGCAAGATGGAAAGAAAAACTTAGCGAATTAGATGGATATATTTTTGCACTTGCTGAATATAATCATTCAGTTCCAGGAGTCTTAAAAAATGCATTAGATTATGTCGGTACAGAAATGGCTAACAAAGCTGCCGCTATTGTATCATATGGCGCTGCAGGTGGGGCAAGAAGTGCTGAACATTTAAGAGCTATCTTTGGCCAAACTAATACTGCTGATATTAATACTCATGTTTTATTATCATTATTTTATGATTTTGAAAACTTTACTACATTTAAACCATTAGATATTCACGGTACCAACTTAGATCAACTATTTAAATCATTAGATGCTTGGTCAAAAGCCTTACAAACAATTAGATAAATAAAATATATTAAAAGTTCCGGTTAATTTCAACCGGAGCTTTTCTTAGCCGTAGATAATTGTTTTTAAAACATCTTCATCAAATATTTGATGTAAAGGTATTATATGATCGGGAATAATTCCACCTTCATTGATTTCGTAAACATAAGGAGATGAAGTGGTATTTTCGCCACTTACGACCGCTGAAACGTTTGAACTACTAGCAGCAAATATAGTACCAATTGGTAGGTATACAGGTGTTACTGAAGCGGCTCCACCACCTGATTTTTGTCCTAAAATCGGCGCTAGATTGTTTTGTCTAACAATTGAAGGTAACAAGGTGTTTATCTTTGGTGAGCTAACAACTATAGCAAAGGTTAATTATAAAATAATCGCTGGTAGAGTATTGTTAGATATTGGGTATCCTGATGAGTTTGATATTTTAGTTCATCTATCAGAACAATCACCAGATATCGCAATTGGCATGAATGAAAGATATAACAAGGAACAAGGTGCTGGTGACCAAGGCATGATGTATGGTTATGCAACTAATGAAACAAAAGAAGGTATACCATTACCACTTGCAGCCGCACATGCAATTGCTAGAAAG
>JAAYNP010000154.1 GCA_012520795.1 Bacillota bacterium
AGGAGAAAGATATTGAACAACAAATTAAAATAGTTAAAGATGTAGTTAACAAAAAAGGTTATTTAGAATTAAAAGAAGAAATACAAAAAGAAGAAGAAAGTTATCAAAAAACGATTTTGATAGAGAAATTAAAAGAAGAAAAAATGAAAAAGTTGGGGAAGAAGAACTAAAACTAGAAATACATTTAAGTAGTTTTGTTTGATAAATAAAGAGGTGGAAAGAATGACAAGCGCGAAGATAGTTAAAGAATTGATAAAAAAGGCCGTTGATAATAATGGCTATTTAGATAATGAAGATATTAAAGAATATACAAAAGATTCAGTTGAATTATACAATCAAGTTTATGAGGATCTTATTGAAGAGGGGATTCATATAGAAAGAGAAATTCAAAGCTTCGATTTTGATGATGACCTTTCTTTTGATGATTCGCTTTACGATGATGATGATATGGTTGAAGTCAACTTAGATGAGTTAAGTTTAACAAGTATGGATGTAGAATTAATTGAAGATAGAGAGTTAGAAGAAATAGAGAAAATGCCTGCATATATTAGAATTGATGACCCTGTGAGAATGTATTTAAAAGAAATAGGGAGAATTCCGCTTTTAAGTGCTGATGAAGAAGTGAATTTAGCAATTAGAATGGAAGAAGGAAGATATGCTAAAGAACAATTAGCAGAAATAAAAGAAACAGGCAGAGAAATTCCTGACGCTGAAAGAGTTCAACTAGAACAGATGAACGAAGACGGCTTACAAGCTAAAAATAAAATGATTGAATCTAACTATCGATTAGTTGTAAGTATTGCGAAAAGATATGTAGGTAGAGGAATGCAGTTTTTAGATTTAATTCAAGAAGGCAATATGGGGTTGATTAGAGCTGTTGATAAGTTTGATTATACAAAAGGATTTAAGTTTTCTACGTATGCCACATGGTGGATTAGACAAGCAATCACACGTGCTGTTGCCGATCAAGCAAAAACAATTAGAATCCCAGTTCATATGGTAGAAACAATTAACAAATTAGTTAGAACACAAAGACAATTAGTTCAAGAATTATCACGTGAACCAACCGCTCAAGAAATTGGCGAAAAGATGGAAATTTCAGCAGAGAGAGTTCAGCAAATCCAAAGAATTGCTCAAGAACCGATTAGTTTAGAAGCACCAATCGGTGAAGAAGAAGATTCAAGTTTAGGAGATTTTATTAGCGATACAAACACTTTAACTCCACACGAAACTGCAGTTCAAGAATGGATTAAAAAAGCTTTGGATGAAGTGTTAGAAACATTAACGGATAGAGAAGAGAAAGTTTTAAGACTGCGTTATGGTCTTTTAGATGGTAAGACACATACTCTTGAAGAGGTTGGTAAAGAGTTTGGCGTTACGCGTGAAAGAATCCGTCAAATAGAAGGTAAAGCATTAAGAAAACTTAGACAACCTTCAAGACAGAAAAAACTTCGAGATTTTAACGAAAACTAATGCGCATTAATCGTATTGTCGAAATGATTAAAGGTGGCGATGTTCTTTTAGACATTGGCACTGATCATGGAGAGGTTATTATTGAAGCCTTTAAAAGGGGCTATATAAAAAAGGCTATCGCAACTGATATTAATGAAGGGCCACTAAAAAGGGCATATTTAAATATTAGTAATGCTGGTTTATTAGACAAAGTTAAATTCATCCAAACAGATGGATTTAATAATGTAAATGAAGGGTATAATGTTGTTAATATCACCGGTTTAGGG
>JAAYNP010000079.1 GCA_012520795.1 Bacillota bacterium
AAAACAAACCCTCATAGGCTTGATTCCAGTAGAGCTGCCTGGCTTTTTCGTTAAAGGCATCATAGGTGGATTGATTGCCCAGAAGATAACCTTTTTCTTTCATTTCCAGTTGATTAGGGCCATCATTTTGCATGTGAGGCCATATTGAAACCATCAATCTGGAATTAAGCTGGTGCAATTCCTCCATCATCTGCTCTGGATTGGGAAAACGCGCTGGATCTAATGATTTCTGACCCCAGTAATTTCCTTCCCAGGACATCCAGTCTAACACAATAACATCCAACGGTATCTTCCGGCGCCGGTACTCACGGACAATGGAGATCAATTCCTCCTGGCTGGTATACCGTTCTTTGGATTGAATATAGCCAAAGGCCCATTTTGGAAACATGGGCGCTTGGCCGGTCAGATAACGGTAGCCCGCCACAACATCATCAAGTTCCGGGCCATAAATAAAGTAATAATCAAGCTGATCATTAACCTCAGACCAGACATAAGACCCGTAGACGTCATCGTGAAAGGTCATCAAGGAGTAACTGTCAAACAAGATTCCATAACCTTTGGTGGAAACCAGGCAGGGTACCACAGCCCGCATGTTTTGCTGATACAAATACTGGTGGTGATTGCGGTAATTAAAAATGCCCTCTTCAAAAGAACCCAGTCCATAAAGGGCTTCACCCTGATCCCATTCAAATTCAAGTTTCCAATGATATGCCGTTCGATCCACTACTGTTTGGGCGTTTTCTGCCCTAACCTTGACACCGTCGGCAGTGGCTTCGGATTTTAGCGATGCATGCTTATCAATTACCGTTTTTAGGACCTGTGTGGGGATCAAATACTTACCGCCCCGATCCGGCTCTTTCATCAACAAGCTGCCGTCGAGGCTAAAATAGCTTAGAGCACAGGTTTCTTTATTAATGTGAATGTGCAGTTTACCTGTGTCAATCTCAAGCGCCTCATCTGTCTCGCTTACGATCCAATCAACAGGTGCAGACTCAGTTTGGACAATCATGAGGCTTGGCTTGTCGCTAAACGATTCATTAAGAGTGTAGACGATGCGGATAATCTTTTCAGTGCAAACCTCAATCTTGATCTTGCCTTTGGTTGTATGCAAAACGATGCCATCTGCTTCCTTAACGAAGGACTCAATTCTCAACCGGAACCACTCCTGAATTATCGTTAGTCGATCAGACAACCAAGGAATGAGCCTGCCCATTCCTTGGTTGTGATACTTGGCCCAACCTTATTCACCAAGATAAAATGCCCTGTTTTCCTCCCAAGATTTGTCAGTATTCACGATTGCCCAAAAAGCAGGTTTGGGTTCCATCTGTTTGTCAAAAAGCAGAGGGTTGTCATTCGGCCTCCATGTGGCCCGATCTGAAATCCCCCACAGGGTTACCGATGTAATCACGTCGCTGTACTTTTTAAAGAGGGCAAACACCTGACGATAGTATTCAGCCTGTCTGGCCAACCCTGCCGGGGATATGTCCCTGGTACCTATATCCAGTTCGGTGATATGAATCTCAAGGCCTAGCTCGGCATATTTCTTGATAGCCTGTTCAACTTCGGGGATGCTGTCGCCGACTGACCAGTGGCCTTGGATGCCAACGCCGTGAATCGGCACTCCTTTGTCCAACATTTTCTTGAGCATCTCGATCGTACGGTCTCTCTTGTAGGCTCTTTCAATGTTGTAATCGTTGTAAAACAGCAACGCATCAGGATCAACCTCGTGCGCCTTTCTGAATGCGATTTCGATAAACTCTTCCCCGAGAATCTTAAACCAGGGCGAATCCTGACGCAGAATGTATCTGCCGTCATCAGAGATCGCTTCGTTGACCACGTCCCAGGCATATACCTTGCCGGTATAATACTTCATCACAGTTTCAATGTGCTGTTCCAACCGTTCTCTTACCAACTGACGGTCTGCTTCAGTGATCACTGCCTTTTGGTCAATTCGCTTGCCGTCTTTGTCCCTGAAGAACCAATCGGGAGTCTGGGCATGCCAGACAAGGGTGTGGCCCCTAACCTTCATACCCTGGCTGTCTGCATGGTTGACAATCCGGTCAGCAACCTGAAATAAAAACCGTCCTTCCTGCCGCTGCAGGCCTTCAGGCTTCATTTCGTTTTCCGCAGTCAAACTGCTGAAATGCTTGTCAATTAACGCCTTATGTGTAGTGACGGTTGTTCCATTTACAGCTGCCCCGATCTCGAAATAGTCACTGTAAATCTCCTTGAGCGACGGTATTTCTGGTAGCTCACCAGCTGTCGAATAAGAACAGCCAACGCCTAAAATCAACGCCAACACCAGCAACAGCAGGGCCGCGCAGCCCGTAATTTTTCGCCACTTCCTTGGCAACTATGATACCTCCCTTGAAATCGAAATCTTTTATTTTAAGCTGTTTACCTCCAAAGTACCTTTGGATTCCATGATGATCTTGCCCTGGTCATCCAAGACATACAGCTTGTACCGTCCTGCTTCCAAGGGCGCTAGAATCACACCTGCCTCCAAATCTGCCCTGGTCATTTTTACTCCGTTTTGAAACACTTTGGTTCCCGCCGGGGCAAACCAAATGCCGCCCTTGAATCCCTTCGGCAGCTTTAGTGGAACCAGCACCCCCGCATCAACCCTGGCATCAGCAACAAACATCATTTCGTCAAGGGGAGCTAAATCCATGTATTCAGGCTCCAATCCTGAGTTCTCGATGATCGCCAGGGCTTCAATAGACCAAACGGCATTCGGATACAGCTGCAAATTGGTGACAGAAACATCGGGCGCTCCTAAACGGACAGTACTGCTGGTGGTGTAGGTATTGTCAAAATGAACATTATTCTTCCTGCCCCAATCGTTTAGCTCAAAATTGTTGCCATTACCGATGTCAAATACATTATCCTTGCCTGTAACTCCGGAAGTGCCTTCATCAGGATGTACAGCGTTGAGCATATATTTGGGGGTCGCCACAACATAGTTGCCGTTGACAGTGGTGCCGGGCATGGCTGCCAACAAATAGATTGCACCTGTGTCTGTCAAGGTCAACCCGTAGTCGATCAGCCGGTTGTTGTGGATTTTAATCCTGGCGAGAGTCTGCATGGGGATTCCAGGGATAATGCTGTCAGGATCACCATTGAAATTCCACCAGCTCCAGCCTACACTAATCGGTCCGTAAGGGATATTCCTGACAAGATTATGGGTGATCAGCAGATCTTCCACAAAGAAGGCCATGATTGCATTCTGGCCATGGAACAGTACCCCCGCACCGTCAATATAGTTATTACTGATTTCATTATTCCTGGGAATACCCTCAACACCTGACGGATACTTCTCTTTGTCAATCCCAACCCCGAAGGGGTGTTTGATCTCCAGGCCATCACCTTCATATACATGCTGCGGATGGCCAATCACAATAGCTGAACCGGCTGTGTCCAAAATCTGGTTCCCGATGATCTGGGAATCACAGACATCGTTTTTCAGAGCCAGCCCAATATTGCCTGTGTGTTTAATGGTATTCCGTTCAAAGACAATTGATCTGCTGTTTTCCACCTCAATGGCTGCACCTGGCACATCGAAAGCTCTGTAAACATCAAAATGCCAGTTCTGATTGCCCATGGCAATGACAGCAGTCGGTCCCTGCAGCGTTGCCTGGCCCCGTGAATCCCCGATTGCTACCAGATTCCAATCAGAATAGGCAAATGTGATTCTGATAAAACTGATATTCTCCACCCTGCTTCCGAGCGAGCTTCCTTTGATTCTCAAAAGTCCCTCTACCATTGGTGCAATGACAACTGCTGTGCTAAGATCTTCATGCTCATGTTTGCAGTAGTACAACGTATGGGTAGTCTTGTCAAAATAGAACTCACCAGGTTGGTCCAAAAATTCATAAGCATTGTGCAGTACTTGTTCTCCGGATACCTTGAACTCTGTTCCCCAACCAAAACTTTGGGCAATCGCACCATATGGCTGCTGGAGCAGCAGTACCTGGTAAGCGCCGGCCCGGACTTGTTCCCGAACAGTGACCAAATTCAGATTCCATGTGGAAGAAGTCGTGATCTCCAAGTCCTCAGGGTGTCCGATTTCAGGCACATCTCCAATGCGGTATCGAACTCCGTCGTAGAATGATGCGTCACCCCAGGCCCAATCAGCCTCTCCCTTTTTGATCCGAAAATTCCCGTATCCACCCTGAGCTGTTACATTTTTCCAGGCCATGACAGCCCTTTGCCCGTTGACATATAGGGCTCTTAGCTTAATGTCTCTTTCCAGTTTTGCTTTATATATATTACCTTCGTGGTGTTCCCACCCAGTAACTTGAACACCGCCACTGACGATCGGATTCTCACCGGGATAAGCCTGGTAGATTACCCGATAACCATTGGTGCCCGAATCTGCCTCAGAAAACTCCAAGGTCCGTTCAAGCTGATACACTCCATCTCGAAGGTAAACAACTATGTTACCCTGCATGTTACTATTGATTTCCCTGACCGCGCTCTGCGCCCGTTCAATAGTTCGAAACGGGCGTTCAATGGTGCCAGGGTTTGCATCACTGCCCTGAGGAGATACAAAAAACTCAGCTTGAACTCTGCTCGCAGCTGAAACCGGCAAAGTACGCAAGAACACAGTCATCACAAGCAAAAACAGCAATCCATACACTTTGTACATATTTATCTCCTCCATATGCTAGTTCTCTTAGTCTGGCCTGACTACGACTTTCGTGGTTACTACCGCCAACTCCCGGTGCAAGTCATCCTCAGCCGACAGATCAAATCTGGGCTCACCATCGAGGTCAAAATGCACTCTCCTGATAGCCGAACATCGTTTGCTGCCTCTCATGGTTGGTTCAGCGTGATAGGTAATCATCACATCACTATGTTCATTGACATAGAAAGCATTGTGGCCAGGGCCATACTCTCCTTCCACTGAGTAGAAAGATAGAACCGGAGTCGGGCTTTTATACCAATTGACAGGATCAAGCAAGTCCTTGCCCTTCTCAATGGATAACAACCCAACTGCATAGCTATAGCCATTGGCCGCTCCGCCCGAATAGGCCAGATATACCTTGTGGCCGGTTACCAAAGCATATGGGCCTTCATTATTAATAGTACCCTCGATATTCTCCCAGCCGAAAAGCGGCCGCGACAACAGTACTGGTTCTGAGGTCAACCGCCATGGCTGCCACGGATCGACGGTAGCAATATACAGCATTGAGCCCGAATCATCAGGATGGCCGATACGGTAACGCTCTGACCAGGCCACATATGCAGTCTGATCAACCTCAAAATAGGTCATATCCAGCGTAATCCCTGTCTCGCACAGGAATGTCCCATCCTGCTTCACTACTCTGATGGGATCATCCCAACTGTCTGGATCGGTAATCTCTCCACCTTCTCTTAACCTCATCACATGGCACTGGGGGCCCCAATGGTGACCGCTCACGGCAAAAAACAGATACAGCTGCCCGCCACAAATGTGAAATTCAGGGGCCCAAAAAGTCTGAATCAACCCTCGCCGCTCATCCCGATCCAAGATCAGATATTCATTGGCCCCCGGGGCAAAACAGTCCAATACTCTTTTGCCCTTGCGGACAAAGATGCCGATATTGTTCAAATTGTCATTGGTGGAGACAAAGTAGTAGCTGCCTTTCCATCTCAGGATCACTGGGTCTGCATATCCTACCGCCAAAGGAAACTCATATTTTTCCTGCATTACTGTTCCGGTTATGACACAGCTTCCAGGCTGAGAAAAGTCAATACTGCTCGTCTCCCATTGGATTGGTTTGATAGCAGTGGAACCATCAGAATAGATTGCCTTGGCTTTAACTGCCTGCACATCCTGTTCAGATTTTGCGTAAACAACTTCTGGCACTTCCACTGCAACATTCTGAAGCGGTGACCATTTGGCTTGAATTCTATCCAGAAGCACGGGGTCAACTGCGATGGCATTCCCCGGTACTGCCCCTTCAGGAACAGATACGCCATGGGCTTCATGATCGAATCGCTCGAACCAGCCTCCAGGCCAATCAGATACCGGGGCCGCCGGCAATATACTACCCTGATCCTTTAGATCAGCCATCGTATTACGGTAACAGTTGCCTTTGACATCCCGCCACACAAATTCATATTTACCTGTATTGTAATTGTACTGACAAACGATCTGGTCCACGTGGGCATCCTGCTGCAAATCCACCAACAGCTGTGGTTCAAACTTGATTAGATCCCGAGAAAGCCACAGCACCACTTGGCCTTTAGATTCTTGATCACAGCTTCCGTCGATGTTGGTTTTTACAGCAACGATCCCATACTGCCCATCGGCAGTAGCAAAGATATACGGTTGTTTTAACCCTCTGGCATGGATCACATTGTTTGCATCGATTGCTGCCAGCGCAAACAAGATGCCATAGTTGCGATTTAAAGCTGTAAAGTTTGTGCCATCCCTGCTGTAGGCAAAATGAACACTGGATGCCAAATCCATGGGGTAGTTGTGGGGAACCGGAGTTCTTGTGTAAACCAAAATCCATCCTGTACTGCCCATCTTGAATCATCCTTATCATTGTCCAGCAGAGGTGATGGTATATGCCTCACCAGCTGTCGCTGAAAACAGAATCGTATTCTCGTCAATCATCTTTACCTCAACAAGCCTGCCTTGAGAATCAGTGATCGAAGCTTGGCCTATATTGGCTGCCTTGACCAGCAAGTCTGTACTGGCCTTTGGCCTCAATACTGCTTTCTGCAGTAGTGAGTTTGACCACTCAAGATCCAATTCCACATTGCCCCTGGCTTTTAGGCCGCTGGCAGAGCCAGAACTCCACCGATCCGGCAGAGCTGGCAAGAGTTCAATAGCCTCTCCATGGCTTTGAAGCAGCATTTCCACCATACCTGCTGTCGCCCCAAAATTACCATCAATCTGAAACGGCGGATGGGTGTCAAACAGATTGCTAAGGGTGGAACCCTTAAGCTGCTCCTGAAGCAGTTTATGGGCACGGTTGCCATCGCGGATCCGGGCCCAGAAGTTGATCTTCCACGCTTTACTCCACCCTGTCCCTCCATCGCCACGGGTGTTCAAGGTTACCTTCATGGCCCCGATAAATCTGTCTTCGGTTTCGTTTCTACCAGCAACAAACTGATCACCGGGATGTAAACCATACAGGTGATTAACATGGCGATGTCCCCAATCGCCGGTGATGTCGATGGTAATTTCATCTTTCCATTCCTGGAACTGGCCGGCCAGCCCAATTTTCGGCGGTGATAGCCGTGACTGTGCACTCCGAATCTCATCGATCTCCGGTATGGCAATCCCCAGTTCTGCACTGGCTTTCAGCGCAATACTGAACACATCCCAGATAATAGCCTGATCTTGAGTACAGCCTAACGAATAGGGGCCATGCTCTGGCGACCAGGATGGGCTGCTGACTAACGTGCCATCCCGTTCATCCTCTACAAAGGCATCGACCCAGAATACAGCCGCTTCAAGAATGGTGTTGAGATTGTCCGTTAAAAATTCTTTGTCCATGCTAAAGAGGTAAGCCTCCCAGATATGGCGGGCCAACCAAGCTCCACCCACCGGGAACCAAAAG
>JAAYNP010000080.1 GCA_012520795.1 Bacillota bacterium
GCGGAATTCACCTACATTTCTGATGGCAGGCCGGCACAGGTAAAGCCCTGCTTCACCTTCTACGGCTTCCGCTATGTGAAAGTGGAAGGCTGGCCGGACAAGCTTACCCTCGATGATTTTACGGGGCATGTCATTTATTCCGATCTTGAGCAGATCGGCACCATCGAAACTTCCAATCCCTTGGTCAACAGGCTCTTTCTCAATGCCCTATGGGGGCAGAAGGGCAATTTCCTCGATGTGCCCACCGACTGCCCGCAGCGGGATGAGCGGATGGGCTGGACCGGGGACGCCCAGATGTTTTCCGGCACTGCCTGCTTTAACATGGACTGCGGTGCTTTTTTCAGCAAGTTCCTCTATGACTTGGCTTTGGAACAAAAAAACCTCGGCGGCAAAGTCCCGGATTTTGTCCCAACCTTTGGCATGAACCAGCGAGGATCGGCCGCCTGGTCAGAAGCGGCAACAGTAATCCCCTGGAACCTTTACCTCCACTACGGGGATCGGGCGATTTTGGAACAGCAGTTGGAGAGCATGATCGCCTATATTGAGTTCGTCAAAAGCCACGATGACGGCGACCGCCTTTGGAAGACCGGTTCTCACTACGGGGACTGGCTGGCCCTTGACGGTAAAGGTGAATTCAGCCGCGAGGGCGGCACTCCTGTTGATCTGATTGCCACGGCCTACTATGCCTATTCTGCCGGGTTGACAGCTAAAACCGCAAGAGTGTTGGGTAAAGAAGAGCTTGCCGGTGAGTATGAACAGCTGGCTGAAGAAGTAAAAAAGGCTTTCTGTGAGGAATTCGTCACACCAAGAGGGCGGATGGCGGCAGGTACGCAAACTGCCCATATCCTGCCTTTGGTTATGGACCTGGTACCGGAGCAGATGCGCCCACGGATTCTTGCTTCCTTGGTTGAGCTGCTCAGAGAGAACGATTACTACCTCCAGACCGGTTTTGTGGGCACTCCCTATTTGTGCCGGGTACTTTCGGAAAACGGGTACAATGACATAGCCTATCGGCTGCTCCTAAATGAAGAGTTCCCCAGCTGGCTTTATGCGGTGAAGCTTGGTGCCACAACCATTTGGGAGCGCTGGAATTCACTGCTTCCCGACGGCAGGTTTGGAGAACTGGGGATGAATTCCTTAAACCACTACACCTATGGCTCCATTGTAGAATGGATGTACCGCCATATGTGCGGGATTAATCCTTTGGAATCGCATCCAGGGTTTAGGAAGATCAGGCTTGCTCCTCTGCCCAACCCGGTGCTTAAGTTTGCCAGAGCAGTGCTGAATTCGGCTGCCGGGCGCTATGAAAGCGGGTGGGAGTATTTGGATCAAGGTAACAGAATCGGCTATAACTTTGTGATTCCTTTTAACGCTGAAGCTGAACTGGAGCTCAGCGGTGCGGAGACAGACATTATGGTCAACGGCAGGCCCTTGGGGGAAACCGGCCTGGATTATGAACAAAGCGATGGCAAGTTGGTGATTATCCTCACCACGGGTACGTATGTGGTCGAACAGGAACTTGCCGCAAGCAGCAGATAAAATTTGAAGAGAGGCCCTGACAATGAACATCCACGAAAAATTGGAAGCTTTTTGGTCCGGGGAAAAGCCGGATCGGATTCCATATACGATTTACCAGAATGAATGGCGCCACACAAAAGATGATCCTGACTGGCAGCCCCTGTTTCAAGCGGGGCTGGGGATAACCTGGCATGTGCCTTCAGTGAGAATGATCCGCCAAAACGTTGAATTCAAACGGGAGGCCTATACGGAAAACGGGCGCAAGTTTACCCGCAGCACCTTGGCCACTCCTGTTGGTGAAATCCACACCATCTCTGAAGACGGGTGGACTCAGAAATACTGGCTGGAAACGCAGGCCGATTACCAGGTCATGACTTATATCGCTAAGAACACCCAATATGAACCTGCATATGAAGCTTTTTTGGCAAAGCAGGAAGAGATCAAGCCTTACGGCATCCCTTTGATTGCCGCCGGCAGGACGCCGTTCCAGACACTCCTGGTGGATTATGTGGGTTTGGAGAATTTTGCCTACCACCTCTACGACTTTGAAACGGAGGTGGCGGAGCTGTATGATGCACTGCTTGCAGGCTTTAGAAGGCAGGTGGAGCTGATTGCGGAAGGGCCTGGCCGCTTTGTTTCAGTGCTGGAGAATTTCACAGCCGAAACCATGGGGCCGGCCCGCTTTGCCCAATACCATGTGCCGGTTTACAAAGAGCTGTTCCCAATTCTGCAGCAGAGCGGCAAGGTTGTGGGGACGCACTATGACGGAAAATTAGCCAGCTGCAAAGAGCTGATTGCGCAAGCCCCCATTGATCTGATCGAGTCCCTGACTCCGCCGCCGGAGGGGGATCTGACCCTTGATCAATGCCGGGCCATATGGCATGACAAGCTGTTTTGGGTGAATATCAGTGTATCAAATTATGAACTGCCGCCGGCTGAACTGAAGGAACTGGTGGCCCGCCTGGCGAAGCAGGCTGCGCCTGATGGGCGGCGTTTGGCTTTTGAGGTATCGGAGCAGTACCCCCACAATTGGAAACAGTCCATGCCGGTGGTGCTGGAAGCACTAAACGAAATCGAGCTTTAGTACATCCAAGCTGTGATTCTCTGTTTTGGAGGGTTCAGATCATGCAGTTTCGGATTGCAAAGACCGGGCATGAACCAGCCTTGCTGCACATGTCCGGCAAAGCCAAGAATGGTGATCTCTATGAAGTAACCAGCAGGTACCTGATGAAAAACAAAAAGCCAATCCTGCCAATCATGGGAGAGCTGCACTTCTCCCGCTGGCATCCGGATGAGTGGCGGGAAGCGATCCTCAAGATGCGGGCCGGCGGGATCACTATCGTGTCAACTTATGTCTTCTGGATCCATCATGAGGAAAAAGAGGGCGAATGGGACTTTGCCGGCTCGCGGGACTTAAGGCGCTTCCTGGAGGTCTGCCGGCGGCTTGAGATGCCGGTGTGGCTGAGAATTGGCCCGTGGAACCACGGCGAGTGCCGCAATGGCGGCTTTCCCGACTGGCTTGTCCAAGGCGGGTTCCGCCTGAGAGAAAACGATCCCCAATACCTGCACCATGTGCGGCGCTATTGGACCAAGCTTGCAGAACAAGCCGAGGGCATGATGGTAAAAGACGGAGGCCCGGTGATCGGCATTCAGATTGAAAATGAGTACGGCCACTGTTACCAGCGCCCCAAAACCGAGGCCGAGGGGTTGGAGCATTTGCAGACACTGAAGCAAATGGCTCAAGGGCTCGGCTTTATCACTCCGTATTACACAGTAACGGCCTGGGGCGGGGCCTATGTGCTGGCAGGCGAGACACTGCCGGTTTACGGCGGCTACGTCGACGCTCCCTGGGCTCAGCATACAGAGGAACTGCCTGCGTCGGAACAGTTCCTCTTCATTCCTTTTCATGATGATGTCAAGATTGGCGCGGATTTGGCCGAAGCAATTGACAGGACCGGCAGTGTTCAAGCCCAGCCCAACGCCGAACCGCAGCAGCAGGCACAGCCGCAAGCCTCAGCACAGGCGGGACCCTATCTCACTGCCGAACTGGGGGGCGGCCTTCAGGTGACAGCTCACAGGCGGCCATATCCGTACCCTGAAGATACTGAAGCCCAGGCATTGTGCGCCCTCGGTTCCGGGGCCAACCTGATCGGCTACTATATGTACCACGGCGGGTACAACCCCGAAGGCCGCTATTCCACTCTGCAGGAGTCCAAGGCCACCGGATACCACAATGACCTGCCTGTGAAAAGCTATGATTTTCAGGCCTGTATCCGGGAATCAGGCCTGCTCAATGCCTCCTACGGCAAACTGAAAAAACTGCATCTATTCCTCAAGGACTTTCAGGAAACTCTAGCCCAGGCAGAAGTGTACCTTCCAGATATCAGGCCAAAGAGCCCAGAGGATCTGGAAACGGTGCGGGCTGCCGTCAGGCATAACTATGAGACGGGCGAAGGGTTTTTGTTCATTAATAACCATCAGCGCAAGCGGACGATGAAAGCCCACAAAAACTGGAGCTGCGTCCTGGCCTTCGATCATGAGACAATCACATTGGAGAACATTGATATTGATCCCGGAGAATGCCTGGTAATTCCCTACAATCTGCGGATCGGCAGTGCTCTGCTTTTAAGGACCAATGCCTCGTTCTTGTGCAGACTAGGAGAGTACTGTGTTTTCTACACTGATCACACACCCTGGTATCACTATGCCAGGGAAGCCGGCTGTGTGATCACACTGAACAAGTGGGAAGCGGAACGGGCGTACAAATTTGGCAGCAGGCTGATCATCGCCGACTGTGTTTTGTATGAAGATGACGGTGAGATTTACGCGGTTTCCAGCAAACCAGAAGAAGAAATCATCTATTACGGCCCCGATGGGCTGCGCCGCAGCAAGACAGTGCGCTTCAAACAGGTTGAATGTGACGCCAGTTTTACCTATCTCGGCGAAGCGAATGGGGAAAACGGCAGGTGTCGGAAATATCAGGTGAGGATCAATGCGCGAAACCGTGACCAGGTGCACGACTTGTTTTTGCAGATCGACTATCACGGCGACAGGGCGGAAGTCTATCATGAAGGCAAGCTGGTTGCCGATTGGTTTACTACCGGCGAACAGTGGCATCTGGCGCTGAAACGGTTCAATTACTGCTCTGAGCTGGAACTATGGGTATACCCATCGAGAGAAAATGTGTACTATGATCTCCCGGTTAAGAATGGATGGAGCCTTGAGAAAATTAACATTTTTTCATGTGCAAAAACGAAGGTTTTTGCCTAGCTTATGAAGAACCAGAATTCATCCAATATGTGCAAACGGGGGATTGTTGTGAAAACTAACAAGAGTTTTTGGCTGATTCTGTTGTGTGCAGTGGTGTTTTCCGCCTGTATCGGCGGAAAACCGGGAGGAGGCAGCAAAACATACTCTGTTTCCGGAAAAGTGGTCTATGAAACCACTGCTGGGAAACCGGCTTCCGGTGTAGTCATCCAGCTGACGGGAGCGACAGAGAGTGAAGTCATTACCGATGGACAAGGCAGATGGGAAGCTGTCTTCCAAGGCACAGGGACAGCTACCCCGTCCAAGGAAGGGTTTACGTTTGAACCAGAGAGCATAACCGTCAGCAAAGCCAACAGCAGTGCTGATTTTATTGCTAGAACGGCTTCGCCTGCCTACACAGTGAGCGGCACTGTCAAAGACCAGAATGGTGATGGAGTTTCCGGGGCGACTATCAGCTTCGAATCAGAGATCATGGATTACGAACCGGTAACCACCGACGCGCAGGGCAACTGGTCCAAATCCGGCATCAAAGGCCCGGTGACAATTGTTCCATCGTACAAAGGCTATGTTCTGGTTCCAGAACAGGTTGAGGTAAGCTCAGCACAGCAAAACATCGCCTTTACGGTGAACATCGGCTATTACGCTCTCTCAGGGAGTATCAATGATGAAGATGGCAATCCTATCCCTGGAATCACAGTTAATTTCGAATCAGAGTCCAACCAATACGTCCCGGCAACCACGGGCCCCGGCGGTACATGGTCAATCCAAAGGCTTGAGGGGAAAGTCGTGGTGAGGCCGGTCAGTGATTCATACAGATTTGATCCTGAGTATGTTGAAGTGACCGGCAATACCGGCAGTGTGAATTTCACCGCCATTAACACGGACTTCGACGGTGGGACGGGATCGGCAGCATCGCCTTTCCGCATTGCCACAGCGAAGCAGCTGAATAATGTTAGAAACTATCTGAACAAACATTTCGTCCTCGTCGCGGACATCGACCTAAGCAAATTTAGCGATGGTTCCGGCTGGGCGCCGATTGGCGGCGATTCGGATCGATTCTCCGGCACTTTTGACGGCGGGGGATATACAATCAGCAACCTTAAGATCACTGATCCTGAAGCTAATTACTTAGGGCTCTTCGGCTACTTGTATCGCGCCAGTGTCAGCGGCTTGAATCTGGAGAATGTCGACATATCTGGCAATAACTATGTTGGCGCTTTGGCTGGGTCGGCAGGGGAATCGGTGATTGAGGAATGCACTGTTTCCGGGACCATTTCCGGCAATGATTCTGTTGGTGGCCTGGTGGGGTCTATATCCTATTCAGAAGTGGTAAACTGTGCCGCATCCGCGGTAAACGTGCAAGGTAACCAAAGAGTCGGCGGGTTGGTCGGGTCGTCCATGTTCGATTCCTACATATACCGCTGCAGTGCCGTGGGGACTGTGAACGGCAGCATGTGGGTGGGAGGTATAGCCGGAAACAGTCAAGGCGGAACCTTTGAGTACTGCTGTGCGGATGTGGATATAACGTTCTCTAATGTATACGGCGGCGGTATAGCCGGATACGCGTTAAATGGGACGATCAGCGCATGCTATGCCGTTGGATCAGTGACTGGTACCGACCAATTCCAGAATGATGCCGGTGGACTGGTTGGCTGGAATCATGACAATGATATCACGAATTGCTTTGCCACTGGTGCTGTGACTGGAGGTTCAAATGTTGGAGGCCTGGTGGGCAGACATACCGGATGGGAGCGGGAACCTTATATCAGAGACTGCTATGCTGTTGGGGAAGTGACCACATTGGCAAGCTCCACTAAGGTAGGCGGTTTGGTAGGTGAGCTATCCGGCAGTAGTGTAATAAACAGTTACTATGACTCTGAGACCACTGGACAAAGTGATACAGGGAAAGGCGCACCAAGGACAACCGAGCAAATGATGCAGAAGACTACATTCAAGTATGTCCGTTTCGATCCCCAACAAGGAATGGAGGTGGAAATACGCTGGGACTTCGACACCGTCTGGGATATTGATGAAGGGAGCTCTTATCCATTCCTGAGGGAACTGCCCAATCCCTATCAATGATAAAATCCAATGATAAAATCTCACAAGAAACACAAGGCCGGGAGGAATTCTCGGCCTTAAAAATAAGATTATAACCAGGAAGGTTTGCGCTGAGACCATCACAAGTAAGCCATGCCAGAAGGCAGCCTGATCCTTATGCAATCGGCAGCAGAATCTGAAGCGAACATCATATGTGCAAACGGAGGCTTATCATGAAACTAAGAGACAGCGTTTGGCTAGTTTTATTGTGATTTGTATTCGAGCCATCCAGCCGGGTTGTCGATGGTACCACCCGCGATGCCGATTTTGTTGCGCAGTGCTTCCTTCCTGCTTATACTGTGAGCGGTGTTGTGAAAGATCAGGAAGGCAACGAGATCTCCGGAGCTGAAATCACCTTTGAATCAAAGATTATGGACTATGAGCCGGAAATCACCGACGAACAAGGCAAATGGGAAAAATCAGGCCTTAAGGGCCAGGTTAAGATTGTCCCAGCGTATAAGAATTATGCAATTTACCCCGAGTCTGTTGATGTAAATGACCAGCAGGACATTGTCTTTACCGTGTCGATCGGGTATTACTATGCGTCAGGAATCATCACTGACGAAGCAGAGACAACCCCCTTGCCGGAATTACAATTACTTTTGAAACCCAGTTTGGACAGTTTGATTCAGCCGTGACAGACAGCAGCGGCCGCTGGGCCAGCCCCCGGCTTGACGGGGAGGTGTTGGTGAAGCCGGGTGAAGGCGGGGAGCCAATTGGCAGCTATTCTGATCCATTTAATGGTCACTTTGACGGGCAGGGTTACACGATTGCAAACTTGACGATCAACCGCCCTGAGCAGGATTATGTGGGGCTTTTTGGGGCTTTGCAGGGGGCTTTGGTTGAAAACTTGACTTTAGCAGGTGCAGACATATCCGGTCATGAGAAAGCTGGCTCTCTGGCAGGATCCGCGCTTAGCGCTGTAATAGAACACTGTACAACAGGAGGAGAGGTCATGGGCTGCAGGTATGTTGGCAGCCTATTGGGTCATCTAGATTCAAGTTCTGTGATTTCCTGTTCCGGATGCGGAGAAGTAAGAGGTTCCGGACAAGTTGGCGGTTTGGTTGGTCCATCCAACTATGGAACTTTTATCCAATGTCATGCTGAGGGAGTTGTCAAAGCCGAGGATGGTTGGGCTGAATGCATACTATGCAAGTATCAACAACTGCTATGCAATAGGCGAAATCACTGAACCACACGGCGAGACCACAGGCGGGCTGGTAGGATTCGCTGTAAACAGCGATAATGTGACAAACAGCTTTTACGATCAAGAAACCACCGGGCAAAGTGATTCCGGGAAAGGTGAACCAAAGAGCACGTATGCAATGATGCGGAAGGTAACATATACCGCTGTAGGCTGGGACTTCTTTAATACCTGGGATATTGATGATTACTACGCATATCCATTCCTGATCGATGTGGACAACAACCCATACTGATGCTTGGATCACACACTATACGAGTTTAAGCTGTGATGTACACCAATGTTTGTTCATAGCGCAGACAACGGGAGTGAAAGACATGTATGACGTGGATTTGGAGCAATTTTGGAAAGATGATGAACTGGCCCATGAAGATAACTGCTTCAGCAAACGGGCGCCTCAGGTGGCCCTTGGAATCCGCATGAGTGATGAGTGTGTTTTTGCCGAGCTTGGGGAAGGGGGTGAACCGTGGGGCTACACGCCCCGGGAACGCCGGATCGAGCTTAACAAGCGCTATAACGATAAAGCAGAGAAAATTGTGGGCAAGAGGCTTTTGCGGGAGGAATTCCCACTGCCGGAAGAAATTCATCCACCGCTCAAAGATATAACAGAGGTCTTTGGCTGCAGGCGGGAATTCAGGGGAGGCACCATCTGGGTACACCCATCCTGCAGCACTCCCGAAGAATTGGCGGCCTTGTTGGACCGAGTGGAAAAGCTGGATATCCGCGCGTTTATCCTGCCGGAGAACTGGGAGGAAGAAAAACGGCGGATCTATGAGAGGTATGGTAAAAAGCCACCTTTGTGGAGAAGTGTGAGAGGCCCGGTGACACTAGCCACCACCATCTATGGTGCGGAAAACCTGATCTATTTGCTGGTGGACGAGCCTGGTTTGGCAGAGCGCTTCAGCCGTGTGATTTCCGATGTTATCTTTGAGATGGCCGCAATCATGGATGAAGAGGCGGGATATGGCCCAGGGGAAGCGCCGCCCGGGTTCCAATTCAACGATGACAACTGCTGCCTTCTGACACCGGATATGTACGAATCCTTTGGCTATCCGATTCTTGAACGGATTTTTAACCGCTTTGCGCCCAAGCCCGGTGATTTTCGTTATCAGCATTCTGACTCAGATATGAAGCACTTGATTCCTATTTTGGCAAGACTGAATCTGACCGGCTGCAATTTTGGGCCCACAGTTCTGGTGGGCGACATTCGCAAATACATGCCCAATACCCGCATCGATGGCTGCCTGTCGCCAATTGCTTTTATGTACAATGACGAAAAAGAGATCATCGCCCAAGCAAGGCGTGACTGCGAGGCGGCAAAGGAATCACGGGGGCTAAGTCTTTCCACTGCAGGCTCCATCAACAACGGAAGCCTGCTTACGAGCATGCGGGTTGTAATGTGGGCGATTCAGACTTACGGCCGGTACTAAAAACTCAAGATCCGCAATTTTTTGCCCAACAACCGCAATACTAACATGGTGTTAACTGTGTTACAATTAGATTACAAATCTAATGCTTGGCAGTCCGACTGCAGGCTGTTCTTTCCCAACTGTAAACCCTCTGCGGTAAAAGTCAAATTTTTTAGCATTCTTGGCAGGTAATACTCGATCACCTATGGAATATTAATACTGCCATCAAGCATTAAAAGGAGGGTATATATGAAGAAGAATGTCTGGTTGGTACTGTTGGTATTGCTGTTGATGTCTGGTACAGTTTTCGCGAGCGATTACCAACCTCGTCCCGGAGTCCTCAGCCCGGATGAAGTGGATTTTGGGGGCAAGACTGTCAACATTTTGATCCGTGACGTGACTTGGGTAATCTACAACGGCGGGAAACCCGATACCGAAAGGATGGCGGAAGCTGAGGAACTGTTCAACGTCAAGATTTCGGCTGAGGAGTTCGGTGCGTATGAACAGCTGGTTTCCCGGATTATGGCCGGTGACGCCGGATACGACATTTTCAGGTTCAATCACCGCTCCGGGTATTTCCCAATGGTATCTGGCGGAATGCTGTACCCCATGAGCGATATTCTGCCGCCGGAATACTTTGAGGCACTGCCGCGGGCAGACCA
>JAAYNP010000081.1 GCA_012520795.1 Bacillota bacterium
ATCTGGGCATCCCCGGTCCAGCCCATCCGTTCATTGCGCTGCGGGCAATCTGTGGGCACGTCCAGGAAATTGCCTTTCTGCCCCCACAGCGCATTCAGGAAAAGCCGGTTGACCATGGGGTTGGAGGTCTCAATAGTGCCGATCCGTTCCAAATCGGAATAGACAACATGTCCGGTGAAATCATCAAGGGCAAGCTCGCCTACCCAGCCTTCCACCTTCACATAGCGAAAACCGTAGAAGGTGAAGCAGGGCTTTACCTGTGCCGGCCTGCCATCAGAAATGTAGGTGAATTCCGCTTTGGCGCTGCGCAAGTTTTCCTGGGAGAAGCAGCCGTCCTGCAGCGCCTCCCCATATTGGAGCAGAACCTCGGTACCCTGTGGCGCATCGATCCTGAAACTGGCCCAGCCAACCATGTTTTGGCCGAAATCCAGGACTGTTTCCCCATTGGGGGTATGGATAATTGCTGCCGGCTTAATCGTCTCCTTGATGATCACCGGCAGGCTGCGGCGGGGCTGCAGCAGGCTGTAGTCAAGATCGATTGTCCGTACCCGATCCCAATCATCATCGTTAAGGCCTGGCATGGACCAGCCCTCCAGGTAACGGTTGGCATCCTGAATCTCGCCGTCGTAAATGCTGCTTGCCAGGATATGGGATGCTTTAGCCTTCCAGCTCTCGTCGGTGCAGATTAATTCTGTTGTGCCGTCCCGGTAGGTAACCCGCAGTTCACAAATGAGGGCAAAGCGATCGCCGTAGATTTCTTTCTTGTTTTTCGCATATGTAAAACGGCCTTTATACCATCCGTTTCCCAGGAGGGCGCCGATTGCGTTTTCCCCTTGGCTTAGGTACGGCGCAGCATCAAAGGTCTGGTGCTGAATCCAGTTGTCGTAGCTGTTGCAGTAGGGTGTGAAGTATTCCTCCCCCACTCTTCGGCCGTTGATTTCAACTTCGTACAACCCCAAACCGCAGATATACAGGCGCGCCTCTTTGATTGGCTTCACAAGGTTGAACTGTTTCCGCAGCCAGGGATGGATCTCATTATCCTGCCAATCGGGGGTAATCCATTTGGCCTGCCAGGGCTCATCCATTTTCGCGGTTTCAAACCAGGCAGTGGGGCTTTCGACCTCCCCGGCGTCAGTCCAGACTTTCACCCGCCAGTAGTAGCGGGTGCGGGGTTTAAGGGTAAACGGCAGCCGATAGCAGATGCTGTCGATATCTTCCCGTTTGCCGCTGTCGTGGGCGATCTCCTTGAAATCTGGATCCAGGGCTACCTTGATCTGGCAGGCAAACTGCTTGGTCGCCCTTTCCGATTCTAACACCCAACTTAAGCGAGGCTGATCGAGGGCAAACCCCAGTGGGCTGTCTATCCGGTTGCATCGCATTCTGGTGATCTTCATGCAAAACTCCTCCTTCGGCCGGTATCCGGCTTGTGTTCCATCTGCTGATCCGCTCTATTTGTGATATTCGCCCTGTTTATTAAAAGACCTACTTCAAAATGAAGTAGGCCTTAAGTTTGTTCCCAAAGGACGCAGGCTTTTTCCCAATCAGCCGATTGTTTTATGTTTCAACCATCGGACCGAACACTTGCTGGTACGGGTAGGTCTCCCCTTCTTCTATGCCCCAGATATTAATGAAGTCCCAGCCTTCAAATGTATCCTGCTGCTTCATTTCTTCATAGGGTATCGGGATGCCCTTTTCGTTCAGGCAGGTGTTTTCACCCAGTTTTCTTGATATGCTATAAATTCTTTCCCAATACTCTGATTCCTCCCGAAAAGGTTCAAATTTGGATCTGTTGTTTATATTCCCTGTGCTCAGACTAGGGTGTCTTTGCCCGGCTCTACAATGTGGTATTCAGTGCCCCCGCCGGCCCAAAAGGCTGCAAACCCCAAAGCGGGAATTACTGCGCTTAATTCTGCATAGAGCACACCGTTGATCATTTCCGGCCAATCATTGATGATCTCCGGCACGCCGTTGACATACATCTCCGAATCGGCAAGCCTAGTTACCACGGTGTTGGTTCCGCGCTTCGCCGTCAGTTTCTGTTCTGTTTGATCAAACACATATTCCACGCCCAGTCTGTCCAGTAAAGGCAGGATCGGGCCGTATGCCCCGACCATCCTGTAAGCGTAAAGGCCTTTGCCGAAATCCACCGGCTGGTTGTGGGCAAACACTTTAATCTCTGC
>JAAYNP010000082.1 GCA_012520795.1 Bacillota bacterium
GGAAAGCGCTGAATTCATGGCCGGTTTTGCCCATTACGATTCCAAAACCGATCGCTATGTCCTGGGCCCGCCGGTGATTCCAGCCCAGGAATGCCATCGAGCAACCGAGACCGTGAATCCCACCTATGAACTGGAATACTGGCTGTTTGGCCTGAAAACCGCTCAGGAGTGGCGGAGGCGGTTGGGGATGGAGCCGAATGCACAGTGGGACACAGTGATCAAGAAACTGGCACTCCTACCGCACATGGGCGGCGCCTATCTTGCTCATGAAAAATGCCCCGATACATTTTCCAAGTATAACTATGATCATCCTTCCATGCTGTGCGCCTGCGGCGTGCTCCCGGGTGAACGGGCTGATCATGAACTGGTGCGAGCTACTGTCAAAAAGGTCTTTGAAGTATGGAACTGGGATAAAGCCTGGGGCTGGGATTTCCCTGTGGTGGCCATGGCTGCGGCAAGAGCCGGCGAGCCCGAAATGGCCGTTGACGCTTTCTTTATTGATACTGTCAAGAACACGTGGCTTCCCAACGGGCACAATTTCCAGAGGCCTAACCTGCCGCTGTACCTGCCTGGAAACGGTGGGCTTTTGTTGGCTGTTGGGATGATGGCTGCCGGCTGGGAAGGCTGCCCGCCGGTACAGGCACCCGGATTCCCCCAAGACGGATCTTGGCAGGTTGAAATAGAAGGAATTTTGCGTTATTGGTAGAAATCGTAGTTAAACCGATGACAAGGAGGCAGCATCGCTTTATTCTGAACACGTATATTCAAAACGCAGGGAGGTATAGCCATGCAAAAGAGCTATGAATCGTTGTGGGAAGGGGTTAAGAGATTTTTCAGTTTTAGGTTTTTGTTGGGTGTCAGGATAGCGGAAATTTTGTATTTCATCGGATTTGTACTGATCACTGTATACGGTATCCGCATTCTTGCCTTTCTAATCAGTGATGACAGATTCTACCGCAATTGTTTTGGCTTTTTGCCCAGGGGGCAGCTGATAACTGCCGTATTGATCCTGTTTCCCATTGCACACCTCGTATGGCGCATGTTTTTTGAAGGGTACGTGGTTGTCATCAGGGCTCTCAATGCAACCGAATCAGTTGACAGCAAGCTGCACAAGCTGGAGAACCCATATGGCGATGGCCGATAACTTAGGCGCAATATAAGCTTTAACAGCTCTTGATGGGCACAACCCAAAGAGAGCTGTTTTTTTTTCGGCGACTTCCTGGTATGATTAATAGTAGGGGCAATCAAAAGCAAAAGGACTGACATTTGTTATGAACAGGGGCAAAAAGAAGCTGGTTATTGGCATCCTCGCCCATGTTGACGCGGGCAAAACCACCCTGTCCGAAAGCATGCTTTTCTTAAGCGGCAAGATCCGCAGCCTCGGCCGGGTGGATGATAGAAATGCCTACCTTGATACCCATGAGCTGGAGAGGCTGAGGAAAATCACTATCTTTTCCAAGCAGGCTGTTTTTCAGCTTGGGGACACCCGGATCACTCTGCTGGATACTCCGGGGCATGTGGATTTTGCGGCTGAAGCAGAACGGACACTGCATGTCCTGGACTATGCTGTTCTAGTGATCAGCGGAGCCGATGGTGTCCAGGGGCATGCCAAGACTCTGTGGAAACTGCTTGAACGCTATCAAATACCGGCTTTTATCTTTATCAATAAGATGGATCAGGATAGGACAGATCGCAACAAGCTGATGGCTGAGCTGAAAAAAGAGTTTGCCGAAGGCTGCATCGCTTTTGATCAGGGCACATCCCCGCATTTTTACGAACAGTTGGCCATGGGCCACGATTCTTTGTTGGAAGCATACCTTGAGACAGGGCAGATCAGCCTTGCCCAAATCCGGGAGGCTATCAAAGCCCGGAAGGTTTTCCCCTGCTATTTTGGTTCTGCGCTGAAACTGCAGGGAGTGGAAGCATTTCTGCAGGGAATCGCCAGATATACCGTTCAGCCAACCTATCCGCCGGAGTTTGGAGCAAGGGTGTTCAAGATTTCCAGGGATGAACAGGGGAACCGCTTGACCCATCTGAAGCTGACCGGTGGGAGTTTGAGGGTGAAGGATCTCCTCACCAATGGAGAATGGGAAGAGAAGGTTAACCAGATCAGAGTATACTCAGGTGAAAAGTACGAACTGGTAAGCAAAATCGAAGCCGGATCTGTCTGTGCCGTTACCGGGCTTACCCAAACCAAGCCCGGTGAGGGCTTGGGCTTGGAAAAAGGTGCCCATAGGCCGGTTTTGGAACCGGTTTTGTCTTATCAGATCCGTTTGCCGGAAGGCTGTGACTCACGGCTGTTCCTGCCGAAACTCAGACTTTTGGAGGATGAAATCCCGGAGCTTAGTATTGTATGCGATGAAAGGCTGCAGGAAATCCAGGCTCGGATCATGGGCGATGTCCAGGTGGAGATTATTCAGAGCTTGGTTCAAAAACGCTTCGGCATTGAGATCCAGTTTGATACCGGCAGGATTCTCTACAAAGAAACCATTGCCAATGCGGTGGAGGGAGTGGGCCATTTTGAGCCGCTGGGCCATTATGCCGAGGTCCATCTGCTGCTGGAACCGGGTGAACCGGGCAGCGGCTTGGAATTTGCGGCGGACTGCCCTGAGGAAGTGTTGGCCAAGAACTGGCAGCGCCTGGTTTTGACTCATTTGGCAGAAAAAACGCATATCGGTGTGCTCACGGGATTTCCGGTTACTGATATGAAGATAACATTGGTGTCTGGGCGGGCCCATCTTAGCCACACCGAGGGCGGTGATTTCCGTGAGGCTACGTACCGGGCAGTGCGCCAAGGTTTGAAAGAAGCTGAATCTGTACTGCTGGAGCCATATTATGCATTTCAGCTGGAAGTGCCGGAGCAGATGGTTGGCAGGGCCATGACTGATATCAGCAATATGCACGGCAGCTGCACCGTTGCCGAATCAAAGGGCGGGATGGCCACCTTGGTTGGCAGTGCCCCAGTGGTAACGATGCGGAACTACCACCGGGAAGTTGCCGCTTATACTAGGGGCCGGGGGGCGCTGTTTTGTTTTTCAGCAGGTTACCGGCAGTGCCACAACGCTGAGGAAGTCATTGCCGGCATGGGGTATGATTCCGAAAGGGACGTGGATAACCCTACCGGATCAATTTTCTGTTCCCAAGGCACAGGGTTTTACGTAAGTTGGGACAAGGTAAAGCAGTACATGCATGTGGAAAGCTGTATCCAATCCAAACTGCCGGCTTTAAGCCAAAATGCACCGGAGGGGGCTTCCGTATCCAGTCGAACGCCCAGCGGCAGGGCAGACGAACCTGCTGACGACTATTTCGCCCAGGCGGTCTTTGCCAATAAAGGCAAAAGGCGCTCCTGGAGACGGCGCAGCCAAAATGCCAAGGGCGAGCCGGAATATGCCGCATTCCGTAGAGATAGGGAAAACAGCGGCTTTAGTCCGAAAAGAACGGAGTACCTGCTGGTTGATGGTTATAATATCATTCATGCCTGGCCGGAACTGCAAAAGCTTGCTGAGGGCAATCTCGATACGGCTCGCACCAGGCTCCTCGATCAGCTGTGCAGCTATCAGGCGATGAGAAAATGCAAGATAATGGTGGTTTTCGATGCCTACCGGGTACCGGGGAACCGGGAGAGTATCAGCGATTACCACAATATTAAGGTTGTATTTACAAAAGAGGCTCAAACAGCGGATCAGTTTATTGAACGCTTTGCCCACGAAAACCAGGAAAAATACTGGATTACCGTAGCCACATCCGACAGCCTGGAGCAGATCATCACCCTGTGTGCAGGCTCTGTGCTTTTGGCGGCCGATAATCTTTATCGGGAATTGGAACTGGTTAAACAACAGGCTGCTGAAGCCAACCGGCAGGGGCTAAAACGCAGTTATCTCGGAGACACGGTTGACCCCGAGGTCCTCGAGGAGATGCAATCGCTGCGCAATGACGATCAGCAAGGCCAATGACCGACAGGCTCAACTGGAGTTTGCCGCTTTTTTTGGAAATTTGACCTAGGTCAATTTTTTTGTGCCTTAAGCGTGTTAGACTACAGTTGAGAAGGCAAGGAAAGCAGGTGATATGATGCAGCGGTGGATACTCGGCAGTAAGAATAAAATTGTTATGGTTAGCGGAGCGTTGATTGCTACAGCCTTTGCCGGCGAATGGTTTTTAGACAATCCCGCACTGCTTCAGTGGGGGCTGGCAGCGGCAGCGGTTTTCGGTGTAGCGCCCATTGCCATCCAGGCATACCAGGCTTTGCGGGTGAAGGTAGTCAGCATTGATGTCCTGGTTACGATAGCTGTTACCGGAGCCTTTCTAATTCGAAACTATGAGGAAGCAGCAATTGTCACGTTCCTGTTCCTCTTTGGGGCTTACTTGGAGCAGCGGGGCGGCGGTGATCGGGATTGGGGATATCGAAAGGGCCATCGCCACGCTTGATTACGAAGTCAAAAACTCAAGTGTGAAAGAGGCACAAAAATGCCGGGGCCTGCTACCGGGCCCCGGTATACATTTTCCGGACAGTCCAATAGGCTTGTTTTGGTTTGCGGTATTCATTGACGATCCCCTTGTTGTTGAAGCTGCGGGGCCGGCCCAACTCCAGCTCCCGGGCTGTGCGGACATCACAGTACTGCCAGATGTAGGTACCGATGATGTCCGGATCATTAAGAAAGAGGTTTAAAGTGTATTCCAGGTACTTTTCCTGGTAGTTTTCACTCCACTTTTGCTGTTCGAATGTGCTTTCGCCGTAGAGGGCGCCGGCGCCGAATTCTGAGATGATCATCGGCTTGCCGGAAAGCCCTTCGTTTTGCATTTTGGCTTTGAAATCCCGCAGGAAGCTTTCCCACTGTTCAACCTCGCCGGAGTACCAGCCAAAGTAAAGGTTGATGCTGATGATGTCCACAAAGGGCAGGCAGATATCATCAAGGGGATGCATGGTGGCATAGGTAATGGGGCGTGTGGGATCAAGGCTGCGGATTTCTGCAGCAAAAGCCTTTGTCACGTCTAAGGCTGCCTTGGTGCGGCTGTCAATTTCATTGTGCAGCCCCCAGATAATGATCGACGGATGATGGTAGTCCCGTTTGATCATCTGCTCATGCATGGCCAGCCCCCGCTTAAGGGTCAAGGGATCTTTAAGGGCGTGTTCAGGGAAACCCCACATGGGGATTTCCTCCCAGAACAGGATCCCTTCCTGGTCCAGCAGATCCAGGAAAATGGGTGCGTTGGGGTAGTGGGAGCCGCGAATGGCATTGCAGCCCAGGTTTTTGATAATGTCCAAATCCTTTTTCATCAGTTTGAGGGGCACGGCAAAACCCCAATCCGGATGATCCTCATGCCGGTTGATTCCTTTTAACTTAATCTCTCTGTTATTGAGGAGTAATTTGCCGTCCTGCACCGTAATGGTGCGAAAACCAATGCGTTCGGTTAAGTCGTCGTTTTCAAGCTCCAGCCGTATCTGGTAGAGATTGGGGTTGGCCGGTTCCCAAAGCCGGACATTGGGCACCAAAAGATCGGTAATGGTGATTGAGTGGACATCTCCGGCATTGCCCTGAAAGCTGACTGTTCGGGCAGCCAGCAGTTGTTCATCCAAATACACTTTCAGCTCCTCCCGGGAAACGGAGAAATTCTGGATCGCTACGTGGAGATCCAGATGGGCTGTGGCTTGCGCAATATCCAGTCTGTAATCGATCCTGCAGTCTTTGATCCAGGCGTCTTCCAGCTCCATCAGCTCGACACTGCGGAACAGGCCCCCATAGTGGAACCAGTCGACTCTGGCCAGGGGGATGGTGTTGCGGTCATTGTGGGAGTTGTCTGTGAAAACCACCAGATTGTGTTTTCCCGGAGCCAAGCCCTTGACCAGGCATTGATAACCAGCAAAACCTCCATATTGGCTCCCCACCTCTTTGCCGTCCACATAGACGCGGATCAAGCCGTAAAAGCCGTGAAAAACCAGGTTGGCCCGGCTTTTTGTTGTCTCGAATTCCCGTTGGTACCAGGCGCCTCCTTCATAATGGTAGAGGCCGAGTTCGGTATTCCAGCATCCCGGTACGAGAACAGCCCGGCTGTCCTTGGGGAAGTCTGCGTACCATTTTTCGCTTTCCCCAGCCCTGTCAGGGTCGATCTTAAACCGCCAAAAGCCGTTCAGGCTGGTAACCTTTCTTTTGTGATGGCTTTTGAACAGTCGAGTCATCTTGATGCCCCTCCCGTGAGTGCTGATGGGTAAATTATACCATATTTGTGCAATTGGTACTTGAAACAGCGCCAGGTGCGAAGGAAATTGTTTCCAGACGGTAGAAAATGTCAGTAACTACATTAAGGAGGTCTGTCGGAGTGAAAAGCAACATTTGCAGATACGCTGGTATTACGGGGGTGTTTCTCAGCCTGGCACTTGCCTTTGCGTGTGCTGCGGCTGCCCAAGGCCAGACCGGGGCTGTGCTGCAGGAGGTCAATGGTTTATTGGCTGCCAAACAGGTTGGCACTATCGAACAGGCGATTGAACTTTTGGAAGCGGCGCTGGCCAATGCTCCAGGAGATGGCGTTCTGCTGTGGACAATGGCGAAAGCCTATTTGTACCTGGCGGATCGGAGTGATGATCAAAAGCTGGCCTTATATGAAAAGGGTAAAGCATATGCGGATCAGGCTGTGGAAGCTGTCCCTGATAATCCCCATGCCCACTACTGGCAGGGTGCTCTGATTGGAAGAATCGGCCAAACCAGGGGAGTCCTCAACAGCCTGTTCATGGTGCGCCCCCTCCAGGAAGCAATGGAGCGTGTCCTTGAGCTTGATGATCAGTATGCCGATGCCCACTATGTCTTGAGCAGCCTCTACGATCAGGCTCCCGGCTGGCCGCTCAGTATCGGCAATAAAAACAAGGCCCTGGAGCATATTGAGATAGCCCTGGCGATTGATCCCGACAACCCGGAGTATAAAGTACAGTATGCTGCTGTGCTGCTGAGCCACAAAAGGCGCGACGAGGCCCGGGAGGCTTTAATGGAGGCTTTTGAGTCGCCGGAGATGGAGATCGATGAGGTTTTGCGGCAGGATGCGGAAGCATTATTGGCAAAGCTGAAATAATCGGCTGCTTTTGGTTTAAGGCGAAAGATGATTGCGCTGAATCAACGTCATCTTTCGCTTTTTTGTTTTTGTGGAAAGGAAATAGTGAAACGGCGGGGAATATTAACCAAGGATGGCAGCAAGATTTGCCAAATATTCATGTGAAAAGGAGCGATCCCGATGGAGGCATTTTTCCCCAAGGCGACTCCGGAGCAAGTGGGGATCAGTTCGCAGGATGTTATCGATTTCATTGAACAGCTGGAAAGCGAAGATGTCTGCATGCACAGTGTGCTGCTGATCCGCCGCGGCAAACTGGCTGCCGAGGCATATTATGCCCCGCATACGGCGGATACCATGCACCGCATGTTTTCTGTGACCAAGAGCTTCACTTCTTTGGCGGTAGGCTTGCTGGAAAGCGAAGGCAAGCTCTCCCTGAATGACCCGATTGTGGATCATTTCCCGGAGAAACTGCCCCGCACAGGGGTACACCCCTACATAGCCCAGATTACAATCAGGGACATGCTGATGATGGCCACGGCTCATGCCCGCACCACCTACATACCCTACATACGCACTGGGGATCCGGATTGGGTGAAAAGCTTCTTCGTTGAGGAACCAACTCACTTCCCGGGCACACTGTTTTACTATGACACATCTGCCAGCCATACTTTGGCGGCTCTGGTGGAGAAGCTTGCGGGCATGCCGATGCTTGAATACCTGCGTACCAAGTTCCTGGATGAAATCGGTTTTTCCAAGGAAGCGTACATTATTCCTGATCCCATGGGTGTTTCCATGGGAGGGTCGGGACTGGTGGCGAAACCCTTGGACTTGGCCAAGGTTGCCTGGATAGTGATGAACGGGGGCAAATGGCAGGGGAAGCAGTACCTTCCCCCGGATTATCTCGAAGCTGCGGTGAGCAGGCAGATTGCCACTGTATCCACTGCCAATGACCTGGTTGAGGATAAACCCGGCTACGGTTATCAATTCTGGCGGGTCAAGAACAACGGTTTTGGGATGTTTGGCATGGGTGGGCAGCTTGCCGTCTGTTTTCCGGACGAGGATCTACTGTTGGTGACAACCGCCGACACTCAGGATTACCACCGGGAAGGCACTATACTCGATCTGTTTTTCAAGACGGTCTTCGCTAATCTAAGTGATTGCCCCTTGCCTGAGGATTCCGGCAAACAGCAAGAACTTGACAAACGGCTGGCCCGCTGTGCCATCAGGCCGTTAAAAGGCATAGAACCGGAAGCCGGTTTTACGGGCTGGTGTCTGGAAGGCGGAGAATCTGGGGAATATGTCTTTGCGGATAACCCCATGGGGCTGCAGAGCCTCTCTTTAAGCTTAAGTTCCGGGACTGAGGCTGCAGTGTTTCCAGGATCGGCTTCGGCATGGACGGAAGGGGTTCTGCACTTTACCAACAAAACTGGGAGCCATGCCTTAAGGTTTGGCATCAACCGGCTGATATCCGGCAAGTTTCCGCATTATGGCTACTGCTGTGCAGCGTCGGGCGCCTGGGCTTCACCGGATACATTTGTTATAAAATGCCATATTATCGATTATCAACTGGGCAAAGTAACGATCCGGCTTGCTTTCAAAGATGGAGCCGTTACCGTTGGGATGAGAAAAGTGATGGAAACCGGCCTTAACGAGTTCTCAGGAGTGGCAAGCGGCACCAGGGACCATGGAACAAGCCCATAAACCATGAAGGAGGGCAAGGTAATAGTGGAAAAACAGTATCGTTTTCAACAGCCAGATCAGCCGTTGGAGGCGAGAATTGACGATTTAATCAGCCTGCTCACGCTTGAGGAAAAGGTCAGCCAGATGCTGTACGCTTCCTCAGCCATTGGCAGGTTGGGGATATATGAGTACAACTGGTGGAATGAGGCGCTGCACGGGGTTGCCCGTGCCGGAGTGGCAACTGTCTTTCCCCAGGCGATTGGCATGGCTGCCGCGTTTAACCGGCAGCTTCTGCATGAGGTGGCAGCAGCGATTGCCGCGGAGGGCAGGGCCAAGTACAATGCAGCCCGCAGGCATGAGGATCGGGGCATGTATAAGGGCATCACTTTCTGGTCTCCAAACATCAATATTTTCAGGGATCCCCGGTGGGGCAGGGGCCAGGAAACCTATGGTGAAGACCCATATTTGACGGGTAGGCTGGCAGTGGCTTTTATTACCGGCCTCCAGGGCGATGATCCCAAGTATTTGAAGGCAGCGGCATGTGCCAAGCATTATGCTGTCCACAGCGGCCCCGAATTGAAGCGCCATGAGTTTAACGCCCAGGTCAGCCCCAAGGACTTAAGGGAAACTTATCTTCCGGCATTTCGGGATGCAGTTAAAGAGGCCAAAGTTGAGGCAGTGATGGGAGCGTACAACCGGGTCAATGGTGAACCGGCCTGCGGGAGCTACGAGCTTTTGATCAAAATCTTGCGGGAAGAGTGGGGCTTCGAAGGCCATGTTGTTTCCGACTGTGGAGCCATCAGAGACTTCTATACTGACCATAAAGTAGTGGAAACCCCGGCGCAGGCGGCCGCACTTGCGGTTAACAACGGCTGCGATTTGAATTGTGGGCGGGTTTTTGAGCACCTGCTGGACGCCGTAAACCAGGGACTGTTGTCTGAAGAAGCCGTTGACCGGGCTGTGAAACGGCTGCTCAGAGCCAGATTCAAATTGGGTATGTTCGATCCTGAAGAGCTGGTGCCTTTCAACTGGATTCCATATGAGGTCAATGACTGCGCGGAACACCGGCTGTTGGCCAGGGAGATGGCAAGGGAGAGTATTGTCCTTATGAAGAACGAGGGTTCGCTTTTGCCGTTGGACAAAGCCAAGGTCAAAAACATAGCGGTCATCGGCCCCAATGCCGACAGCCGCGATGTTTTGATCGGCAACTACTTTGGTACGGCATCAAAATATGTGCCGCTTTTGGCAGGGATTCAGCAGGCTGTCAATGACGGTACCAGGGTCTATTACGCTCAAGGCTGCGATTTGAGAAGTACCAAGACCTCCGGTTGGGGCAGGAAGCCCACAAGTGGGTTCGCCGAAGCATTGACCATTGCGGAGATGGCGGATGTGGTGATCATGGCGATGGGCATTTCTCCCAAAATGGAAGGTGAACAAGGAGCTTCCGCCGATTCTGACGGCGGCGGCGACCGGCTCAGCCTTGATCTGCCGGGCATGCAGGAAGCTCTGTTGAAAGCCATTCATGCTTTGGGCAAGCCAATTGTGCTGGTGCTGTTCAACGGCAGCCCATTGACGATCAATTGGGCTCAGGAACATATCCCGGCCATAATCGAGGCCTGGTATCCCGGCCAAGAAGGAGGCAATGCCATTGCCGATGTGATCTTCGGCGATTACAACCCCAGCGGGCGCCTGCCGGTGACATTTGTCAAGTCCCTTGACCAGCTGCCGGACTTTGAAGATTACAGCATGGAGAACCGGACATACCGGTTCATGAATAGTACTCCCCTGTATCCTTTTGGCTATGGTCTAAGCTACACCAAGTTTGACTATTCAGGCCTAGCTCTTGATCAGGATGCGGTGGATGCCGGTTCGGATTTTGCCGTTAAAGTCTCAGTATCGGTTACAAACAGCGGCGATCGGGCCGGGGCGGAGGTTGTCATGCTCTATGTCAAAGATGAGGAAGCCAGCGTCAGGGTGCCCAATTGGGAGCTGCAGGGCTTTCAGAAGATTATGCTCCAGCCCGGGGAGTCACAGCGTGTAGAGTTCACACTGGCCAGGAGGCAGTTGGCCTTGATCGGAAATGATGGTAAATGTGTGCTGGAACCGGGCAGGTTCACGATTTACGTTGGCGGCCAGCAGCCCGATGCCCGCAGTCAGGAATTGACCGGGAGGCAGGTCCTCAAAGCCGGGCTGGTTGTGACCGGCAGCCCGGTAGAGCTGGAATACTAGGTTTTGCCGATAGCTCTCAGGCTCCTAGAGGAGATGCCGTTTGTGTTGGCAAACGGCTCAAAGAAAAACACCGCCCATTTCAGGCGGTGTTTTGGCGTGACAAGGCAATTACTCGGTAAAGACCAATGGGCTGTAGGCACCGGAATCTACAAAACCGCCAAGAATGCGGGTCCGCTCTTCGCCATCCTTCGAGTCATTGACTTGAACAGCCATCTGCACCTCAGCACCGGCGCTAATATCAAATTCTGCCAAAGCCCAATGTTTCTGGCTCAAGATGACCTGGCCGCGATAACCGAAGTCTGTTTCTACGATAAGTACTTGGTGGAACTCATTGGGAGCTACGTAGTATTCTCTGTCCGGATAGCGGATGACAACCTCGTAACCCTTTGCTTCAGTCAGTGCGATCATCCATTTCTGCCTGTTGGTGAGTATTTTGATTTCCCACTCCAAGCTGTCGGCGTCGTAAATATACCGTTCTGTCTTTTTGTTCCCCAGCGGCAAGTCAGTATAAACATCATACTGAATATAGACATTGTCATCATCCCAAAAAACCCACAAGTTCCAGCCTGCGCCGTCCGCAGTAAACGAACTGTACACGTCTTCCTCCCAAACAGGCCACTCTTCGCCCAAGACCAAAGGTTTGTCAACTTTCGGCGCTTCATAGGCTAAGGCGGTGGCGCCAAACGCAAGCAATAGACATAATACGCCTGCAAACACAAGGGTTTTTTTCATATTCGAATCCTCCTCGTTAAAATGTAAAATTTATCTACTATCTTTAATACTAGATTTACCTAGAGACTCCTGCTTTGGGAGGTATTTTTTTCACAGCATGATTCTGCCGCCATCTCCTGGGTGGAATATTGCATTTCTTGGGCCGCCGGCTCTTTTGTGAAGGATTACCAATGTCTCATTGTCGAATTTATAACTTAAATAGTAAAGAAGTGGACGGGGGATGAAGGTGGAACAGTTTTCGGTAAGGACCACAAGCCGGTGTGAATTAGTTCCGGTCACCGCTCAGGTCCGGTCGATTGTCCGCAATGCCGGGGTTGAGAGCGGAGCCTGTGTAGTGTTTTGCCCGCATACAACCGCCGGCTTGACCATTAACGAAAATGCTGATCCAGATGTTGCCCGGGACATAGTGTACATGCTGCAGAAGTTGGTACCGGCGGATGATCCCGGATACAGGCACCTGGAAGGCAATTCAGCAGCCCATATCCTGGCTTCCCTGGTGGGATCCAGTGTGCATTTGATGGTTGAAAACGGCGGGCTTAAGCTTGGTACATGGCAGGGAGTGTTTTTGGTGGAGTTTGACGGGCCCCGGACAAGGAAGGTATGGGTTCAGGTTATCGGCACGTAATCATGCTGCAGCATTGGAGCTGAAGCTGAAAGGTGGGATGCAGTCAGATGATGTGGAAGGAGAAATACCGGATTGGTGTAGAGGCAATCGACAACCAGCATAGGGAGTTGTTCCAGAGGGTCTCCGATTTCCTCATGTCTGCCGATTACATGTGCAATATCTGCCCACCTCAGATTGTGCTGGGCGGCGAGGCCTCTCTGGCGATGGTTACGCCAAAGGCTCTGATTGTGCCTTTCAAAACCCGAATTGGCGAGTTCGATATTTTCATAACGCTGAAGGAGCAGACATAAACATGGTTTCAGCTGCCGGTGCTCTGATAATGCCTGACACCGATCCGCCAGAAAAGTGCAGCAAAGAGCGCGAAGGCGAGCCCGGCAGGTAAAGCTAAAAACCCTTTCCAATACGGTTCTCCCCAGCCGCAGACGGCGGCTGCGGGATAATAGCTGACCACCAGCATTGGCATGAAAAACGTGAATGTGTTCTGCAAAAATCTTGGCAAATAGTCAACAGGGCATTTGGTGACCTGGTAGCTGGCATTGGTTAAAATATAAATCCAGTCCAAGCCGCGGATTGTAAAGAAAGCCAATCCTGAAGTGAGAATGAGGCCGGGTCAATTCAAGGCAGATGTCACCACTTTCGATCTTGGCCTGGATCTCACTGTCTATGGACATTGGCTGGAGTACAAACAGACACTGGCCCAGCCATACATAAGATATTGCCTGCCTTAAGGACAAACCGGCCGTGGCTCCAGCCTCGGCCCGATCAGAATGAGTGTAAAACACAATTAATATGATGATTTCAACCAGGGCCCAAAAAGCTCCGGTTGTTAGGTCATAGTGGTAATTAATCTTAATCAATTCTAAAAAGTACAAGGATAAAATAAATTTTCAATCAAATGGAAGGAATTTCAAAAGATGTGACGAATACAAATCGTATACTGTTTATGCAATGGTTGTCATAAGCAGTAGCAGCTTACTTTTGGGCCCAAAGGAGATGAACCAACATCAAAACGAACATGTTTCTAGGAAAGGAGAATTGCGACTTTGGATAAGCGGTATTGTTATGCTTGCGGCCATGAAATGATCCACAAAGACATCGCTGTCGATGCCCGTTGGGGCAAATATACAGTTATGATTACTGGAATGGCAGCCCATGCATGCCGCAATTGCACTGAAACAGTGGTTGACGCCGGTGAAATTCTGGCACTGCATGAATTGGAACAGCGGTTTTCCGACTTAATGATAACAGAGTTGAGACCAATTCCCGATTCCTCAAGCCAACCGCTTGTGCAATCAGGCACAAGCCACTGCAATGGCTGTGCAGCCGGCACAGTAGATGAATGCAGCGGTTCAGCCTATGCAGGAAACCAGATATGTGAACCGCCAGCCAGGCCTACAAAAAACCGCGGTGGCAATGGAGCTGCCAAATCCGATTTGCTGGGAGTGAAAGAGGTGGCAGAACTGCTGCAGATTGCTCCTCAAAGTGTATACAGCTTGATTTATGTAGAAAAGCTGCCGGCGGTGAAGATTGGTAATGCCTGGAGGTTCAAACCGGAGGACGTTCATGCATTTATGGAGGCGAATGCCACATAGATGCTCCAGATAAAAGGGAGTGGAAAGACTGCTCAAAGCAGTTCATTCACTCCCTTGGACAAAAAGCAAGCCGCTGGTTCCGGCGGGATATGCTTCTACTTGTTCTCGCCGTCAAATTCCAGCCTGACTACGTCGAGCCATTTGTCATTATTTGCAGTTGTGCTGTTGTAGGTGAACAAAAAGGTGTGATCATCGATTCGTGCCAGCACTTGGTCCCAACGTGTTTGATCCGTGTCTTCTTTGGCTATCAATTGGACATTGCCGGATGGATCGACTTGGCACACGGCCAAGTGGCTGGAAACATACCGGTCATGAACACCTGTCAGGTGGAAGTGGTGGATTTCATCCACACATGTATATGCTACGACAAACATCTCTTCATTGAGTTTTTCGCTCTTCATGTAATGAGTGACTGCTTCATGGCCGTTGAAACCGGCGATGACAGTGGTACTCAATTCCTTGAAATCAGCAGCATCCAGCGTCTTCACCACGACCTGCCCAACCAGGCCGGTGCGGGGCCGGTTGGAAAATGCCGCCGGCTTGAGATATACTATCACATACAAGCCTAAGCCCTCATACTTAAAGATGTTGATCGATCGGGGCGGCATTCTGTCCGGAGATGTGAACTTATCCAGCAGCTGGGTGCTGATGGTCAAAGTTTCCGTGTCAATAACTCCCAAGTGGAGCTGTCCGCTGATGGCAATCGGCACGATAATGCGGCCCTCATCGTAGATCAAATCATACAGCCTGGCACCGCTGGTTGGCAAACTGATATTCGGCAGACGCTCTACTGCTTCAGTTTCAATGTTCATTCGCCACCATTTGATTCCATCCCTTCCGGACGAAGTACGGTCTGGGACGAAGATATGGATATACCCGTCCCGGCTGCTGATAGCCTGAGGATTTAGAACCTGCCCTTCCTTTTGGTCAAGTTCAAACACCCTCCGCAAATCTTCTCCTTCGAAACGTTCCATTATGGCATAACGAAAACTTTCATTTGTACGGTCGTTGAAGATAAAAAACAGATCATCAGTGTAGACTGGATCAGTGACGATATTGGCCATGCCAATGATCCGGTCGGGCAAGAACTCATACTTTTCCCATTCGCCACTTTCCAGGGGCCTGGTCCAGTAATGCAGACCCTGCCCGGTTCCGGTTGCGGGAGTGACGTGGGTGGTCAGAAGCATATGCAGCCTGCCGTCGATAATCTCAAAAGCCCGCATGTTGCTGTGAAAATGCTCACCTAAAAACTCATGCTTCACTGTATGCAGGCTGGCTCCTTCCACGGGAACCAATGCTGTGTCGGCTTTGCCAAGCTTACAGCCAGTTAAAACTAATAATGAACAGATACAGCAAAGGACAAAAAACCTTGTCCTTTGTTTCATATGGCCCTCCCCTTTCGCTAATGGTTCGATCAGTTTTCCAACACTGCCCTAATAATCTGGTGTTCTCCGTAGAGAACAAAAAGTCCTGTCGGCGTCATGTTTGTTTTCTTTTTCACTATGATCGGCGCAGGAATCGTGTATAATTGAATATAGGTTGGAAGGATAAGAGTAGGGGTGGATCCTCCACCGGAGGGAGGGAACGCAAGTGGAAAGGCATCAGATGGGAGAGATTATCGATCTGGCATGCCAGGCAGGCAGGATCATTTTGGAGAACGGCGGCGAGACCTATCGTGTCGAGGATACAATGCAGTATGTATGCAAGGCCTTTGGCATTTCCGGATGTGACTGCTTTGCCACACCGACCACGATCATCATATCGGCGAATCACAATGGCGAAGTATTTTCCAGGATGATTCGGATCAAAAAACGCGGTGTAGATTTGCATAAGGTGGAGCTTGTCAACAGTTTTTCCCGGGCAGTTATCAATCAGCCCATGACTGTTTTGGAGGCAAGGCAGGTATTGGCCGGAATAGACACAACTCCAGCTTACAACCTTTTTGCAACCGCTGCAGCGGCTGCTTTGGGGACCGCTGCCTTTACTGTCATTTTTGGCGGCGGGTTAACGCATTTCCTGTCCGGAATCCTGCTTGGTGCCGCCCTGCGTTCGCTGCTTGCCTACTTGAACCGGATCCGGCTCGAATATTTCACCACGAACTTGCTGGGCGGGGCAGCAGCAGCTGCCGGCGGCTGGCTGTTCGGTTTTACGATTTCCCTTACCGATTGGTGGATAGTAACTCTTGCCGCAATCATGCAGATGGTGCCGGGCCTGATTTTCACCAATGCACTGCGGGACTCTGCCGCTGGTGATCTGGTTTCCGGCAGCAGCCGCGGGGTTGAAGCTTTAAGCATTGTCGCTGCATTGGCCTGTGGAGCCGGTGTAGTGTTAATGCTGCTGGGTCGATTGGGAGGTTGATCAAATGCTGGCCAAGGTTATGTTTGCCGCCGTAGCGACCGCCTCATTTGGCGTCATCTTCAATATCCGGGGCCTGAACCTGGTCCTGGCAGGGATTACCGGGGGGATCGGTTATTTGATTGTCGCCGTTGGTGCTACCAGGGGCTTTGAAACGTACATAGGGATGTTTTTGGCCAGTTTAGTGATGGCAACTTTGGCTGAAATTCTGGCCCGCAAACGTAAAGCTCCTGCCAGCATCTTTCTGGCTGCCGCCTTGATCCCGATAGTCCCGGGAGGGCGCTTGTTCAGCTTTGTCATGCATTTTCTGGAGGGCGACTACCAATTGGCTGGCGTCGATGGGGCTGCAACCTTGCTTGAGGGCGGCGCCATTGCCATCGGGATTATAGTTGTTTCTTCATTCACGAAGACTGTTATCGGCAGCTGCCGGCAGCGGATGTAAAAAAAATTGCGCACTGCAAGGAATTAAGGCAGAAAAACCGGTAATATAGTATTAGGATTTCACACGCAAAGCGTATCTGAAGGGAGGCCGATCAATGAATGTAGTTATCAGGGATACCTATGAGGAAATGAGTAAGGTTGCTGCGGGAATCATCGCGGGCTTTGTCAGAGCGAAGCCGAATTGTGTGATTGGGCTGGCCACGGGGAGTACCCCGATTGGGACTTACAGAGAGCTGATCCGGATGCACAAAGAAGAGGGGCTGGATTTTTCCCAGGTGCGGACCTTCAATTTGGATGAATACCTTGGACTGGGGATGGATCTGGACAAGCCTTACCACCTGGATCAGAGTTACGCCCGCTTCATGTATGAGGAACTGTTCAAGCATATCAACATACCCAAAGAAAACACGTTGGTGCCGGATGGGCTGGCTCAAGACCCGCAAGCCTATTGCCAGTGGTATGAAGAACAGATTGCAGCTGCCGGCGGAATCGATATTCAAGTCCTTGGCATCGGCGGAGACGGGCATTGGGGGTTTAATGAACCAGGTTCATCCTTGGCTAGCCGCACCAGGGTGGTAGCTTTAACGCAGAAGACCCTTGACGACAACTATGAGTCTTTTTATAAAAATGCTGGGTTCTCCCGGGATGAGATGCCTAAGTTTGCAATAACCATGGGTATTGGCACGATCCTGGAAGCCCGCAATGCCATTATGCTGGCCAATGGGGCCCACAAAGCCGGTATTGTGGCAAAGGCGATTGAAGGGCCTGTAATCGCTCAGATTACAGCCACGGCGATGCACCTCTATAGAGGTGAAATGACTATAATCCTGGACAAGGCTGCTGCGTCCAAACTTGAGAACATCGATCATTACCTGCATGTGGAAAGGGCTATGCGGGAGCTGCACAAATGAGACTAGGCGGTCCGGGACAGCGCAGGTGCCACGCAGGTTCGCTGGCCGGCTGGAGTGCTGGAGGCTCAAAGTTAGGTTGGATATGGAAAAAGGCCCTTCCGCCTCATGAGGAAACGCCTTTTTCCGAACCTTGACTCGATTGAGGAGGTATTAGGATAGCTGTTATCGACGTTTAGCTCAGTCAACAAATGTCAGTTTGTAGTAGGTACCCTTGCCAATGTGTTCGCCCAAGATCCGGGTACGTTCGAGGCCATCTTTTGAGTCGTTTACTTGAACGGCCATATCCCACACAAATCCTGTTTCAATTGGGAACTTGGCCATATGTGGATGGGTGCGGTCAAACACGACCTGGCCGCGATAGCCGAAATCTGTTTCAACGATAAGCACTGTGACGCCTTCACCAGGTGTGACGATTGTTCTGGGCTGGCGGGTTACGATTTGGTAACCGTTGGATGTAAGAGCGATGATCCACTTCTCTTTCTGGCCAGCGCCCGTGACCTCAAATTCAATACTGTCGGCATTCCAGATTTGATGTTCATCATACTGATTCCCCATGGGGAAGTCTGTGTAGACGTCGTACTGCAGGTATACATTTTCGTCATTCCAGAACAGCCATACCTTCCAACCTGCATCGCCGTCAAAAGCGCTGTAAGCTTTCTCATCAACAACTGGCCATTCGCTGCCCAGTGTAAGAGGAGCAGCCACTTTTGGAGCTTCATAGGCAGCCAATGCAGAGGCACCGGAGGCAAGCAGCAGACAAAGCATACCAACAAACAACATAGCCTTCTTCATTGTGGACCCTCCTAAATGGATGTGTTTTTGTTACGCATATTTAATACTTTGTTAAACCGGGATTTCCTTCTGTTTTAGTAAAATTTAATTGAAATAATTTCTTGATCGAGGTAAGGAATTTAGTGAACCGTTAGTTCAATTCATTAAGCATCAACTTAACCGGCTGGTTGAACAGAAGGTTTGACTGAAAGGCTTTGCCGGGGTTACCGCAATTGAACAGCAGGATTTCTGGCAAATGTTTTGCATAAATTAATTGGTTTGTTGAATGATATGTCTCGATGCTAAGGGCTGGAGTTTGGACAATCGTCTGGAGTGATTGCTTTGAACCTGAAAGAATTTGGATGTCCGCCAAAAACATATCGCGCATCACCGTTTTGGGCCTGGAATGATCAGCTTACCGATGAAGAACTGTGCCGGCAAGTACGGGAGATGAAGGCACAAGGTTTCGGCGGATTTTTCATGCATGCACGGGAAGGACTGCAAACAGAATATCTTTCGGAAGATTGGTTCGACCGGATTGCCGCAGCCGTGAAAGAAGCTGAAGCACATGATTTGGAGGCCTGGCTGTACGATGAAGATCGATGGCCGAGCGGTTGTGCTGGCGGACTTGTGACTGCAGGCAACGACGATTTCAAAGCGAAATGTCTTGTGATGGTTCCAGTCGCGGCTGCCGATGTTGAACGAAGCCTGACTGATCCAACGGTGGAAGCGGTGTTCCGGTATGTGTTCGATAACCAGGGCAACATGGCAGCAGCGGAAAGGATCTGGGAAAGCAGTCAGCTGCAGGTGCCGGAAACGGGCAGCGGATCAAATCAAGTATCATATTGGCAGTTCCAAACTCAAATCCAAGAGCCAACAGCCAACAGCAACGGCCACGGGTACATCGATGTGTTCAATCCCGATGCGGTGGAGGCATTTATCCGGGCGACACACGAAAAATACCGTGAGCATGTAGGGAAGTATTTGGGTGCGGTTGTTCCCGGCATTTTTGCCGATGAGCCTACATACCGAAGTAAAGCAGAGGATTCAATCCCCTGGTCGCCGCTTTTACCCGGATATTTTCAGCAGGATCATGGCTATGACTTAACCGATCATTTACCAGTGTTGTTCTTTGAGTACAAAAATAGTGCAAGAATCCGGTACGATTTCTTCTACACTCTTACCAAATGGTTTGTACGGTGCTTCACAAAACGGCTGTATGACTGGTGTGAGGAGCACAGATTGCTGTATACAGGGCATTATCTAAGTGAAGATACCATGGTGAAGCAGACAAATGCCATTGGCGCCGCCATGCCGCATTATTTGTACATGCATGTGCCCGGCATTGATCATCTGGGCAACAACATCGATGACAGCCTAACCCTAAAGCAGTGCGCTTCAGTAGGCAATCAATTCAAGCGCAAGCGCCTGCTTTGCGAGAACTTCGGTGTCAGCGGCCACCATATGACCTTTGCGGATCAAAAGTGGATTGCCAATTTGCATTTTGCCTTGGGGATCACCTTCATGTCCCAGCATTTGGTACTCTATTCCATGACCGGCGGCCGGAAGCGGGATTACCCGCCGACATTCAGCTATCATCAGCCCTATTGGCCGTATTACCGCCAGATCAATGATTACCTGGCCCGAGCCGGTTATTTCTGTTCCCAAGGCGACTATGTTTGCGAAACTTTGGTCCTGCATCCCATCGGTTCTGTTTGGGCGACATTTGCCAGGGAAAAGGGCAAGCCGCTTTCCAGCAGGTATGATGCCGGGTTGATCAAACTGCAGGAAAGCCTGTTCCAGGCACAAGTCCCTTTTGATTACGGCGATGAACTGATTATGGAAGAACATGCGGCAGTGGTTGATGATCACGGCAAAGCCTTTCTGCAAATAGGGGCTGCCCGCTACAGCACGGTGATAGTGCCTCCATCCTTGACTTGGCGCCAGAGTACGTTTGAGCTGCTGCAGGATTTTGCTGCAAGGGGAGGAAGGCTGGCCTTTGTAGGTGAAAGGCCCAGTATGGTTGGGGGCGAAGAGGCCTATGATCGCTGGGATGCACTCTGCAAAAGCAAGAATGCGGCACTGCACAGCAATGAACTGTCTGGATTGGCCGGAGTATTGGCGGAGCTTTGCCATCGCCCGTTGGAAGTTCGGGGAGATACTGATGACATCCTGTTTCAAACCCGCCGAGACAATAACTGCCTGTACCTCTTCATTACCAATACCAGCAGAAAGGCTTCCCGGCAGGTAACAGTAACAGTGCCTGTGGACTGGGATGACAACGTCCATGTGTACCGCTGTGATTTCGAAACAGGAGCTGTTGCCGAAATCGGCACCAGGCTGGTAGGGAATGGGTGGGACTTCGACCTGACTCTGGCCCCTGCCGAAGGCCAAGGCTACATGATCTCCGCAGCAGCGCTTGACTTGGATGCCGGTGGAGCAGTGGATGCTGCGGCCAATGCCTTGGATTCCGCCAAGATTGTCGAGACTGCGGCCTTAAAAAACGAATGGAGTTTTGCAAGAACCCACAAGAACTCATTGACTTTGGATTACTGCCGGTATCGTATTGGCGAAGCTCCTTGGAGCGGTATGTTGCCGGTTTGGCAGGTGCGGCGCCGGCTGTGGTCGTATGCCGGGTTCAATGATTACCAGGAAATCCAACCTTGGGTGATCCTGCCGCAAAAGGACAAGCTGCCGTCGCTGCCGGTATGGCTTCAGTTTGAATTTTCTGCGGACGATCTTTCCGGAGAATTGGGGGTGGTGGCGGAGCAAGGCCATATTTGGCAGCTGACTGTCAACGGTAAGCCCATCGGCACTGAAACGAGTGGGTATTACTGGGACAGGCAGTTTGGATTGATTGATATTGCCAAGGCTGTAAAGCCAGGAAAGAACATAATCGAACTTGCAGGGGAGTTCAAGTACGGCGTAGAGATTGAAGAGATTTATTTGGTGGGAGACTTCGCCCTCAGGCAGAGCGGTTATCAGGAATACTGGCTGGTGCAGGAACCGCCGCTTCTGACTGACGGCAGTTGGGTTTACCAGGGGTATCCGTTTTACGCCGGCAACATGGTCTACACCCAGGAGCTTGACCTGCCGGAAACGGTCGGCCGCCGCTTCTGGATCAGGCTGAACCAGCCCAAGGGCACACTGTTCCGGGTGAGGCTGAACGACGGAGAGTGGAAGTACCTTATCTCCCAGCCATGGGAAGTGGAAGTAAGCAATGACTGTGTTGCAGGGAAGAACTTGCTGCAGATCGAGGTTGTCGGTTCGCTGCGCAACACCTTCGGGCCGCTGCACCACCGCCTGCGGTCGCCGGCGTGGTGCGGGCCGAAGCAGTTTGAGGATGAATCGAGCTGGGTCGGGAATTACCAGTTTGAAGACTATGGGCTGATGGGCGGTGCCGAGTTGGTGATTACCATATAAGCGGCCCGGCACAGCTAGTAATTCCTGATAATAAGCTCGGTAATCATACCTCTGCCGCTGCCATCACAGTTTATGCTTCGCTTTGCGTACACACGATCAATAGTAAAGCCTTGATAGAGGCTGTCAAAAAAATCATCATCAGGGTTGCTGGCCTTTGGATCAGAGTTGCTGAGGAGAAGTAATGCCCCCATCTCGTCCAATTCCCGAAAATAATGGGCTAAACGAATTTGGTCGTCATCTGTAAAATCATTCTTATCGTAGGTTGTGAAACTGGCGGTTTTTGTCAGTGGGCGGTAAGGCGGATCGAAATACACGAGAGTTCCTTGATCAATGTACGGCTTGGAACCGGTGAAATCGGTGCAGACCAGCTCGATACCGGCCAGTGCTCTGCTGGCCGCCTTTATGTTTTCGGGATCACAGACTGTCGGCCTTTTATACCTGCCGTGGGGGACGTTGAACTCACCCTTGTGACTTTGCCGAAACAAGCCGTTATAGCAAGTCTTGTTGAGGAAAATCATATAGCTTGCCCGCACAATCCAAACTTCGTCAAATGATTCGTAGTTCAATTGGTTCATCTGCTGATTATACAGTTCGCGGATATCATAATAAAACACTTGGCGCGCCTGGCTGTCCAGTGCCAGGTAGTCGCTTTCAAGTTGGCTTAAATACGCGATCAATGCATCCGGTTCCTGCTGAACAACTTTATATCCGAGCATCAACTCCCTGTTGATGTCCATTAAACAAGCATTTTCAACAGCAAACAGGCTTTGCAAATGAAAGAAAAAAGCTCCGCCGCCTACAAAGGGTTCGACATAGGATTTTATGACACCTGATTCCTTGATCTCATGCGGTAAACGCGCAGTCAATTCACCCAGCAGTTGGGTTTTGCCTCCAGCCCATTTAAGAAAGGGTTTTGCCTGCATCAGTCTATCCACTTCGACCGGCCCCTTTCTTCATATTCAAACCGCCCTACTGCCTTAGGCTTGAGGGCGGTTTGGGTACGAATCCTATCACTGTCACGACATACCGGCACAGGCTTGGACCGCCACTTCCGCCGCAGATGCTGCGTCGGGTGCATAGAGATCAGCGCCGATACTTTCCCGGAACTGATCAGTGACCGGCGCCCCGCCGATCATAATTTTGACTTTGTCACGGATGCCTGCTTCTTGGGCAGCTTCCACAATCAGTTTCATTTCGTTCATGGTGGTGGTTAAGAGCGCAGAACAGGCAATGATCTGTGCATTCTCCTGGATGGCAGTTTCGATGAATTTATCCACGGGCACATCGATGCCGAGGTCAATGACCTCAAGGCCTTTGCCTTCCATCATCATCCGCACAAGGTTCTTGCCGATGTCATGGAGATCGCCTTTGACTGTGCCCAGGACCACTTTACCTTTGGCCTGGACGTTGTCGGATACCAGCAAGGGTTTTAAGAGCACTGTCCCTGCATTCATAGCCCTGGCGGCGATCAGCACTTCCGGAACGTAGATCTCGTTGTTCTTGAACTTCTCACCGATGACATCAATCCCTGCCATCAAGCCTTGTTCCAAAATCTCTTCCGCCGCATACCCCTCATCGATTGCTTGCTGTACCAGTTCTTTGACAGCTTTTGCGTTTCCCTGCTGTAGTTTTAGGGAAATCTCATTTAGGATGTTCATGGTGTACCCTCCAATACTAGTGTTTTATTTGATCTGACCCCGGGCTTCCCGATATTTGCCAGGTGTGGTTCCGGTCAATTTTTTAAAGACCCTGGTGAAATAGCTTTGTTCATCAAATCCCACCAGGTTCGACACATCCACCAACGGGATATCACAATTGACCAGCAGCTTTTTGCTTTTCTCAATCCGGACAGTGTTGAGGTAGGTGCTGAAATTATAGCCTGTTTCCTCTTTGAACAACCTGCTGAAATAAGATGGGCTTAAATGGACCTGCCCGGCTACATCTTCGAGGGTCAGTTTTTCCATATAGTAGGTGTTGGTGTATTCAATTGCCTTATATATTATATCTTTATTTTTGACATTCTTAAAGTTAAAAACGCAATCCGTAACGCGGGCCAGGATTTTGGACAGCCACACGCTGAGTTCATCAAGGTTGTGGAGGTGGGACACTTGCTTGAGATAATGATTGTTAAGCCCAAAAATCTCTTCCTGTTCCGCTCCCCCTTCCATTGCCGCCCTGGAAAGGAGGACCACCAATTCCACCGTTCGGTACTTGATCAGTTCAAAATCGTTTTGGGAAAAAAAGATAAAGCCCAAAATTTCATTCAGCACTCTTTGAGCGCCGGTTTTATCACCGATTGCCACGTAGGAGATTAACTCGTTTTCTTTGTCGATGGGATAATCATGCGCCAAGCCATCTGGTTTTGGCCCCATCTGGCTGAGATAAGCCGCCGGATCTAAGTCAAGCAGTGGACTATCCTGATAAGCAGCAGGCGGCCTCCAATAGTGATCCCTTTCGGAATTGGCATGGCTGGCCAAAAGGAACAGCAGTTCAGACAGGCTCGTGACCACATCTGGCTTTATTACGGGAACCATATCCATAAACGCCTTGAACCGGCGGCGTTGCTGGTGATCCTGAATCCGCTGCTCAATGATTTCATCAATCAAAAAAGCTTCCGGTTCAATCATCATCACCGGGCCGGCGACAAACGCGCCTTTAAACAATTCTCCCAAATCAATGGGTGCCACCCAGTGGGTAAGCCCCATGGGGCAGAAGTAGATGTATCTGCCGCCAAACCGCTCAGCCTGGAAACTGCCGTACGCATGTACATTCTCACAGCGGCACAAGTTGGCAAAGCCCTCCCGGCCGGCCTGGCAGAACAGGCTGCAGTTTTTGGCCGGGGCATGGTGAACGATACTACCGGAATAGTCGATGACAAAACTGGCAATTCCCGTTGCCTTACTGTAATAATCGATCCACTGGCAAATCTTCTCAAGCCCGGTGCCGCCTTCGGCAAACTTTTTCGCTTCCATAGCCTCACCTTTCGGTTAATATTCTAAACGATAATAGGGCATGAATCAATATCAGAAACGGATAAAGCGGCAGCCGGCAAGCGGATCCATCTGCGGCCCGGAACCGGATCAGGCAAATACTGCAGGGGAAATGCAATCAGAGTAGAATAGAAACAGTAGGCTTAAGTAGATTATCTTGGTAAAAGAGGGAGATACGATGAATATCAGACTCAGGATTGGATTCCTGGTAGTTGTAATGATAGCGGTATTTTCGCAGTTGGCTGGGGCGCAGTATTCCATTCCTCTCAAATCAGAACGGGCTATAACGATTGCCGACAATGTCATTGCCTGGCAGACGGACGCCGGCGGATGGACGAAGAATATCGATTTTTCGACAGTAATGTATCAGCCGCATATGTCCAAGGGAGACGGCACCTTTGACAATAACGCCAGTATCAAGGAAATGCGGTTTTTGGCTTACATGTATATGACCCATGGGTTTGACCGCTATAAGGATGCTGTCATTAAAGGTATCGACTGGATGCTGGACGCCCAATACCCCAGCGGCGGCTGGCCGCAGTACTACCCACTGCGGGGCGGGTACTCTGACAATGTCACATTTAATGACGGTGCCATGATTAATGTCCTTAACTATATCCAGGAGATTTTGAAATACCAGGGTTTGTACCAGTTTATCGGGGAGGAGCGCTTTGAGCGCCTGGAGGCTGCATTGGAGAAGGGCATAGAATTCATTCTGAAAGCTCAGATCGAAGTGAACGGGCATCTTACTGCATGGTGCCAGCAGCATGATCCGGTAACTTATGAACCGCGGATGGGGCGGAGTTACGAACATCCTTCCATTGTTTCGGCGGAATCGGTTCCGATTGTGGAGTTCCTGATGTCGCTGCCGGATCCGTCGGAAGACGTGCGCCGGGCTATTTTAAGCGCACTGGAATGGTTTGAGCTGTCGCAGCTGCCGAACCGTCAATGGGCCCGTTTCTACGATATCCAGTCCAATGTCCCCATCTTTTCCGGGCGTGACGGGATTATCCGCTACGAAGTGACCGACATTGAGTTGGAGCGGCAGCAGGGTTACAGCTGGTTCAGCGGCAGCCCCGGCAGGTTGCTGGACAAAGGCAGGCACGGCGGGTACATGGATAAGCTGCGGGAAAGCCTGCCGGATCACAAGCAGATCACGATCGATGTGTTTACTGATCCGGCCATACCGAAATTCAAGAGCCCGAAGATCCAGCCACCTCCAACGGCAAAGGGCATGCTGGATATTGAGATCGAAATCACCATGCGCAAGCCGGAGGATCTGGAAGAAGTGGTGATCAAGATTGATAGTCAAGAAATCTACCGCGGCAGTGATTCTGTGATCAGATTGTCCTATGATACCACTCAGGTTTCAAACGGGACCCACGTCATTATCGTTCAAACAATGACCAAACTGGGCACTGCCCTGACCCATAATGTCCGGTTCACTGTAAACAACTAGAGCAAAGCCATAGGGATGGTAAAAAGCCGGCTTGGGGCTTGATCAGCCGCCAGGCTGGCCTATGTTTTCTGCTGATATTACACGCCGTGCTGTTATACCGGTTCCTTGATCGCTTCAAACATAGCCTCAATATTGGCCGGGTCTACATCGGGAAGGATTGCTTCATGGCTGGGTGAGAAAACCAGCCCGGTTGGGAAGAGCCGTTTCAGCTTTCTGACACTGTCTTTGACCTGCTGTGGCGTGCCGTGGATCAACAGCTGCTGAGCATCGACGCCGCCGCAGAATGATACTTGATCGCCAAAATCCCGCTTCAGCCTTTCCGGTTCCATATCTTTGGCCAGGGCTTGAATGGGGTGGACTACGTCAACACCTACGGCAATCAAGTCCGGGATCACATCATAAATAGAGCCGCAGGAGTGGTAGACAACCTTCAATCCATAGCTTTTGGCCTGCTCAACAAACTTCCTGGTGCCGGGGATCACAAACTCCCTGATCGCATCCGGTGACAGCATCAACCCTCGTTGACTTCCAAAGTCATTACCGATTAAAATGGCATCCAGCTTGCCTTTGGTGGCACTATAGAAAATATCATTGGCATCAAGGTAAAACTCGGTGATCCGTTCAATCACAGCCCTGAACATTTCAGGCTCGGTCAGCATCTTAACCAGGGCAGTTTCCATGCCGAAGGCGGAACAGGCATCTTGAAAATGAGCTGACCACAAAACCCCCATGATTGGATAGCCTGCCGGTACAGCTCCCACCGCCCGGCGGCATTTTTCCGGATCGATATGTTTTGCCGGATCAGGCCAGTCAAAATCGTCAATCCTGCCGGGATCGGAATAATCCTCGAAGAATCCCGGCGCTGTCAGTGTCCTTTGGTCAGGAGCGCCGGCGTGTTTGGCAAAATTGAGTGCCGTATAGATGGCATTGCTGTGAGGGGACTCATACGGGATTTCCACCGGGTAGATGTCATCTTCGAGCTTTTGTTTCAATTGGTTGATGTCGCTGCTCTTAAAATAGGAAAAGAGGCGTTCACAAGCCTCCGGCAAGGGCAGGCCAAGCCATGATGCGGGCCTGTCCACCGGCTTTCGTTCAATCGTGGCGTAAAATCTTTCGATGCGATTCATGGCAACCTTCCTTTCATCATTATTTTATAGTATTCGCTGGAATCAACCGATCCCCTCTAGTACGGTTGAACTCTTGCCTTAACCATGTTATGATTTTATAAAATATGATCGGCTCTTCTTGTGGCAGTGGAATTTGTTTTCCTGCAAGGAGAGCTTTTCGTCATGATCGGTTGCAAAAACACTGGAGAGCAGGTGGATCAATGTTTGTAGAGATGGTAAAGGTTCCGGCGGGATCTTTCAAGATGGGCGGCGGTGATCTCAAAAACAGGCCTGATGCACTGCCAACCCACCATGTGACGATTTCCCGGGATTTTTTGATCGCAAAAGAGCCCGTCAAGTACGAGCTGTTCGCCCAGTTTTACCGGGAAGAGTACGGTGAAGAGCCGGATGCCGAAAACTACCTGGGTTTCGTGATCGGAGCCAGCTGGTATGAAGCTGAACTGTTCTGTGCCTGGCTGAGTGCAAAGACCGGTCTGGCTTACCGCCTGCCGACAGAGGCGGAGTGGGAATACTGTGCCAGGAACAGCAGGAAATTTGGTATTGACCGGATGTGCGATCTGAACCTGCGGGAATGGTGCTTTGACTGGTATGATCAATACTCCGCGGATGCGCAGACTGATCCTGCCGGCCCTGATTCGGGTATGTTCAAAGTAGTCAGGGGCGGCTTCCTGGACAATCCGTCTAGGTTCAACGCCTACTATCTGGAAGTCTGGGCACGGGCTTCGCTGCCGCCGAATTACAGGCATTTCCCCGGGGATCCCAATGATTTCGGCCGCCACAATGTGGGGTTCAGGGTGGTGCAGGGTGAACCGGCCAAAACAAATGGAAAATGCGCTGTCATACCTTTATCACTCCACGTTCGGCAAAACCGCCCTCCGGCAAAAATCACCTCCGAGAAGCCCTACTTCAGAAAACGCTACCTGTTTCCTATTCCACCGGATACGGCGAGCCCGGAAGCAATCCAAGCCTTCGGGCTGAACCCGCTGTTGAGGCACCACAACCATTCACCGGCGCTTGAAGTGGCGCCCAACGGGGACTTGATTGTTTCAATATATTCTTCTTACCACGAATATGATCCGGAAGTGGGGTTGATGGGTGCCAGGCTGAGATACGGAGCCGACGAGTGGGAAATGCCGGATATCTGGTGTAATGCAGTGGGTGTCAACGATCATGCGCCGCTGCTTTTCACAGACCGGGACGGGACCATCTTTCATTTCTGGGGATGGCCGCAGCTGGACAATTCTTTTCCGTTTCAGTTCATCTACTCCAAAGATAATGGTGCAACCTGGAGCGAGGTCCAGTTCCCGAAGTTTTCAGAGAAGGCGGAGCAGGTGATCAGCCAGCCGGTAAACACAGTGGTCCATGCCCAAGACGGCTATTATTACGTACCCTGCGATGTCCGGGGCGAGTCCACCTCAATTTTGTGGCGCTCGCAGGACCTGATCAACTGGGAAGTGCCAAAGGGCAAGACCGCAGGCCGGCACAGCACCGTAGTCGAGCTGAAGGACGGCAGGCTGTTGGCTGTTGGCGGCAAGAACACCAATATCGACGGGTTCATGCCGCAGACCATTTCACGGGACAGGGGTGATACCTGGGAGGTGAACAGGACACCATTTCCGGCCATGGCTTCAGGGCAGCGGCCCTGCGTGATTCGGCTGCAGAGCGGGCGTTTGTTATACTGCGGCGATTTCCAGACCAAATTGGGTAAAAGGCCGCCGGGTGCCGCCGATGATCAATGGGGTTCATTTGTGGCCTACTCTGAAGATGAGGGCGATACCTGGGTGGTTAAAAAACTGTGGGGTACGCAGCATAAGAAGCAGAATCCGACTCAGCTGGGTGGGTCGCATACGCTGGGCTACAGTGTCTGCCGCCAATCACCGGACGGGTTGATCCATATCATCACATCAAACAACCGCCCTTGCCTGCATCTTTGCTTCAACGAAGCCTGGCTCCTGGCTGATACGGATCAGTGCCCGGATGATCAGGAACTGATGCTTGAAACTGCTGCAGAAATCTCCAATGTTAAGACATATACTGAAAAATATCCCGATGGCCGGATCAAATGTACCTATGACGGCGGTACTGCCGCTGACGGGCGCTTTTTGCTCCATGGTGAGGAAAAATGGTACTATTCTTGCGGCGCATTAATGACTGAATGCAGTTATCAGTTTGGAAAGAGGATTGGCACCTGCACTCACTACAGCCCGGAAGGCGACAAAATCTGGGAGTGGGAATACCGGGAAGGCGGGGTGGCTCTTTACAAAACCTATTACGGCAATAACCAGCTGAAAACTATAGGAAGCTATCAAAACCGGATTGCCCATGGATGGGCCGAAAGGTATGCTCCCGACGGCAAACAGGAGTCCAGAGTCCTGTTTGAAAACGGAGTGATCATCAAGGCCGAATGAGGTACCGGGGTTGAAAAATTTAGTTAACATGTTGACGAAAATTTAGCTAAACAGTAAACTAAAGGTAAGACAGAGGATGATAAACTTCAAGATTAAACTTAGTTAGGGGGTATAGCATTGAAAATAGGCGTGATACTCGGCAACAGAAGTTTTTTCGCAGATGAATTGTGTCTGGATGGAAGGCAGCGGATCCTTGGGGCTTTGGAAGCTGCCGGGGTGACTCCGGTGATCCTGCCGGAAGACGCAGGGGCATATGGCAGTGTGCAAAACAGGGAACAGGCGCTTGAATGCGTAGCCTTGTTCAAGGAACACAGCGATCTTGCAGGCGTGGTTATTTCATTACCGAACTTCGGTGATGAAAAGTCCATCGCTATCGTGCTGCGGGAGGCCAAAATCGATGTGCCGGTTTTGGTCCATGCCTTCAACGATCACCTTGATCGCCTTGACTATGAGAACCGCCGCGACAGCTTTTGCGGTAAGGTTTCTGTCTGCAACAACTTAAGGCAATATGGGATCAAGTTCACCCTGACCACTCTGCACACAGTAGATCCGGAACACCCCACGTTTCAGGCGGATCTCCAGCGGTTCCTGGCTGTTTGCCGGGTAGTGAGAGCCCTCAAACGGGCAAGAATCGGGCTCGTGGGTGTGCGGCCGGCAGATTTCAATACGGTCCGCTATAGTGAGAAACTATTGGAATACAACAATATTTCTGTGGAGCCAATCGGCCTGATCGACATCGTCGGCAGGATTGACGAGCTTAGCGATGATCAAGCGGAACAGGCTCTTGCCGAGATTAAAGCCTATATGCCCACCGAAGGTGTGCCGGGCGGTGCATTGGTGAAAATGGCCAAATTGCTGATGGTACTGCGGGAGTGGGTTGGCAGCAGCGATCTTCACGCAGTAGCTGTTCAGTGCTGGGATTCGCTCCAGCGTTACCTGGGCGTTAATCCGTGTGCAGTTATGAGCATACTGGCCAATGCCGGGATTCCCGCAGCCTGTGAAAGTGATGTTGTCGGCGCCGTAAGCATGCTGGCCCTGCAGGCAGCGAGCGGCATGCCCAGCGCACTTGTGGACTGGAACAACAACTATGCCGATGATCCCGAACGGTTTGTCTTGTTCCACTGCGGTAACTTTGCCAAGGCAATCTACCAGAACGAATCATGCAGCCCGGCCATTAATTATCCGCCAATTTTAGCCTCGACCTTGGGGCAGGAGCATACCTACGGATCCATTGATGGCAAGGTAAAGCCCGGCAAGGCCACCTTTGCCCGGATTACGACTGACGATCTGACCGGGACAATCAGGGCTTATTGTGCCGAAGGTGTCATTACCGATGATCCCCTTGCCACTTTTGGTTCCTGGGGAGTGGTGAATGTACCGGGGCTGCAGGATTTAATGCGCTTTATCTGTGAAAATGGGTTTGAACACCATGTGGCCATTACCTTGGACAGTGCTGCCGATGCTTTGGCAGAGGCATTAGGCAAGTATCTGGGATGGGATGTGTACCGTCACCGCTGAGGAGGGATTTGCTTGAAAAAGCTTGTGGCGATCTATACTGGGCAGGGATTGGCGGAACCGCTGCAAAAGCTGATTCAATCAGAGCTTCCCGGGCTTTGGCTGGTCAACATAATCGATGACGGGATCATCCATGATGTGATCAAAGCCGGCGGCGTGACCAATCCGGTTAGAAGGCGGTTGATCAAGTACTATCAGATAGCGGTGGAAATCGGTGCCGATCTGATTCTCAACACCTGTTCGTCCGTGGGCGAAGTGGTTGATCTGGGAAGGGCGCTGATTGATGTCCCCATTGTGAAAATCGATGAGCCAATGGCCAAACATGCGGCCGCCAACTACCAGAGAATAGGGGTCGTTGCCACTTTGCCGACGACGCTTGAGCCCACTGCCAGGCTTGTGCAAGCTCAGGCACAGACTTTGGGAAAAGACATCACGATTATTGACGGGTTGGCTGAAGGCGCTTACCATGCCCTGATCAACGGCCGGGCGGATGAACATGATCAGCTGATTATGGAAGTCGGCCGCCGGTTGGCGGAACAGGTAGACTGTATTGTCCTGGCCCAGGCTTCGATGATGCGGATGCAGCAGAAGCTGGCGGAAACGGCGAACGTGACTGTCCTGTCCAGCCCGCCCCTATGTGTCGCCCACCTCAAAACCATGCTGGAGCGTGGAATATGATGTCAGGCCACAACGTCAGTTACCTGGAACACATGGCGCGGCAGATCCGCCGTGACATCATCACCATGATTTATGAGGCGGGAGACGGGCACCCGGGACCCAGCCTGTCCTGTGCCGATCTTGTCACTGCACTCTATTTTGCAGTTATGGAAGTGGATCCAGCCAATCCCCATTGGCCCCGGCGCGACCGCTTGATTCTATCCAAGGGCCACGCCTGTCCTGCTGTTTATGCCGCATTAGCCAGGAAAGGCTATTTTGATCCTGCCGAACTGCCGCGGCTCCGCACTCTTGGCGGGATGCTCCAAGGCCATCCCGACATGCTTAAGACTCCCGGCATTGATTTTACCTCTGGTTCTTTAGGAAACGGGATCAGTATCGGGCTGGGAATTGCCCTTGCCGCCAGGATTAACGGCCTGGAATACTACACATATGTGATTACCGGCGATGGAGAGCTGCAGGAAGGAATCATTTGGGAAGCGGCTATGGCCGCCAAGCATTACCAGGTGGGCAATCTGATCGTCTTTGTCGATTACAACGGAATTCAAAGCGGAGGCAGGATAGCAGAAATTAGCGGCCTGGAGCCAGTTATCCCCAAGTTTGAAGCCTTTGGGTGGCACTGCCAGGAGATTGACGGCCACAACTTCACCGAGATTTTGTCGGCAGTGGCCAACGCCAAAGCCACGCCCGCCATTCCTTCCGTAATTGTCGCCCATACTGTCAAGGGCAAAGGCATCTCATTTATTGAAAACAATAATGCCTGGCACAAAAGGGTTCCGGACAAGGCAGAGTGGGAGCAGGCATTGCAGGAGCTGGGGGCTGAACCATGATCAAGTATGCATCTACGAGAGCGGCTTTTATCGACAGCCTGACAGAGTTGGCGGGCAGTAATCCCAAAACTGTCCTTGTCTGCGCCGATTCAGCCAAAGTGATCTGGGCCGATGGGTTCAAGGAGAGATTCCCGGAGCGGTTCATTGATGTGGGCATTGCGGAGCAAAACGCCGTGGCCTGCGCAGCCGGATTGGCATCATGCGGCTTGATACCGTTTGTCGCCACCTATGCCGGGTTTATCACCATGAGGGCTTGTGAGCAAGTACGGACTTTTGTGGCGTATCCCAACTTAAACGTAAAAATGGTGGGGGCAAACGGCGGGATTGGAGCCGGTGAACGGGAAGGTGTCACACACCAGTTCTTCGAAGACCTGGGAATTTTGCGGGCTATTCCCGGTATTACCATTGTGGTGCCGGCGGATGCCTCCCAGGTGGGCAAAGCCGTTAAGGCTGTGGCCAATATCCCGGGGCCGGCGTATGTGCGGATCGGCAGTGGGCGAGATCCAGTTGCCCTGGATGCGGATCTCCCATTTGAGCTGGGTAAAACCAGGGTTCTTAAAGCTTTTGGGGACGATGTGGCCATCTTTACCAACGGGCATGCCATCCCCAGAGCCTTGGCGGGAGCAGAGGAACTGAGCAAGGCGGGAATCAAGGCCACTGTGGTTGAGGTCCATACCTTGAAGCCCTTGGAGACTGAAGCCATAGCAGAGATTCTTGCGAAAACAGGTGCAGCGGTTACGGTGGAAGACCATAGTATTATCGGAGGCTTGGGCAGCGCCATCGCCGAAGTGATTGCTGAACAGGTCCCAGTGCCCTTGGCCAGGATCGGGCTGCGGGATCGGTTCCCTGAATCAGGGCCGGCGGAACAGCTGATGGATGCTTATGGGTTGAGTGTTGGCGATATCACTGCTGCGTGCAGGCAAGTATTGGCCAGAAAGGAAGGTCGGCATGGGTAACGGCTACTTTCAGCGGGTGGCACAGCAGAGCCCTACCAGATTATGGATCAACAATCCAACCAGGGAGGAAGCGAAGAAAGCTATTGCAGCCGGAGCCATCAGCTGTACCACCAACCCTACTTATGCAGCCAAGATGCTGCAGTCCGAATCGGAAAGAGACGCAGTGATTGCTGTTATTGATCAGGTTATAAAGGCCAAAAGTGACGACTCAGAGGCGGCTGCCCAGATCCAGAGGCTGGCAATCAAGCCGCTGGTGGAGATCTTTCGACCGCTTCATACAGCCAAACAGCGGCAGGGTTTTGTCTCAGTACAGGGCGACCCCTTTGCTGAAGATGATTACACCAATATTATCGATGCCGCCTTGGCCGACCGGGGATTGGGTGAAAACGTGATTGCCAAAATCCCCGTCACAGCGGCAGGTTTAAAGGCCATCGAATACCTGATTGGTGAGGATGTGCCCATTATTGCCACAGAGGTGATGGCCATCTCCCAAGCCATCACTGTTTGTAAGCTGTATGAACGGGCCTGTGAGAAGTTAAATAAACGGCCGCCGTTTTATGTCACCCATATCACCGGAATTCTCGATGAATATCTGCACAATTTGGCCCGGCAGGAGCAGATCGGTATAGCCAAAGATATTCTCTGGCAGGCGGGGACTATTGTGGCCCGCAAGCAGTACAGGATACTGAAACAGCGGGGCTTTAACGCAACCATGCTGGGGGGTGGGGCCAGAGGGCTGCACCACTTTACAGAAATGGTTGGCGGTGACATCCATGTCACCATCAATTGGCGGGGAGCTGCGGATGAGCTTCTCAGCCAGGATCCGCCGGTGGTTTACCGCATGGATACGCCGGTTCCCGACTATGCCGTCAGGGAACTGCTGCGCATTCCCGCATTCAAGATGGCCTTTGCAGAAGACGGCCTTGCTGTGGAGGAGTATGCCGATTTTGGGCCGGTGCGCTATTTCAGGGATAGCTTTGAAGCAGGCTGGAGCGCTTTGCTGACAGTCATTGACGAAAGGCGCCGGGCTGGAAGCGGCTGAAGCTTTGACGAAAGGAGTGGGCTTGTTGGCGATGGCAGACAACAAATACCACAAGCGTTTGGAGGAGCAGAAGACAGTGGAGATGCTGCCCGGCATCTTCAGGACCACCCTTGCTTACAATGATCAGCTGATGCTGTGCCATTTTTACATGAAAAAAGGGGCTGCGATCCCTCTTCACAGCCATGAAGCTGTTCAAAACGGATACGTGATCAAAGGCAAGGTGCGCTTCTTTACCAAGGATGGAACTGACATCATTGCCAAACCCGGGTCTGGCTATGTTTTTGGCTCATACGAGGAACACGGCTCGGAAGTGCTTGAGGACACAGAATTGATCGAGTGCTTTACTCCGATGCGCCAAGAGTACATCGATTGAGGTGCGGTAGGTGGATAACAGCTTAAACGATGCGGCGAAAAAGTACTTCACCCCTTATAAACTTGGGCGGCCGGTTTTGACAGGTTCCGGCAGGGCTGGAGATTTTGATGCCCTGGCCGTGGACTGCCCCTTTGTTTTTTACCATAACAGCCGGTTTTACATGCTCTATGTCGGCTTTGACGGGTTCGGGTACCAGACAGGCTTGGCTGTCAGCGGTGATCTTGTAAACTGGGAGCGCAAAGGGCCGATCTTGAGAAGGGAAGAGCATGTGGGCTGGGATCGGGTTGGAGCTGCGGGCACCTGGATTCTGAAAAACACCAACTCTATTTGGGAGCTGCCCGCTCTGCAGAAAGTGGGCGGCAGATACTGGATGGTGTACCATTCGTATCCAGAAGCAGGATACGAAGCAGGGCCTGCCCAGATTGGCCTGGCCTGGAGTGAGGATCCGGAACTGATGCAGTGGCACCGCCTGCCGGAACCCGTCTTTTCCTGGAAAGACGGGGCGGATTGGGAAAACGGCGGGCTTTACAAAGCGTGTCTGCTTTGGGAAAACGATCGCTATTATCTTTTTTATAACGCCAAAAATGCCAAGCCCAGAGGCTGGGTCGAGCAGATCGGCGTGGCAGTCTCCACCGATTTGAACAACTGGCAGCGTTATGAGGGAAACCCGATTGTCCGGGTGTCGGAAGGCCGGTGGGACAGCCAGTTTTGCGCCGACCCTTATGTGGTGAAAGACAAGGGCCGCTGGCTGATGTTCTACTATGGGTTTAACCGGAAGCATGCCCAGGACGGGCTTGCCTTTTCCCGCAATCTTTACGACTGGACAAAATTACCGGAGCCGATCCTGGCCAACGGCAAAGAGGGCGAAATTGACCATTCTTTTGCCCATAAACCCTCCATTCTTTATCACAACGGCACCCTGTACCATTTCTACTGTGCATGCCGCAAGTACAGGGAAGGCGATCCGGCAAAGAGCCTTTGGGATGAATTCCGAACCATCACCTTTGCCGCTTCTCGGCCCATCAAATGAGAAACCGCGGCCTTGAACGTCTGTAATCACAAATGAAGGAAGTGATCTGCTTGGCTAACCTGAAGCTGCTGGCTGAAAAGGCGGTTCAAACACGAATCGCCATTTTGCAGATGATCTACCAGGGAAAAGGGGGGCATATCGGAGGAGCCCTTTCATGCACTGATATTCTTGTAACACTCTATTATACCGTTATGCGCATTGATCCCAAAAACCCCGGCTGGGAAGGCCGGGATCGGTTTGTCTTGAGCAAAGGCCACAGTGTGGAAGGTTTGTATGCTATTCTGGCAGATCTGGGGTTCATCCCCCGGGCGGAGCTGGACTCTTACCGCGGGTTTGGTTCGCGCCTGATCGGCCACCCCAGCAACAAGGTGCCGGGAATTGAGGTCAATACCGGTGCCTTGGGACACGGTTTGTCGGTGGGTGTCGGCATGGCACTTGCGGGAAAGATGGATCAAAAAGACCACAAAGTGTATGTCCTGATGGGTGACGGCGAGCTGGCGGAAGGTTCGGTTTGGGAAGCGGCGATGGCCGGCAGCCATTACAAGCTGGATAATCTAATCGGGATTGTTGACCGCAACCGGCTCCAGATTGGCGGCAGTACTGAAGATGTAATGGCGCTGGAGGATTTGAAAGCGAAATGGCAGGCCTTTGGCTGGGAAGCCCTGGAGGTCGACGGGCATGATTTCAACAGCCTGGTGGAACTGGCCAAGCTGCCGATCGTGCCGGGAAAGCCGCATATGATCATCGCCAACACCATCAAGGGCAAAGGGATATCTTTCATGGAAAACGAAGTTGGGTGGCATCACAGAGTCCCCAACGAGGAAGAGTATGCCCAGGCACTGCAGGAACTGGAGCTGAGGATGGGAGCGTTTTAGATATGATAAAGAAGAATCAAGTACCATGCAGAAAGGCTTTTACCGAGACACTGCTGGAATTGGCCAGAGAAGACCGGGATATCATTGCCTTGACCAGCGATGCCAGGGGTTCTGTAACTTTGGAACAGTTTGCCCGGGAACTGCCGGAGCAGTTCGTGGAGGTAGGGATTGCCGAGCAGAATCTCGTCGGGATCGCCGCCGGTTTGGCCGCCTGCGGCAAAAAACCTTTTGTGTGCGGCCCTGCCTGTTTTCTTTCCGCCCGCAGCCTGGAACAGGTGAAGGTTGATGCGGCCTACAGCGATATGAATGTGAAAATCATTGCTGTCAGCGGCGGAGTGAGCTACGGCCCGCTCGGCTCGACTCATCACGCTGTTCATGATCTTGCGGTGATGCGGGCAATACCAAACCTGACAGTGATACTTCCCTGTGATGTGCATCAAACCCGGGCCATGACGAAACTTCTGGCGGAGTATGAGGGTCCCGTTTATGTGCGGATGGGCCGCGGCGCGGTTGCCGATGTCTATCGGGAAAACGATGCCCCCTTTGCAATTGGGCGGGCCAATGTCCTGCTCAACGGCGGCGATCTGACAATCATTGCCACCGGCGAGATGGTGAGGCCGGCTCTGGATGCAGGCCTGATCTTGAAGCAGCAAGGTGTAAAAACCCGGGTGATTGACATGCATACCATTAAACCGCTGGATCAGGAGGCAGTACTGCAGGCTGCCTGCGATACGGGAAATCTGATCACCGTTGAAGAACACAGTGTCCACGGCGGGCTTGGAGCAGCCGTGGCAGAGTTGGTAACCCAAAACTTCCCAGTGAGGATGCGGATTATGGGCATTCCTGACGAGCCCGCCATTACAGGCGATCCTGCCCAAATTCTCAAGTATTACCGGATGACGGCAGAGGATATTGCAGAGGCGGCGCTGGCAATGCTGGACTAGTTCTGCATGCTTGAAAGGAGACAAGATGATGAGCTTACAGTGGTGTCATGAGTCGGATCACTTATACAGCGGAACAGAACTGATTGGAGAACTGCTTCTGGACATCTCTTCAGGGGTGATTCTGCATAACAGTGCCGTTGAACAGGTCAAGCCTGGTGTGTTCAAGATCAGCAAGACGTTTTTGGCCACAGAACAAACCGATTTTTTCCGGCTGGTCTTGGATTTCAAGGCCCATTACGGGATGAACTGGGCCATGATTCCTGCTGTGAGTTACAACGGGAATAATTGGGGCAGGGGCAGTGAGCCAAAGGGGTTTGTTACCGACGGCAAGCCCTGGTCCTTCTCCTACAGCAGGGCGTCTGTTGCCGGAGCCACATACTCCGAAGGACCTCGCTGGTCTGTTGGCTTGTTCGGCGACCTAAACGGCACTGACGCCCCATTTTCATGTTCGGTGGTGCCAAGCGGTGAATACACAGTTCACCGTTTGATTTGGCCTGAGGAAGAAGGGCCCAGCACCTATTTTCAAAAGAACAGGTACCAAGAGGCATTTCAACGCCGGATCAGCCTGGCAGCCGGGGCTGAATTCAGGATTTGCATTTATCTGGTAACAGCCGCTGTCCAGAAAGAAAAGCTGTCGTACACCCACCTGCTGGATTTTGCCTGGGATCTGAATTACCATCGGCAGAAACCATGGTATACCCCGGAAGAGCTGTGGCGTCTGGGGATTCACTATGCCAAGCACAGCCTGTATGTGGAGGATGGCATTTACCGCGGGTTTTCCAAGGGCTTGCGTTGGTATGGCGACCAATGGAAACTGCGTCCCACCGGAAAGTATGTGGTGGGCTGGACCGGGCAGAACATTTCTTTGGCCAATTCCATGATCTACAGCTATATCCGAAGCGACAGCGAAGAAGACCTGCAGATCGGGCTGAATACTTTGGATACTTGGACGGCCCATGCCCGGCTGGAGAACGGCTTAATTCAGTGCCTGTTCGATCCTCTTTTAGATGGGGATGATCAACGCAGTGTGAATGATGCCTGCAACTTGTCGGACGCAGCGGAAAACTTCTTCGAAGCATGGGAGCTGCTGGGCCGGATTGAGATTGACCATAACAGAGAGCTGTATAAGGAGACAGCCCTGGGAATTTGCGATTTTGCCGCAGAGCATCAAGCCTCGGACGGGAGGTTCGGCAAATCCTGGGACAATGCCGGGGAATGTGTCGATTCCAACGGAACCATCGGCTGTTATTTGGTACTGCCGCTTCTGAAGGCCTATCAAATCACCGGGGATCAAAAATATCTCACAAGCGCACGGCGGGGCTATGAGTATTATATTGCCGGATTCCTCAGGGACGGGTACACTACAGCAGGAGCGCTGGACACCTATTGTATCGATAAGGAATCGGCAATCCCTTTGCTCAGGAGCAGTATGCGCTTGTACGATCTGACTAAGGAAGAGCGCTACCTGGAACTTGCGGAGCTGGTTTCCTATTATCTTGCCAGCTGGCAGTGGCATTACACCACACCGTTCCCGGAAGGCACTCCCCTTAATGAGATGGGTTACGACACCTTCGGCGGGACTTCCGTGTCCGCGCAGCACCACCATATTGATCCCTTTGCCCTGGTTTTTCTGGAAGACTGGTTTAGGCTTGCGGAATTGACTGGCAGGGAGATCTGGCGCCGGCGGGCTATGGCAGTCTGGGCCAATGCTTCCATGGGAATCTCCGACGGCACGCTGGTTGTCAATGGGGTTGTGAGGCCCATTGGTAGCCAGGATGAAGGATATTTCCATACTTACTGGGGAGCGCCCAACGAGACTACAGGCGATCCCATGGGCAATGTCAGCTATTGGCTGGTGGCCTGGCCCACCGCATTTCGGCTGCAGGCCTTGCGCCGTCTGGCCGATTGGCGGCAGCTGACAGATTAAGGGAGGGGTACGGCATGAAGTACCAGATGCAGCATGTCCAAAACTGGGAGGAAACCAAGGCCCGCTTTACCGCCTGGTGGCAGGGGAAGAACATCGACCGGCCGCTGATGAAAGTCGTTGCCAGGCTGGAGCGGCCCGTCGAGGAGCTGGAACCATCCTGGAAGGCGAAGACCTTCGTGGACAAACACCTGGAAGTGGAGCGGAAGGTAGTCAATATGCGCAACTACTGTCGCACCCACAGGTTTTATGCCGAGGCTTTCCCTTCCCTGGACATCAATATTGGAGCCGGTTCATTCGCAGTTTACCTGGGATTGGAGCCCAAGTTTGACCAAAACACGGTCTGGTTCCCGGAATGCATTGATGACTGGGATACATGGGGAGACTTCCGTTTTGATCCGGACAATCACTGGTGGCAGCGGCATTACCAGGCGGTTGAAAAAGCGGTGGAGCTTGCTCAAGGCGGCTATTTGGTCAACATTCCCGATATCATCGAGAACTTGGATATTCTAGCTGCAATGCGCGGCGCCCAGAACCTGTGCTTCGATTTGATCGACCAGCCAGAGGTGGTCAAAGCCCGCCTTGATCAGCTGGATGAGGTGTATTTCGAATACTATGACCGGTTTTACGAACTGGTGATGACAGAGGACGGGGGCAGCAGCTATACCACATTCAGCATTTGGGGCCCGGGCCGGACAGCCAAGATCCAGTGTGATTTTTCCGCCATGATTTCCCCCGCCCACTTTCGGGAGTTTGTCCTGCCTTCCTTGAGAAAACAGTGCCGCAACCTTGATTTTTCCCTATACCACCTGGACGGGCCCGATGCGGTCAAACACGTGCCGGCGCTGATGGAGATCGAGGAGCTGAACGCTCTGCAGTGGACGCCCGGAGCAGGGCAGCCCGACGGCGGCAGCTCCCAGTGGTTCCCCGTTTACGACCAGGTGATCGCCGCCGGCAAGTCTTTGTGGATCATGTTTTCCGGCAAAGAAGGCAGGTATGATGACTGGGTGGAAGCCGCCGACCGGATCGTTAAACGCTACGGCCCGGAAAAGCTCTACTTCCTTTTCCCGGAGATGTCGGAAAAGGAAGCGGAGGCGTTGATGGCCAAAGCCGAGCGTGATTGGGTGAGATAGGCAGAGGTGGTGTGAGATTGTATAATGGTTTGATCGGCGTGATCGCCGATGATCTGACCGGCGCCATGGATGCGGGGATGCAGCTTTTGGCCAAAAATGTGCAGATCCGCACTGCTTTGACCGTCGACGATCTGGATGCAGTCGTCGCCGGGGCCGACGTGGTGGTGGCCAATACCCAAAGCCGCAACATCGATCCCCGGATCGCTCACGGGCAGGTCAAAGCGGCGCTGGGGAAGCTTCTCGCCGGCGGGTGCCGGGCTTGGTACAAGAAAATTGATTCGACCTTAAGGGGCAATATCGGAGCTGAGCTGAGGGCTGCCCTGGAGAGCGGGATCTTTGCTCTGGTGATCGTGGCGCCGGCTTTGCCTTTCAATAAAAGGACGACGGTCAACGGGGTCCACTATGTCGACGGTGTGAGGCTCGCCGAAATAGAGCTGGCCAAGGATCCCTTCGCACCCATAGCTTGTTCGGAGGTGGGGGAGATCATCAGGAACCAGTTTGAGGTGCCGGTAGGGCATTTGGATCTGTCGGCAGTGCGGCAGGGAGGCGCTGTGCTGAGGAAAAAGGCCGAAGAATACTTGGCCGCCGGAATCAGGGTGCTTGCCGCAGACGCCGAAGAAGAACAGGATCTGCAGAATATCGCCGCCGCGGCGGGTCTGCTGTCCGGAAAAACCCTTCTGTGCGGCTCGGCGGGATTGTTCCAGCATTTTGACAGGGCTTATCCCATCCCAGGCAGAAGCGGGGAGCCAAGGGCTGACATCGCCCTTGAGGAACTGCCGGTATTGGTGCTGTCGGGAAGCCCCGCCCAGATGTCCAAAAGGCAGATACGTTACGCCGAAGTCAGGCGCGACGGCACGGTTGTGATCCGCTGTGATGTCACAGCCGCGCCGGAAGCGGAACTCACAGGCAGTATGCAAAGGGTGGCCGAGATTGTTGTGAACCACCTGCGGGCGGGTAAAAACGTAGTCCTGGATGCGGCCGGGGAGAGTAAAGAGTCCATTCTCCTGCAGTCCTGGGGCGACCGCGGACGGCTCGATCACTACAGCGCGCTGGTGCAGAAACTGGTGAGGGACACGGCGTCCGCAGCGGCGCAGGCAGGAATCTCCGCTCTTGTCCTCTTCGGCGGCGACACCGCCGTGTCGGCATTGAAGGGTCTGGGGGGACAGGGCATAGAAATCATTGGAGAGGTGGAGCCCTATATTCCCCTGGGCAGGCTGATTGGAGGGGCTTACTCCGGTTTGCCCGTGGTCACCAAAGCCGGCGGGTTCGGCGGTGAAAAGTCCCTGATCCGAATCCTGGCGGAGCTGAGTTCATTGAAGGCCGGAGCACAGCAAAGGAGACAGCGGCATGATGAGTGATCAATCGATGATGGCAAAACTGACGGAACAGGCGGCAGCCAAAGGCAGGCCGATCGTGGCCATATCCACCGGCGATCCTTCCGGGATCGGGCCGGAGATTTCCGTGTCGGCGCTTCAGCATGAAGAGGTTTACCGGATCTGCCGCCCGTTTTTAATCGGCGATCTGGCTGTATTTGCGGCCGTGGGCTTGAAGGGGTGGAACCTCAACCCGTCCGAGCGGGTTGCCGACATGCAGTTCCGTTTTGGCACCATTGATCTCTTGAACATGAACCTGCTTGAGTGTGCCCCGCCTCTGGGTGTGGTCAATGCCAGATCCGGCCAGGCATCGTTCCAGTATGTGAAAAAAGCCATTGAGCTGGCCATGGCCAAAGAAGTGGACGCCACGGTTACGGGCCCGATCAGCAAAGAAGCGATCAACCTGGCCGGGCACCGGTTTTCCGGGCACACGGAGATCTACGCCCGTTACACCGGCGCCAAAGACTATGCCATGGTTCTGGCCCACGAGCATTTTCGGGTGATCCATGTTTCCACCCATGTGTCGCTGCGCCGGGCCTGCGATATGGTGAAAAAGGACCGGGTGTTGAAGGTGATTCAGATCGCTGACCAGGCCTGCCGCCGGCTGGGCATTGCCAAGCCCAGGATCGCGGTGGCAGGTTTGAATCCCCATGCAGGGGAAAACGGCCTTTTCGGCACGGAGGAAATCACGGAGATCATCCCGGCGGTGGCCGCGGCCCGGGAACAGGGCTTGGACGTGGACGGTCCCATTCCGCCGGACACCGTGTTTCCGAAACTGAACGGCGGGCTGTACGACATCTGTGTCTGCATGTACCATGACCAGGGGCACATCCCCACGAAACTTTTGGGGTTCGCCTGGGATCCGGCCCAAGAAAAGTGGCAGGCGGTGAGCGGCGTCAACATCACCATGGGCCTGCCGGTTGTCCGGGTTTCGGTGGATCACGGCACCGCCTATGACATCGCCGGCAAGGGTGTGGCGTCGGAGCGTTCGATGGTCAGCGCCATTGCCTACGCGGTGCAGCTTGCTCTGAACCGTTGAGCAGTCGATAAACTACTGGGAGATGATGGCATGAAACTGTGCCGGGGGATTACAGCGGCGATTGTGACGCCGTTTACCAAAAGTGAAGCCCTCGATTGCCGGGAACTGCGCCGGCATGTCCGCCGCACGCTGGAGGCTGGGGTGCACGGGATTTTCTGCCTGGGGACCAACGGCGAGTTCTATGCCCTCAGCGAAAGGGAGAAATACCGGGTGGTGGAGACGGTGGTCGACGAAGCCGACGGACGGGTCCCGGTTTACGCCGGGTCCGGGGAGATTGCGACCCGGACGGTGATCCGGCTGACCAAACGGTTTAGAAAACTGGGGGCCGATGCCGTTTCCATTGTCACGCCTTATTTCATTCACCCCACCCAGCACGAGCTGTACCACCACTATGCCAGAATTGCGGTGGAAACAGAGTTTCCCATCATTCTCTACAACATCCCCATGCGGACCAATGTGAAACTGGAGCCGGAAACAGTGACGGCATTGGCCGCCGGGTTTGAGAATATCATCGGTATTAAGGACTCCAGCGGCGATCTCCGGCTTACCCGGGCTTATATTGAACAAACACCGGATCGGTTTGCTGTCATGGGAGGCAACGACGGCTTGATCCTCGACACCCTGCTTTTGGGCGGGACGGGAGCGATCGCTGCCACAGCCAATGTGATTCCGGAAATCCTGGTGAATATCTATCAGGCTTTCCTGGAAGGGGACCTGGAAAAAGCCCGGATGTGGCAGGAGCGGGTGGCGCCTTTGCGGCAGGATTTCAAGCTTGGGACTGCCCCCGGGGTGATCAAGGTGCAGGCGAACCAACGCGGGTACCCGGTCGGCCCCAGCCGGATGCCGATTTTGTTCGATGATCCGGAGGCAGATGCCGTTATCGCTGAAAACTTGACGAAGTTCTACGGCCGCTGAAAGAATAACCGGGAATGGAGTGGGCAAATATGGACCAAACAGAGCAAGGACTGCGTTTCCGCCAGATCCATCTGGATTTTCACACCAGCGAAGCGATCACCGGGGTTGCAGCCAAATTTGACGCCGAGGAATTTGCGTCAGTCCTGGAGCAGGCGAGAGTCAACTCGATCACCTGCTTCGCCCGCTGTCACCACGGCTGGCTGTATTATGACTCAAAGAAGTTTCCCGAGCGGATTCATCCCCATCTGGCAAACCGCAACCTGCTCAAAGAACAGATCGAGGCCTGCCACCGGCGCAAGATCAGAGTGCCTGTATATATCACGGTCCAATGGGATCACTACACAGCGGTGCGGCATCCGGAATGGCTGGTGGTTACAGCCGACGGCCGGTTTTCCGGCACTCCCCCTTTTGAGCCGGGATTTTACCGCAACCTTTGCCTTAATTCACCCTACCGCGAACTCGTGAAAGAGATTACGGCCGAGGTTTTGGAGACTCTGCCCGTGGACGGGTTGTTCTTTGACATAGTCATTGTGCGGGAATGTGCCTGCAGGCACTGCATCGACGGCATGAAAAGGCAAGGCATGGATCCGGCGAACAGGGAAGACCGGCTGCGGTATGCCGTACAGACCCTGAACCAGTTCAAACTGGAAATGGCGGAATTTGTCCGTTCGTTCAACCGGAACTGTTCAATCTTTTATAACGCTGGCCATATCGGGCCGTTGATCCGCGAGTCCATGCCGGCGTACACCCACCTTGAACTGGAGTCGCTGCCCAGCGGCGGCTGGGGTTATCTGCACTTCCCGCTGACCATGAGGTATGCCCGTACGTTGGGTTTGGACTGTCTGTCCCATACCGGCAGATTTCACACGTCGTGGGGAGACTTTCATTCCTTTAAAAACACGGCGGCGTTGGAGTTCGAGTGTTTTCACATGCTTGCCTTGAACGCGAAGTGCCTGATTGGCGATCAGCTTCACCCTGACGGCGAGATCAGCAGGCCTGTGTACGAGCTGATCGGTTCGGTGTACCGCCAGGTCGAGCAGAAAGAACCTTGGTGCCGGGGGGCAAAAGCTGTCACCGACATGGCGGTTTTCAATACCGAAGAGTTCGACGGCAAACAAGTTTCGCCGCCGACTGCCGGGGCGCTGCGAATGCTGCAGGAAGCCGGCCATCAGTTCGACATTGTCGACAGCCGCAGCGATTTCTCCCAGTACAAGCTGCTGATTCTGCCGGATCTAGTGGCAGTCGATGATCAGCTGGAGCAGAAGCTGGAAGAGTACCTTGCCGCAGGCGGCAGGATGATCGCGTCGGCGTTCTCGGGCCTGGATGCCGGCAAGAGCGAGTTCAGGCTCAAGCCCCTCGGAGTCAGGCTGAGGCAGCCTCTGCGCCGGGACAGCGGCGGCGATCTGGCGGCGGGCAGGCTCGCTGAAGGCAACGACCATGCTGAGTATATCGTGGCAAAAGGGGCTCTGGGAAAGGGCTTGCCCGAGACCGAACATGTGATGTACCTCAAAGGCCTGGAGGTCGCTGCGGCCGACGGCGCCGAAGTGCTCATCGATACTGTCGCCTCGTATTTTGACCGGACCTGGGAGCATTTTTGTTCCCACCGGCACACTCCTTCCTCCGGCCGGATCGACTATCCGGCGGTGGTTCGGCGCGGCGGGGCGATCTATTTCGCCCATCCGGTTTTCACCCAGTATCACATCAATGGACCGCGGTGGTGCAAGATCCTGGTCCTGAACGCGATCGATCTGCTGCTGCCGGATCCTGTCTTAAGGCACAGCGGCCCGTCTTCCCTGGTTGCGGCCGTCAACGAGCAGGCCCACGCCGGCCGGTGGGTGGTTCATCTGCTGCATTACATTCCGGAACGGCGCTGCCGGGAAATTGACGTTGTCGAAGATGTAATCTCCCTCTACGATGTCACCGTCTCGATCCGGGCGCCGCAAAAAGTGGCCTCGGTCCGCTGCGTACCGTCGGGGGAGCCGATCCGTTTCCAGGAACGGGATGGGCGCGCCGAATTTGTGGTGCCGAAGATTGACGGCCACCAAATGGTGGAAGTGAACTTTTGATATATAAGTGAAATATTAGCCGTTCGTAAATAATGTTACCTAAAACGTTTAGGCACCCGTTTTGGAAGTTGTGAAAACCGCAGGCGAGGGGGTGACGCTTCCAGACCCGTCATTGCTGTGAACTCATTGTCAACTCTATGGGACTAGAAAGAGTGGAGGGTTGATATGAAGGAAAAATTGGTGTTCACAATTCTTGCCTGCTTGTTGGTCTGTATGGTGGCTGTACCCGGCCTTGCCGCGGCTGAAGGCATTCCCTTTGCTGTGGACAGCCCGCTTGGCTTTGCAATCGTTGACATTCTTGGCCAGAATGGCATTACCGGAGGCGGCAACGGGAAATCTGTCGTGGTGACAAATCTGAGCGAACTCCGCACTTACGCCGCCAGTCCCGAACCGCTGACGATTTTTGTCAAAGGTACGATCGCAGGGTCGAGCGATGTCAACGTCACATCCAACAAGACCATCATTGGCCTGGACGATGACGCTACCCTGCAGTGGGTGGGCATCTCGGCGAACGGTGCCCACAATATCATCATCCGGAATCTGAGGATCGCCGATGTGCGCAGTTCATCCGACGCAGTCGCCCTGCGCAACTGTCACCATGTCTGGATCGATCACTGTGAACTGGCGTCGGCCCCTGATGGGTTGTTAGATTTCACGATCGGATCTGATTACCTGACCGTATCATGGACGATCTTCAGAGACCATGACAAGGTTTCGCTGTTGAACTCCGGCACAAACCATTGGGAAGATCATGGAAAGAACAAAGGCACATTCTATTTCAACTGGTTTTTGAACACGAACCAGCGCAACCCCAGAATCGGGTATGGTCTTGGGCATATCTTCAACAACTACTACTCGAACGTAACCAGTTATGCCATCGGCACACATACCAGGGCCAAGATTCTGGCGGAAAACAACTACTTCTCCAATACCAACAACCCGTTCAGCCAAATGTACAACAACAATGAATGGGATGCCAACTATGGAGACATCGAGGGTATCGGCAATATTTTCGAGAATTCGCGGGGGAATATGACCGGTACCGGAAGATCCTTTGATCCCGGTTATTATTATGACTATGGTTGTGCCTTGATCGACGCCGCGTTCGTTCCCGCATATGTGGAGGCGAAGGCAGGCCCGGGCGCCGAGTTCAGCCATCTCGCAATCCCGGTGCCGGGCAACGGCGCGGTTGATGTCGCCGATGGGAACCCGGAATTGATGTGGGTGGATACCCGCGAAATCAAGGCATGGCAGGTTTACTTCGGCAAACAGACTGATTTCGGCTATAAGGCTACTGTCACCGCACCCAGCTTCAATCCCAGGAGCCTGGAGCCTGACACGGTGTATTTCTGGCGTGTGGATGCGGAAACAGAGGAAGGAACCGTCAAAGGCGAACTGTGGCGGTTCAGGACTGCTCCAGCCCAGGCTTCAAAACCGGCTCCGGCGCACGGCAGTGTCGCCATGCCTTTCGAGCAGCTCAATGCCGCAGCTGTCAAACCGGTGGAATTGAGCTGGGTGCCTGGCCTGAATGCTGTTGCTCATGATGTTTACCTTGGCACAGATCCTGCGCCGGGGGCTGATGACTACCGGGGCAGGGTGGAAACAACTGTGTTTGCCCCCGGGCGGCTGCAGCTCGGCGCCGCATATTTCTGGCGCGTGGATACTGTGCTTGCCGACGGTACCGTCGTACCGGGAGAAACCTGGAGCTTTGAACTGCCTGTCGCTTACGCCAAGGCAGGAAGAATCGAAGCGGAAAACATGGTGGTCGGCGGGCGCTATTTCAAAGAGCACCATCCCGGCCGCGGCGGCGCCTTCATCGCATCCAACGAGTGGGTGATGAAGATCGAAGCCGGCGCAGGCAGTCTCAGCGCCGTCTGGGATGATCCGGACGCAGTCTGCGACATCACCGTCGCCTACCTGGATCAAAGCACCGGCCGGGGTGTGATCGCGCTGTATGTCAACGACGATTTGATTGAGCGTTTTACAGCCGACAAGAATACGAACAGGATCGAAAAATACAAGATCGCGGGCGTTCAATTGAGAACCGGAGATGAAATCCGGATTGAGGCGCGCAGTGAATCCAACATGCTGACCAGGATCGATTACCTGGATATCGAAATCAAGGGTCAGTAATCCAGCGGTCTTCGATTTCAGCCAATTGGAATACGTAGCCGTCGCCGCCGTCCCGGAGGTTGGTGGCTTTTATTCTCACATATCTGGCGGCAACCGGTTCAAAAGCGTGCACCTGAACTTGCGCGTCGGGATGCGGCGCATCGGTCACAGTGCAGACTGTTGTCCAGAATTCATCACTCGCGTCTTCCTGTTCCCGGGCCTTGTCGTCTGTGGAAACCTGGATTACATAGTCGATCGGGAAGTAGTTTTCGGCATTGCTGCCGTCCGGGCGGGGATAAAGATCGAATTGAGCGAGGGTATATACTTTGCCGAGATCGATCTTAATCCACTGGGTTGAATTCTCTCTGGCGATTTCAGGGTAAAAGTAGCGGATTGCGCTGCTCCAACCGCGGATCGGGGTTCCCTCGTCAAACTCCCGCATACCGTCGGTAACGTATTCTGCAAACCAGCCAAAAGCTTCGACAGAGATCGAGGGCTTTACCGGAGCACCCTTGGCCAGGTTCACTTTTTCCTGGGCGCCGGCTGTGGAAAAGATCAGAAGAAGAAACATTAAAAAAGCAGTCAGAGTCCAAATTGCTTTTTTCATAAACACACCTCCTCGCGTAATTTGACAATGGCATGGTCAAGCGGGGGAATGCCTCCCGTGAAATGATGGTTGTGGTAAAAATTGGCTCCGTTTCGCCATTAAAACATCAACATATTTAACTAAATTACCCCAAGCCGTTTTAGTGAATCCATTAGATTTCATTGACAGAGCACCATTTTTGTAATATAATAAAGATGTAAAGTTCCCGAAAAAAAATCATTAAGTCAACCGGAAACAGGAACTGCCGCAGTGATTGAGCTGCGAATTGTACAACCAGCCTGGAGGTGCTGTGGGTGAGGTACCGGAGCCCAGCCGTCTGCTGTTTGATCTTGTTGATATTGTGCCTGCCACTTCCTGTGGAAGCAGCTTCGTACAAAAGTTATGTCTTTGACGCATGGGGGAGGGCTGTACCGACACCTGAACCATATGAACCTGTCCGGATTATCTATGGCCCGGATCTGGGTATTGGCGAACTGCGGGGCCCGGAAGACCTGTTCGTCGCCCCTGATCAGACCATATACATAGTCGATACCAGAAACAACCAGATTGTCAGGACCACAAGTGAATTTGAGGTCCTCGACATCTATGCCGAGTTTGAACGCGACGGTGTGATCGACCGTTTCAACAATCCGCTGGGAGTGTTTGTGACAGATTACGGGCACATGTTTGTCGCGGATACCAACAACGGCCGCATTGTCCGTTTTGATGAAAACGGCAAGTTTGTCTCCATAATCGAGGCTCCGGAAAAGGCTTATCCGGAGGCCTTTTCTGAATACTTCCAATTCAGGCCCAGGAAGGTCGCGGTGGATCAAGTCGGCAGGCTTTATGCAGTCAGTGCCGGCTTGTTTGATGGAATCATGGAGCTGGATCTTGAGGGCAATTTTCATGGTTTCCTGGGTGCCCCGCGGGTGTCTTTGTCTCTCTGGGAGTACTTCTGGGCTTCGATTGCGACTGATGAGCAAAGACAGAGAAGGCGCTTGGTTCTGCCGCAGGAATACAGCAGCATGGACTTGGATGAATTTGGTTTCATTTACGCCACCGCCTTCAGCGGTGAGATGGAGGTGCAAGAATTTATCCGCCGGCTGACCCCCGCCGGGAAGGATATCCTCAGGCGGGAGTGGTACTCCCCGCCGATGGGCGATATCAACGTCAGCGACTACATGGAGCTTTCGGAGATTACAGGCCTTTCGGTATTGGTGGACATCATCTACCGCGGGAATGGTGTCTACAGTGTCTTGGATCAGCGCCGCGGCAGAATTTTCACTTACGATGATTCCGGCAATCTGCTTTATGTGTTCGGGGGCATCGGCCACGGGGTGGGCTTGTTTGTGCGGCCGGTCGCCATCGAGCAGCTCGGGGATCAGCTGCTGGTATTGGATAACAGGAACAACAGCATAACGGTGTTCGAGCCGACGAAATACGCCTTGTTGATTCATGAAGCGATCGATCAATACGAGCAAGGGCGCTATGAGGCTGCCGCCGGCTTATGGCATGAAGTGCTCAAGCTTAACGCCAACTATGAATTGGCCTACTCCGGCGTCGGCGACGCCCATCTGCGGTGGGGAAACTATGAAACCGCCATGCGCTGCTACAAATTGGGGAATGACCGCAGAGGCTATTCCAAAGCGTTTTACGCGTACCGCCGCCAGTTGGCGAACGATAACTTCGGGACGGTTATGACCTCGGTGGTCGTCCTTGCAGCGGTGATCTATCTTGCCGCCAAAATACGCCTGGCTGACAAATTGCGGCGGCTGTACCGCAATACTCAACTGGCAGCGGCTCTTGCCGGCCCAAGAATCCAACGGAACAGGGTTTGGGCCTTTGTCAAAGACACCTGGCAGCGGCTGCGCTACGCCGGGCATGTAATCTTCCATCCCTTTGACGGTTTTTGGGATTTGAAGCATGAAGGGCGCGGCTCCTTTATCGCAGCCACGGTCATTCTGGTTTTGGCCCTGTTGGCATACGTGTTCATGCGTCAATACACCGGCTTTGTCCTCAATTACCTCCGCATTGAAAACCTGAACATCCTGATCGAGATTGCGAGCGTCCTCGTGCCCTTCATCCTCTGGTGTGTGGTAAACTGGGCGTTGACAACGCTTATGGATGGAAAAGGCAAAATGATAGAGATCTATATAACCGGCGCCTATGCATTGACTCCACTGATCCTGGTTCTGATCCCGGTTACAGTTTTCAGCCACTACATCACCATTGAAGAAGGCACTTTCTATTATTTGGCCTTGGGGGTCGGCGTGGCCTGGGCCATGGCCCTGCTGGTTCTCGGCACAGGGGTGATCCATGAGTATGGATTGATCAAGACCCTGTTCACGGCAGCCGCCACCGTTGTGGGTATTGGCATAGTCCTTTTCATCGGCCTGCTGTTCTTTGACGTTGTCGACAGGATGTACCAGTTTGCACAGGATCTGTACATAGAGATATCATTCCGGCTATAACCGGTTTGCGGGGAGCGATTCCAATGAGCAAACAGCCAATCTATCGTCAAAGCCTGATATGGATCGTGTTTTTGTGGGTGTTTCTTGCCAGTTTGCCGGTATCGGCACAGCCGGCCGGGTTTGAACCTGCGGCAAGCAACGAATATCTAACGCTGTATATCGATACCGCAACCACGGAAATCGCGGTGGAAGATCGGACAACAGGCAAACTGTGGTTCTCCAACCCTCAGGATCGCGCCGCCACCGCAAAGGGCACGGTTCTGCAGAGATTGAGCAGCCAACTGACAATTGTCTATAATCCCAATGCTGTCGTAAAGGACAATTTCCGGTACAGTGTCGCCTATGAACAATACGAGATTACCGGTATCGAAAACGGTGTCCGGGTCGACTACACAATCGTGGAAGAATGGAAAAATGAGCACTATCTCCCGAAAATGATCAGCGCCGCCCGGATGGAGGAGCTGATCCTGTCGGCCATCGAAAAGCCTGGGGATAAACAGCGGGTTGTTGACGCGTACTACCTGATCAAGCTGGCGCCCTTGGGCGACAGGCAGCGCCTGGAGGTAAAGGGAGTCGATCAAGAGCGGGTTTTTGGCGATTATGATCTCGTAGTGTTGGATGGGGCTTATCAGGACAAGGAGGCGCAAATAAGGCAGCTTGAGCAAGAACTGTCAGCCGTCGATCCGGATGCCGGGGCCAAGCTGGAGTCAGATATCACACGTTTGCGGCAGCAGTTGGACAAGGAAAAAGAAGAGGTTATGAAGCGGCTGCTGTACGTTGTTCAAGGAAGCCGCGGCGATTTGGGGAAGATTGACGACATCACCCATGGGGATGTGGCGCAGCTGATCGATACGCCGACATATGTGCTCAAACAGATCCCGCCGTTTTTGCTCACCTCTGTGCAAAACCTGGTGATCGATTCCGGTTATACGCCCCTTGACGCTTGCGATGACCATGAAATGAACAACATCGACCCTCCGATACCGGGTTTGGAGATTTTCAAGGTGTCTATTGAATACATCCTCGACGGCGCCGACCTGCTGGTGAGGATTCCGGTCAAGGATCTGGTTTATCCCATCGACGTCGAAGACCGGCTGGGGGAGAAATACACCTTCCCGCTGATGAGGATCAATGTGTTGGAGTGGTTTGGGGCGGCAGGCCCCGGCCAGGAAGGGTACATTCTGGTTCCGGACGGGTCCGGCGCCTTGATTTACCTGAATAACGGCCGGATCAACACCTCCGCCTACAATGAACCCGTTTACGGCCTTGACAACGCCCTGGACTTGGTCAACGAGGTACAGAGGTATCCGGAGACAATCCGACTGCCTGTCTTTGGACTGAAGCAAGGTGATCAGGCCTTTTTTGCCATTATCGAAGAAGGTGCGCCGCTCGCCAGGATCAAGGCCGACATTTCCGGCAGGGCAACCAACTACAACCAGGTCTATGTGGAGTTCAACCCGCTGCCCTCCGGCGAAGTGTCTTATTCGATCGAGGATGTCAGCAGCGGCTCCATTCCCATCTATCAGGCAAGGATGTACGAGGGCGATTTCGTCATCCGGTATGCTTTCCTGGCGGGAGATCAGGCCGACTATGTGGGCATGGCAGATTGCTACCGGAATTACCTGATCGATCGTTATGGTTTGAGCAAGGTTGAACCCAAATCAGATATCCCATTCTATCTGGAGCTTGTCGGCGCAATCGACAAGCGGGTCCCAATCTTGGGCATAGCCCGGGATGTGTTTCATCCCTTGACGAGCTTTAACCAAACCAGAATCATCATCGAGGAACTTGTCGATCAGGAGATCGGCAATATTCAGCTGAAATACAATGGGTGGCTGAGCGGCGGGATGAATCACCATTATCCGGACAAGGCGGCGCCGGAAAACGTATTGGGGGGCGACAAAGAATTCCGGCGGCTGATTGAGTTTATGGCTCAACAGGATTTTGGGCTGTATCCCAGCGTCGGGTTTCTCAGGGTGTACCGCAACAGCCTGTTCAACAGTTTCAACCCCCAGCAGGATGCTTCCCGGTTTTTAAACCGCCTGCCGGCCAAGGTGCACAATTATTACTTGGACACGTATGAGCGAATGGAATCCCAGTTCGCATACGTGCTGTCGCCGCGCAAGCTCGGCCGGCTGGTGGACAGTTTCATGGAGGATTATCAGAAATATGGGCTGGCAAGCCTTTCCCTGTTTGACATGGGCAGAGAGGTCAACTCAGATTTTATCGACGATGCCCGCCGCGTGATCGACCGGGTGCAGGCGGAGGCGGTCATCGGCGAGCAGCTCCGGAAGCTGAAGAGCCAAGGCTTCAAGCTGATGATCGATCACGGCAATGCCTGCACGCTGCCCTATGCCGACGTGATCATCAACATGCCCACAACCAGCCTGCACGGTCTGATCAATCGGAGCATTCCTTTTTATCAGATTGCCGTTCACGGCCTGATCGGCTATGCCGGCAGCCCGGTCAACCTGGCCTCGAACCCGAAGGCGGCTTTGCTGAAGATGCTGGAAACAGGGGCCAATCCATATTTCATTGGCAGCTTCGCAGAATCATTCGAGGTGAAAAATACCGAATTTGAGCATCTCTATGCCCTGCATTACAAAGACTGGCTCGATCTGGCTGTGGAGTTTTATCAAACAGCCAATGCCGTTCTCAGGGATGTCCAGGATCAGCTGATCACCGATCACTGGATGCCGACCAGTGGAGTATATCAGACTGTGTTTGAGAACGGCAAGTCCATTGTTGTGAATTACAACAAGAAGGATGTGGAGCTGAACGGGCATTTGATTGATGCGGAAGGCTTTATGGTATTGGAAGGTGGTTGTTATGAAGAATAGGCGGCGGCTGAGGTTGACGCTGGCTCGGAAACACGCGCTTTGGGGGTATATCTTCACAGCTCCGTTTACAATCGGATTTATCCTTTTCTTCCTAGCGCCGATGGTCCAGTCCATTGAATTTGCGTTCCACAAACTTACGATTACCCCCGCAGGTTTTCAGCTGGAAAATGTCGGCTGGGAGAATTTCCGCTATGCACTGCAGGTGGACGCCGATTTTCTCCAGGTGTTCACCGAGACCATCATCGGCGTTTTGGTCGATATCCCGGCAGTGATTATCTTTAGTTTCTTTGCCGCCAGCATCCTCAACCAGCGGTTCCGCGGCCGTGCTCTGGCCCGGGTGATCTTTTTCATGCCTTTGATTTTGACCGCTGAAATCATCTTCAATCTTGAGGCCCAGGACATTTTCCACCATATGCGCGCTTATGTGCCGGGGGCGGTGGGAGCCTTTTCCGGATCCCAGGCATTGGTCTCCTTCCTCTACCAAATCAGGATACCGCTGGGGCTGATCGATTATATCATCCTGGCCGTGTCGCAGATTCCCGAGATTATCAATGCTTCTGCAATCCCGATTCTGGTCTTCCTGGCGGGCTTGCAGAGCATACCGTCATCATTGTACGAATGCGCGAAAATCGAAGGTGCCACAGGCTGGGAGAGTTTTTGGAAGATCACGTTTCCGTTGATCTCACCCCTGTTTTTGACCAACATTGTCTATATTATCGTGGATTCATTCACCACGCCGTCAAATCAATTGACGGATTTAATCTATAACACTGCCTGGCTGCGCAACATGTTCGGCGCAAGTGTGGCCATGACCTGGCTTTATTTTGCGGCGATCGGCCTGATTATCATCGTGATTTTTGCCGTCCTGGCCAGGCGGGTTGTTTACATGGAGGAGTGAGCAGGATGGGAATCAAAACCAGGGCCAACGCACTGGATCAAGTACGGTACAAGCATAAATTCCGGACTTCCAGTTTCTGGGTTTCCACAGCGTGGAGCCTGATCAGAGGAGTGCTGGTCGCAGGCATCTGTTTTATTATCGTCTATCCCGTGTTGATTAAAATCTCATCGTCACTCATGACCGAAGAGGATTTGTTTGACCTGACAGTCAGGTGGATACCCAAGCGCTTCAGCATGAAAACCATGCTCGGGAACTATGCCGATATTTACCGGGAAATCGACTACCTCCATGCTTTCGCCAACTCGGCGGCACTGGCCTTGACGGTGGCTGTGCTGCAGGCGGCATCCTGCACCTTGGTGGGTTATGGGCTGGCCCGGTTCAAGTTTCTGGCGAACAACCTGTTGTTTGCTTTAGTGATCTTTACGCTGCTGGTACCGCCGCAGATGGTGACCATACCGTTGTTTTTAAACTTCCGTTTCTTCGATTTATTCGGATTGCTGAAGCAGCCCCTCAACCTGATCGGCACTTTCTGGCCGTTTGTCCTGACATCCATGACCGGGATGGGGTTGAAGAACGGTTTGTTCATCTATATCATGCGCCAGTTCTTTAAAGGAATGCCGAAAAGCCTGGAAGAGGCCGCCTTGGTGGACGGCGCCGGCCATTTACGGACGTTCTTCGCGATCATGCTGCCCGGCGCCAAGGTTTCGCTGCTGATTGTGTTCTTGTTTTCCTTTGTATGGCAGTACAATGATATGTTCTTGACTCAGATGTACATGCAGCAGTCGTCCGTGCTTCTGCCGTTCAGGCTTGAGAGCCTGACCTTGATTTTTGACAACCTCGATTACTCCGACGAATACATCTCCATCATCCTCAACACAGGCATGGTGATGTTCATCACGCCAATCCTGATCATGTACGCCTTCCTGCAGAGGTACTTCATTGAAAGCGTGGAACGGACCGGTATCGTCGGTTGATGGGAGGGGTATGGTGAAACAGAGGAATCATTTCATCTATGACATGCTTGACTTTGATTTGCCTGAAGCCGGCGAAGATGTGTTCTGGCTGGCCGGCAAGCCCGCCCGCGCTTGGGAGCGCGGCGGAGCAGTGATCGTCGAGGTTCCCTTTCAAGCTCAGACACGGCCAAAGCTGATGCCCGATCCAACCAGAAAACTGAAATATTACCAGTTGGCAGTCAGAGCTTACGGTGACCAAGTAGTGCGCTGTTCCATCGCTTTTGGCGGCGAACTGCCCGACGATCAACACAACCCGATGTTTGAATGGGATCGCACTTTGGTTCAAGTGCCTCTGAATGTGCGCGAGACCGCCGAAGGTTGGGACTTGAGCAGCGGTGAGACACTGCGGATGCGAATCACCACCCGGACCAGGCCGATCAGGCATTGGAGCTCCCTGCTGCCTTCTCCTCAGGACTTCTTCGCGGCAACGGTCTATCCCGACGGTCGGACAGTCGTGCCTTTCATGGCTTATGACACCTTTTCCCCGGGCCATATCGATTCCGCCAGTCTGGGGTATGTGGAACGGCAAGGGCGGTCTGACCGCTGTGTGTTTTCTCTCCACGCCGGGCTCGGTGAGAAGTTCGCCGGAACCGGTGAACGGTTCTTGGGCATGAATCTGGCCGGCACGACTCTTACTCTGGAGAACGAAGATGCCGCCGGCGCCAACAGCCCCCGCGCCTACAAGAACGTTCCATTTTACATCTCGAGCAGAGGGTACGGGCTGTTGATCATGACCTCAAACCATGTGCGCTTGTCTTTGGCGGACATATCCACCAGGGCCGCCCAGGGGCTGGTTGAATCAGATCGTCTCGATCTGTTTTTCATCGGCGGTAGAAACGCCGCCGAAATAGTCCACAACTACCAGCGGATTACCGGCTTTCCCCGCAATGTGCCCCTTTGGTCGTACGGGGTCTGGATGAGCCGCATGACCTATTTCTCGGCCGAAGAAACGCTGGAAGTCGTCCGCAAGCTCAGGGAAGGTGGATTTCCATGCGATGTCATTCATCTTGACACCGGTTGGTTCCGCCGGAACTGGCAGTGCGACTGGCAGTTCAACGAGGAGACCTTTCCCGACCCCAAGGGATATATGGAACAGATGCGGGAGATGGGTATCAGGATCTCGCTGTGGCAAACACCGAATGTCGCCAAGAAAACAGAACTCTATGCCGAAGCCAGAGACAAAGGCTACGTCCCCCGCAAAAGGGCGGCTTCCGGCGATGCCTCCAGCTTTGGCGCGGTCGAGTACGGAGGGCGGATAGATTTTACCAACCCGGAAGCTGTCCGCTGGTACCAGGGGCTTTTGCAAAACCTCTTTGATCTTGGGGCGGAAGTGATCAAGGCTGATTTCGGCGAGCGGGTCGATCA
>JAAYNP010000001.1 GCA_012520795.1 Bacillota bacterium
ACCACCGGGTTTCGCAAAGTGGTGCTTGTCCCAGGCTTTGACGGTGGGGTATTCATCAATGATCAGCATGTGTGGCTTAGGGGTTATGCTCAAAGGGCCGCCAATGAATGGGCAGCCATCGGCATCGCCCCTGATTGGCTGAAAGACTTCGATGCTCAATTGATCAGGGAATCCAACGCCAATTTTGTCCGGTGGATGCATATAGCGGCTCAGCCGGCGGATATCCGATCCTGCGACAAGTTTGGGATTGCAGCTGTGCAGCCTGCCGGCGACAAGGAGTCGGATGTCTCCGGGCGGCAGTGGAATCAAAGGCTGGAAGTGATGCGGGATGTGATCATCTACTTCAGGAACAGCCCTTCGATTATCTTTTGGGAAGCAGGCAACGCCGAGATCAGCCTGCAGCATATGCGTCAGATGGTGGACCTTCGCAAAGAGCTGGATCCCCACGGCATGCGCTTCATGGGCTGCAGATCGCTGCAGGATTTGACAACCATTTCCGCGGCGGAATGGGTTGGCACCATGCTTGGGAGGCGGGTCAGAGACGGAGGCGGGTATACTTCCCACGGCCTTCGGATTCGCAATGCGGCACTGCTGATTGAGACAGAATACGCCCGGGATGAGGCTCCGCGGCGGGTGTGGGACGATTATTCGCCGCCGGATTTTGACTACCGCAATGTCTTTACCGGGTCAACCGGGCAGAAGGAAAACGGCAAGGATGCCTGGGATTATACGGCTGAAGACTTTGTCCTGGCCACCGTCACCGGTTACTACGAATTCTTCTCCCGCAGGGTGCAGGCAAACAGCCCGATCCCATACTATTCCGGGGCAGCAGCCTTGTGCTGGACTGACTCCAGCCAACACGGCCGCCAGCAGGCTTCGGAAAATGCCCGGATGAGCGGCAGGGTGGATCCGGTGCGGATCAAGAAGCAGTCGTTCTATGCCCACCAGACCGTTCAAAGCGACGAACCTGCAATCTACCTGGTTGGTCACTGGAATTATTTAACTGACCCAAATGCCTACGTCTATGAGCTTAAGGATGCGTTCCACCGCTACACAGGGCAAACGGCCCTGCGGGATGCGGCCAACAAAACGGTCTATGTGATCGGCTCACAGCATCTGGCCAAAGTGGAGCTCTACATCAACGGAGAGCTGGTTGGGGAGGATACAGCGGCCAGGAGCGGCTTCATCTATGAGTTCAAAGGCATCAACATCATGCAGCCGGGATATATTGAAGCGGTTGGCTTCGGCCCCTCCAGTGAAGAGCTGGTGCGGCACAGGATTGAAACGGTCGATGAAGTAGTCCAAATCCGCTTGACACCGGTGACAGGCCCAGAGGGCCTGTGGGCTGATGGTTCGGATGTTGCCTTCATTGATGTGGAAATGGTGGATGCTTACGGGCGGGTCCATCCGCTGGATTACGGGCGAATCGATTTCAGCATTGAAGGGCCCGCTGTCTTCCTTGGTGGTTACAACAGCGGCACCAAGTATCTCCAGCATGAACCCACCTATGTATATGCTGAAAGTGGTGTCAACCGGGTGTTCATCCGCTCCACCAGGGAAGCTGGGCTGATCACTGTCACGGCTTGCCGGGCGGGGCTGGAGCCGGTGAGTGTTGTGATCGAGTCCGTACCTTTCCCGGCGGATGAAAACGGCCTGACAACAATGATGCCGCAGGTGTTGACCAGAGAAGTGGGCATCCGTACTGTGCCGCAGCCGGGCTTGGCGCCGGGCACACCGATTTCCAACCAGCTGATCATTGATTTTGATCAGGTGAGGATTGTGGAATAGCGGCAGCCCCTGCCGGCAGCTGGATGTGAAACCCCAAGGTAAGCGTGAATTGTCTTGGGGTTTTCCGATCATTAATGCAGGACTTTTTGCATCAAACGAGAATTTCTGATACTGACAAGATATATTGATAAAGATTATCTTTATTGAATATTGACAAGAGCATGATGAGTCGAATTTGTAAAGGAACGGTTAACATTCAAGCATATGCGAGGAGGAGTTCCTGATGAGACGGAGTATTGCTGGGCGGATCAGTTTCTCTGTAGGTGTCTTAATCCTGGTAATTTGCTTGGGGCTTGGTTTTTTGGCATACCTGAGAGGATCGTCAGCCGTAATCAAGCAGGTGGAACAGGCTCTTTTGATGCAGGCTGAAGAATCGGCGCATTATGTGGAGAGCCGCATTACGATCCACTTGTCCACGTTGGAGGCCATTGCAGCCAGGCCTGAGATCCAAAGCATGGACTGGACCCTGCAGCAGCCTGTCCTGCAATCGGAACTGGAACGGTTGGGAAT
>JAAYNP010000083.1 GCA_012520795.1 Bacillota bacterium
GAAGGTATGAAAATCAGCAGGCTAACAGCAATCGGTTCTTTATCTAATCACTGTGGCAAGGAGTTTTTGGAGGAAATCACGAACAATCCCGGGCTTTTCGCTGAGTTCATAGAACTGTGCGATAGATACGATAAGGAAGTATGTCTTTATTCGCTTGGGAGCAATCAAAGGGCTGGTACGATTATCGTTGCAGGCAAGCACTAGGGCACGGCTTGTGTCAACTAGGAAGGTGGGGGAGCTTGTGAATCCCAAACTCTACGAATTTGACGCTGTGATTCAACCTGCGGACAAGGGTGGTGCCTATGTCATCTTTCCTTATGATATCCGCTCCGAGTTTGGCAGAGGCCGGGTGAAAGTCCATGCCACCTGACGGCGAGCCGTATGATGGCAGCATTGTCAACATGGGGGTAAAGAACACCGATGGCTCTATCTGTTACATCATCGGTGTCCGCAAAGACATCAGGGCAAGAATCGGTCAACAGCCGGGGGACACAATTAGGGTTACGATTCAAGAACGGAGTTGAAGGAAGGCGGCATAGTGGAGGATGATGATAAAACGCACCCTGCTTTATTAGAAAGCAGGGTGTTTTGGTTTCACCGCTCCGGCGGTTTCTTTGTTAAGTTGTCCGGAACATATCGGCCAGTTTTTTTCCTTTGCCTGACACACTCGGTCAGCAGATATTCAATTTGGCCATTAATCGATCTGAAATCCTCAGCAGCCCAGGCGGCAATCTCCTCATAAAGTTTTTGCGACAGGCGGAGTGGGATCTGTTTTTTCTTGTCAGCCATTGCTAGTAAAGACTGCCGCTGTTGACCACGGGCTGAGCATCCCTGTTACCGCAAAGGACAACCAGTAAATTCGAGACCATAGCGGCTTTCCGCTCCTCGTCGAGTTGAACTACGTCGTTTTCATTTAGTTTGGCTAGCGCCATCTCCACTATACTGACAGCGCCGTCCACGATCATCTTCCTGGCATCCACAATAGCACTGGCTTGCTGCCTTTGGAGCATCACTGCAGCAATTTCCGGAGCGTAAGCAAGGTAAGTAATGCGTGCCTCGAGAATTTCCAGACCAGCGTTCTCAACCTTTTCCTGAAGTTGTTTACGGATCCGTTCGGCAACGAAGGTGCTGGAGCCGCGGAGACTTCCTTCATCCGGCTCACCATCGCCGGTGGTATCAATGCCAGGAGCCACATCATAGGGGTAAATGCGGACTATATCTCTTACAGCACTATCGGCTTGCAGCGACAAGTATTCCTTGTAGTTATCCACATTAAAGACAGCTTTGGCAGTGTCCACAACTCGCCACATAACTGCCACTCCGATTTCCACCGGGTTGCCCAGGACATCATTCACTTTTTGCTTGCTGTTGCTTAAGGTCATAATCTTCAGGGATACCTTCTTGCTCAATCTGGGATCCACGGATACGTTGCCCGTCTGTGCAACGGTGAGGCTGAGTTTACCTTCGCTCTCTACATCGCCGCTTTGCCCAAGCCGAGTTCTGGCTGCAGGGTTTACGGCCACCGCAAAGGGATGAACAAAATAGAAACCTTGCTCCTTTAGTGTTCCGATGTATTCGCCGAACAGCGTTAATACCAGAGCTTCCTGTGGTTTGATGATTTTCAGCCCCATAAAGGGGATAACACCAACAATTACCCACAGAATGCCTACAGTCAATATCACTCCTCCGATTGCACTGACTCCTCGATCAAGGAGAACAACACCGATAATGATCAGGCCAATGGCTGCCAAATAGAGTAAGATGAAGAGAATTAACATTGGCATGCCCGTTCTAGCTTTTAGTATTTTCTCTCGCATAATTCTCTCCTTTCCCACTTTGATGATATGTATATGATATCATATTGATATGATAAGCGCAAGACTTTTTTTTGCAGGAAGTAAGTTGAAGTCACTATAGAGCAGGAGTTTATTGGGCATAAAAAGAAGGAAAGTACCGATCTGTCATGGCTCATTTCCTTGGTAGGCGGATTAAGCAGGATAGAGATACTTATGAAGGAAGGGCTGGATTTATGGCAAAGAAACTGCGCAAAATGCTTGGAGATGTGAATGCGCCATCAACAATCGCACTGATGAACCTGATTGATACTCAAAGTAAGGAAACTATCTGCAACTGGTGTATTGACTATGCTTGGGAAAAGATTCTCCCGATTTTCGAGGAGCGCTGCCCTAATGATCCCCGGCCCCGCAATGCGCTTATTGCTGCCAGAGACTACCTTGAGGGCAAGGTAAAGTTTACTGTGGTCAAGAACGTGATTTTACAAGAATGTCATCAAGCTGCCAGGGAACTTGATGCAGACCCGGCAGCCCAGGCAGCGGCTCGCGCCTGCGGACAAGCCTCTGCTGTGGTGCATACACTGTCACACTCACTCGGCCTTTATTTCTACGGTGCGGCGGCTATTGCCTATGACCGTGTAGGGCTGAACGAAAGTGCCGAAGTGTACAATATGATCGCAGAAGAAGTCTGTGCTGATATAACCGCCGCCTTACAAGCTGTAGCTGTCGAGGATGAGCCGAATCCGGCGAAGATCAAGTGGTATTGCTAATCAAAGTGGTATACATGGAACAGCGACTTATATCGGGGGAACAGAGGCTTGTATTAACGAGATTCTAGAGGAGTATAGACTAGAAACCTGGAAGACTGTAATTGATGACCGGGTTGATATCAAAACTGATCAGATAAACAAGTGAGGAAATTTTAGACTCAGATAGGGTGAACGGCAAATGATTCTATGCTTGGGAGACAGCTTGACTCTCGGCCATCTAGGGTATTCATATCTCGATTTTCTGAAGCCAAGGGTCAAAATAGTCAACAAGGGAGTCAACGGTGATACGACCTGGGGTGCATTAAAAAGGCTGCGGAAATATTTAAACAACCCCCGCTATCAGGATATCAGCACGATCATCATTGCTATCGGCACTAATGACCTCCTGCTGCCTTATCTGAGTTCGCTCTCATTGGTATGGAAGGTACAAAACGGGCCAAAAGCAGCAAGAAAAAAATGCTGCACTCAGGATGACCAGTTTAGGGAGATCTATGAGCAGCTGATTGAACTTGCCCTACCAAGGAAGCTCGTTTTAGTGGGGCTTCCTTTGATCCATCTCGATCGGTTTCCTACAGAGACTCTCCTCAGGCGCAATCGAATCATTAAAGAGCTTGCTGCCAAGTATGGGTTGCCTTTTGTCGATACTTATGCA
>JAAYNP010000084.1 GCA_012520795.1 Bacillota bacterium
CCGATGATGACACGAGAGAAGCCCTGTTCAAGGCAATATTCAGTGGTAAGCGAGGAGAAATGAACCGCTTGCTGACGGCGTTAAAAATCTAAACAACCAATGGCCAGGCATACTTGCAATGCGTAGGTATAGAAACTTGTTAGTTGGCTGTAGTGCAGAAGGCCATGTAAGCCATGTTTTATCGGCGCGATTGAGCAGCCGTCCTATAGGTTGATACTATCTTTAAAATTCGAAATTCTTGCCCTTTCGGCAAATTTGTGATACATTATAGGGGCAAACCAAAGCACAAACACGCTTATTGGAGGGCAGGTATTGTGAACGACGATGTACTGTTACAGCATAATCAAATCGTGGACAAAGTGATTTTCTATGCTTTATTGTTCTGTTTCCTAGTCTTTATCATCATCTATAGCGTACTGGGCATCAGCTGGACAACCACTGGAGTGTTTGTAGCCACTTCTGCGCTGCTAGTTCTATTTCGGATCGGCAGATGGAAGCGGTTCATCGGCTTTCGGGCCTTTGCCTATGTAACAATTGTTGCAGCTCTGCTTGTATTCCTGTTTTGTTCGCAAAAGACTTATTCAATTATTGCAGCCATGTTCGGCTTTACTATAGGGGTGGTGATGTATTTCAGGATTGACTTGGTCCTATTTTACGGTGCCATTACGATCCTGTTCAATGCTGTTGCCGCTTCCCTGGTACCCGAAGCTTATGTCTCTTTTACCCCCAATTTCTGGCTGCGCACAGGATTGATTTTTGGGCTTTCCATCAGTGTTGCCGGGTTTGTCACAAACAGAACAAGGCAGGTTATCGTCTTTGCCCAGAAGCAGGCAACGGAAGCCAGCCGCAGCGCACAGCAGATCATGACGGTGGCCCAGAAGATCAGGGAAGTGGCCAAACCCCTCTCCAGTGACAGCGAACACCTGGCGGCAGCAACAGAACAAACCTATGCTGCCATAGAGCAGGTGGCCACCACTGCCGGCGAATTCTCCGCAGCAGTAGAGCTCGTGAATACGAAAACACAGTTTATTGATCAGACCTCCAACGACGTTTCCAAGGTGGCGAACAACGGCCGGTCAAGCGTGGAATTCGTAGCTGAACAGGTCAGTCTTTTGCGCATCAGGATCGAAGACACAGCAAAGATAATAGAAAGCTTGGGAACCAGATCCCGTGAAATCGGACAGATTATTACCACAATCAACGACGTGTCTGATCAGACTAATCTTTTGTCGCTGAATGCCACAATCGAGGCGGCAAGGGCTGGTGAGTACGGGAAAGGGTTCGCGGTTGTGGCGGATGAAGTCCGCAAGCTTGCTGAAGAAGTATCCAAAGCTTCAGGGGACATTGCCGCAATGATCAACCAGGTGCAGCAGGATGCAGCCAAGGCGGTGCAGGAGATCAAGAACAACTCGATTCATGTTCAAGAGACAGCCAAATCAGCATTGTCCGCTGTTGAAGCCCTAAGTGAGATTATCGAAAAAATACAGGCGATCAACACCGACATCAATTCTGTAGCAGCATCGATGCAGGAGATCGCCGGCGGAAGCGAGGAGGTCGCCGCCACTACTGAACAGCAATCGGCCACCATAGCGGAGGTCAGCTCCATGGCCGAGCATCTGAACCAACTGGCCCAACAGTTAAACGGCTTGTTGAAATTTGAGACAGGGGCTTAGGCTTCGAACCTGATCCCCAGCACTCTGATCAGCTGAAAAAGATCGAGATATTCAAGATCAAATTCGCGGCAGACATTTGGTACGGTTACCTCATGTCTGCTTTTTGGTTCAAATGCTTCCTGTGTCACAACTGTATAACCATATGCTAATGCATGGGCGCACAGCCACGACTCTGCCGAGTTGGCAAAAGCAGCTTTTGCGGACGCGAAATAAGTGGTGTTTCCTTCAACCGCGGTGATGATCCTGGAATAAGCCGCAGTAACTTCTGCATCCTCAGAACTCTTAACCGCAAAAGCCGCTGCATTTGCCTGAAACCACTCGGACAGCTGATCGCCGGCCTTACAGATTTCGCTGCACACCTTGTCCACAAATATGGCCCGGCCCCGGCCTTTGGCTACCAGTTGGCTCCAAAACGCAGGAGCGATATCAAAAGCGTAGTAATTTCTGCTTGCGTTGATCAATAAATCTGCATCGAGCACATACTGCTTAGTCACGGGCCATCACACTCTCTTTTACTTTATCGTAAGACTTGCCGTTAACACCCAACAGCTTAAAAGCGTAGGTGTACTCTGTCTGCCCGGCCTCCGCGCTCCGGATCACAGCTTCCCTAAACGCCTTGCTCACTCTGGAACTATATGTCCGGTAGTAGTTGGGGGTTTGGGGTTTTTGACCACTGTTTTCCGGTACTCCAGATAAACCATGATCATCCACGGCCTCAACCGGAGCGACATCGATCAAACCCATGTTTGTCAGCCTTGCGGCCAGGGCTGGCCTGCCGACTTTGAACATCTTGCTTAAACGCTCAATCTGTGCCGGCACTTCCCCCGATTCCTGCCACAGCTCCACGATTTCAGCCTCAGGCATGAGAAATTCCGCTGTAAGCCTGCTAATTTCGTTTTCACCGTATACAACTTCCTCGTCTTGAGCCGTAAACAAATCATCCTGTTCTAAAAGGATGTGCAGATACTGGTGGACTAGGCTGAACAACCTCCCGGTCCTGCTGTCATTGCGGTTGATGAATATCAGGGGCGCCACAGGATCAGACAGGGCAAAAGCCCTAAATTCATTGATATCCAGCCGGCGCCTTGTATATGTACCCACAATGCCGCTTTGCATCACGAGAATCCCTACAGCTTCCAGCTTCTTCTTCAACAGGTTGTAGACTGCATCGAGATCCCGCGGCTCTTGGTGCCACTTGTCAGCCAGCTGTAGGAGTTTCCTGGCCAGGGAAGCGTCGGCTGCTGCCTGTCCGCTTCTTTCTCTAAACCGGGCAATGATCTCCAATTGCTCCCAGCCCAATCCTTTGCGGTACTCGCTCATCCAGTTGCGGCGCATCCCCATCTCCAGAATAGTGTCCTTAAGATTCTTGCTCATTGCCGGCAGCTTGCTCTGAAGCACCCGGAATTCAGCGGCGGCTGCATCTTGGGGAGGGTTTTCCAGAAACAGGTAGCCAAAGGGCACTTGGAGAAAATCGCTGACATCTTTCAGCTGCTTGAAGGTAGGATGCTCAATTCCATTGACCCACTGCTCCAGCTTAGGATACCTGGCAGCAATCTCTGCGGCATCTTTCCCCGATTCGGCAATCGCCCACTGCCAGATTTCCCTACGGACCGGCACTCTCATCACTTTTCCCATCCAAACTCCCCTCTTGCATCTATATTTATACGTATAATTATACATACATTTCTAAATCCCTTCCTCTTTTCTTGCCTTTGATTATGTTTTATATGCTCTTTTATGGTTTTCTGTAATTTTATGCCCTGATGCAGGACTCAAAAAAGGCACCTTCCCATCCCCGGGAAAGTGCCTTTGCGGTTCAAGACGCACAGTTGTTGATCGTCTGTTTACCTGTACATGAACCAGAGTTGACGATACTCATTGTCAACGAATCCGCCAAGGATGAGGCGGGTGCGGCTCTCATCGTCCGTACAATCGTTGACCTGGACCGAGTACTCCAGTTTTGTCCCAATTCCGATGTTAAAGGGAGCCATGCCTGGATCTTCCATACTGATGATCGCTTGGCCGCGATAGCCATTGTCGGTTTCCGCGATCTCTAATTGATGATATGGATCCTGGTCACCGACTACATAGTAAACCCTATCAGGGTACCGAACAAGAACCTCGTAGCCCTTTTCCTCCGTAAGTGCGAACATCCATTTTTGTTTGTCACTGGTGCCGAGTACGTTAATCTCCCACTCAAGACTGTCTTCTTCAAAAATGTAGCGTTCTGTCTTTTTGTTCTCCAACGGCAGTGGTGTTACCACATCCCATTGGATATACACATTGTCATCATCCCAGAACACCCAGACATTAAAGCCCAGCTCGTCCTCGCCCTCATAGCCCTCGGGTTTTCCCGACCAAGACCAGGCATTAGCCAGATCAACCGGCCACTCTTCACCGACTGCCAGCGGTTCAGACACTTTTGGTGCTTTATAAACGCCTTCCGGAAGCACAATTTCTTCGTCTATCACCTTAACTTCTACCACAACAGGATCCAAGTCGCCGAATGAAACTGTTAATGCGGTCTCTCCAACCTCCTTGCCTTCTACGGTGACCTTACGGCCTTTAGTCTCGCTCAGTGAAGCAACTTCGCTGTCTGCGATCGCCCATTCAATCTCTTCTTCATCTACTTCAATATCGTTACCTTTCTCATCTTGGACAGTTGCAGTCACTTCAACTGTGAAGATCCCGCTGTAGAGATTGATCTCAACCGAGTCCGGTCTGACAACGATCGCTGATGGTGCACCGACATTTTTGAACAAAAAGCATCCATTCAAACCAACAGCTAAAATCAACGCAGTTACAAGTAAAAGATAGTTTTTTCTCATTTGGCTGTTCCCTCCTGTAAATGTAGTTGTTGAAATATAGGGCTTATTTATCTATTACGTAACTGAAGGTACAAATCCTTCTTTTTGATTAAAATTCACTCACAAGCCGGTAAATTAATAGCAAAATACTCTGTGATTACATTTAGCTTGACTTAAATTTCGGTTTTCGAGAAGAATAATTATTATCGATCCAGAAGTATACCGATACAACCACCCGGGAGGTGTTAAAATGATAGATCGGCGTAAGATAACTATGCGGGGCAATCCCGTTACTGTCCGTGGAAAACAGCTTGCTGCCGGTGATACGGCACCTGATTTCACGCTTGTTGGCAATGATTTCAACCCTGTCTCACTTCAGGATTTCGGTTCCCTTGATAACGTGCAGTTATTACTATGAGTGTGGATCTGCCCTTTGCCCAAAAAAGAGCATGCGGCAATGCCGGGCATGAAGACGCAACCACCCTCTCTGATTATTGGATGTGAAATTCGGGGAGGCATACGGAGTACTTATTGAGGAAATGCGCCTTTTGGCCAGAGCCGTTCTGGTATTGGACGCGCAAAACCGTGTAACATACACCGAGTATCTTGACGAGGTCACAAATCATCCGGATTATGAGAAATCATTGTCGGCAGTGAAGGCGATCTTGTGAACAACGGCGCTGCGCCATATCGGCCGAGCAAGTAATCTTTTTCGATATGTTTGTCAAAACGGACCTTAAAACTATCAAGTGAGTACAGCGTGGAACCTTCTTCTTTCCGCTCGGCAAACCAGATCTCATCCCTTCGAAGCAGATTGAAATCCAACAGCCCGGATTCATGGGTGGTGGCAATCATCTGGAGCCGCTTGTTTGCCGACAAATCATAGAACAGCTTGACGAACTCAAGTGTCAGATTGGGATGCATGCTGCGGTCAAGTTCATCGATAAAAGCAACCCTATTCTCAGTGTTAACCGACAGAAGCTGCACCAGGTTAAAAAGTCTTTGGATTCCCGCCGATTCATCGCTTAAATCGAGCAATTCGCCAACTCCCTGGCTGTAGATCGCAGCAATGCCCGGATCAAAATAGGATAGAAGCTCACTGAACTCACGGCGCAGATCAGCTTCATGGCTTGCAAATGGAGGGACAGGTAGTGCAGGTGCTGATAGTGCAGGCATTGTAGACATTGTAGGCATCGAGTCAGGGAAAATCACGATAAGATTGTCGAACCAGTTGTACACCTCGCTAAAAACCTGAAAGACATCATCCCCTGATTTCTGCGCAAGTGTTGAAAGGAGAAGGTTTCTTGGCTGGAATTGAACATCTCTGGCATAGACCTCAAAGCGGGTTTTAGGCCTGCCGATCATTCTAAGCTTCGTGATAACTCCATGCTCGTTTCGCAGAAAGATAATCCTATTGAGGCGTTCTCTCTGGCGCTGATACAACCACTCTTTACCAATTGTTCCATCCATATATGAAAAAGTGAACCCATAGATATAAACGCTGCCATTAATAATGAAGTCAAACTGAAACATACCTGGACGTTCGATTCCATTCCCTTGTTTACCATTCCTCTGTCTGTAGTACTGATCCAATCGTGCTCCCTGTGTCGAGCCGTCCAGTATCAGCTTCCTGGCAAAATTCACAGCACGAATCAGATTTGATTTCCCGGAAGCATTCGCCCCAAACACAAAGGCTCCCCGCAGCAGGCGCATATCGCGTATATCGCATAGGTCCATCGTGTGGTCCATCGTGTGGCCCATCAGTTGGTTCAGCCGCCCGTTGGCAACCATGGAAATCGATGTTTGCTCATTAAATGAGCGAAAATTCTGTATACTAAAACGAACAAGCATTCAATAGTCCACTCCGGTCACCTATATTTTCATGTGATTTTTTCACCTGTAATTGTAAAATCCAGGCTCAATACCACACCTAATCCGTGTTTCACGCGATCTCATCACACGAAGATCTATACACTCGACAGCCCACCATACACTAGATCTATACGTTGTCCCCGCATGCCAGACCCATCGGCATATATGCTCTAACCCGTGTTAATCAATCACGGCTGGCTTGGCTGTCTCTCCTGTTACGACAAGCCAGTTCCCGCCGATCTTCTCAAGGATATAAGCAACCTCATGCGCGCTTGTCTCAAACGTTTCACCTGTTTCATTATCTTTAAGCCTGGAATACCTTGTGGCGCCCACTCTGCATACAGCCTCACTGTAGAAGAAAAACCGCCGATCACTCAGACTGTACTGGATAACATCATACTTCTGGAAAAACGCAATATACAA
>JAAYNP010000085.1 GCA_012520795.1 Bacillota bacterium
CCTTTTGGCGGTAGTTCATCGTGATCCTCCCTAAATCAGCAGTAAATACCGTGTTTTCGCACCACTTCGAGAGCTTTGAGGTAATTGTCGGTCTTAGCCCCGAACTGGACAGAGTTGGTGGAGCCGAAAATAAAGCCGCCTTTGGGCATTAAAAACTCCAGATTCCGGCGCACCTCTTTCTCAACCTCTTCCGGATTGCCCTCAATCAGAGTTTCACACTGAATCCCTGTCCAGAGGGTGAGGGTATCCCCGTATTGCTCCTTTACCAGTTTCGTGTCCATTCCCGCAGTTTCCTGAATTGATTGATAACCTTTGTACCCTGCCGCCGCAAAGTCATCGAGAATGCTCCAGATGTTGCCGCAGCAGTGGAAAAACGGGATCATGCCGTATTCTACAGTCATGGCGTTCACCTGCTTAATCAGGGGCAAGTAAATGTCGCGAATCACAGCCGGAGACATGATTGTCGAGTTGTTCATCCCAAAATCCTTCCCCTGCATACAGATCAATACATTGTGTTTGGCACAGTGTTCAATCAACTTCTTGTTGTACTCCACGGCATACCGGTACATCTTTTTGATTTCATCTGGTGCAATCAAAGGCAGGATCAGCTGATGCTCCTGGCTGCCGCCGAAGATATCCATCAGGCTGTCGTAAACATCGATGCCCCGGAACAAAACAGCCTTTTCTTCCCCATACTTGGCGCCGAAGTAGTCCACCAGCTCGAAAATGGAGTCATCCAACTGATCAAGCTTAGCACAATACGCATCGATTTCCGCCGCTGTGACGGTCTCTTTCGCCGGGCGCCGGGGGTCAATGCAGAGGATGGAATCATTGCTGGCGGCATATTTGTAAACCCGGCCCTGGGAATCCTCCCAGACCCCGTCCCCTGTTTTCCGGGGCGGATCAGGATGAGTATAGCCCTTCAGCGGCACCAGATCAACTGTAATGATGTCATAGTCCAGTTTCTCCACCAGTTCCGCATAATCTTCCTTATAGCTTTCCACAACCTCGTCCCGCCTGCCTTCCCACAACGCAATAGTCTCATCTTTACGGTTGCGGTAGTAGGTATGGCGCCCGATAATCCTGCTTACATGATCATGGTCAATGCCCCATTCGCCTACAGGGACACGATCCGGCTCCTGATGAGCAATTGCCTTCAGCACTCTTTCTTTCGAGGTCATTCGCTGCCGCCCCCAATCCGGCTTAGGCTGGAGTACAACCAGTCGAGAGTTTCAGGCCCGTCATTTTTATGCTTGCCGCCGAAAGCGTCGAGATCCACACTTTTTGGCACCACGCCCACAATCAGGAAACTGCCGGTGCCCAAGTACAGCTCATGGATCCCCTTTTCATACTGAAGCGCGTGGATGTCGATGGGTGGGCAGTCTGTAGCCTTGATGGCGTTTTTGAAGCGTACTTTCACACAGCCCCGGTCATCGGCGTGGGCATTGGTCTCCAGTTCCGGGGCCTGCAGCCACTTCGGATCCCTGTCTTTTACATAGCCGATCAAAATCTGGCTGTCCTCCGCCAATTCGATCCTGACCGCACACCCCTTGCCCCGGGCTGTGGTGTGATCCATGCGGATACCCGTAAGGCCTTCCAGCGGCTTGATCACATCATAGATGATCTGGCTGCCGTCGGAAAACAGCTTCTCCCCCTTTGCCACTTGGTAAAGCTGGCACTCTTCACTCAGCAGCTTAAAAGAAGCTTCCGGCAAAGCCGCTGCTGAAACACTGTCGAATCTCGGCAGATCACCTTTCTTCAGCCTGGCTGTGTTGTGCCTGAAATTGGCATATTCCTGTTCATACTCGGGCAAACACTGGGCCCAGTGATAATACTGCTCCCCGTCAGGGAACGGGATCTTGCGGTGCCTGGTCTGGAGGCTGTTGGCATATAGATATGCCCCCTCAGTGATGGCAGTAAGCCGTTTGTAAGCTTCAAGGCTTTGGGCCAGCAATTGCTCTGCTTTGTCCAGCAGGGTAAAATCACTTCTGAAGTTCTCATCCATGGTATATTTGTACTTCAAGATTTCCATGCCCGCCTCCAGCTTGCAGCAGTAAAACTCTGCCAGGTGGTACAGTGCTTCAATGTCGCCTTTTATCCGCTCAAGCTCGTCACCGGGATTGGCAATCTCGCTCAAGGCCTGCTCACACTTGGTCAATGCTGTTTGGGCATCAGATCTCACTTCGGCGATCAGATCATATGGTGTCTCGCCAACATGGGGCTGGGCTGCCAGTTCCCTGCTGACATAGACATCGGGCTGCTCGCCGGCTCGGGCAGCTGAATGCCAGAGTTCCCGGTTGGGGCCGTAGCGGTTGACATTCGTAATCTGGCTCAATGTCATCCCCAGGCTGAAGGTCTGGCGGTTGCCCTCGGTGATGCCGATCCTGCCCAGGATTTTCGGCGCGATCTGTCCGGCGCTGTTCATCGCTTCCACAAGCATCCTGCCGGCATGGGGGCTGATGGAATAATGCTCGCTGACTCTGTTCGCCCAGTATAGTACCTCGTCCTTTTCATCCCGCTCCGGATTCCAGGCATAGCGGAACCAGGCTTCATACCACATCCAATCCCGGTCCAGCTGCAGAAGCCTCGGCTCAGCCTTGTCCGGTGCATATGGCCAATCCCAATAAAAGAGGGGGTAGAGGTGCAAACCATTGCCGCCCAACCTGTACTTAGAGGCCTGGACGCATTTTTGAATGAAACCTGCTGCGTTATAGCGGAAAGGCTCCAAGTTGGCCAGGATATGAACATTGATGATATGGGTGGATTTCATGCTGCTCAACGCCAGGTGCTGTTCCTGCCAGTTTCCCCTGGGATAATGGGTGGTCAGGCTTTCACCGTTGTATTTCCACATGGTGTAAAGATTGGTATACAGGCCTTCGGCGCCTTCAATGGCCGCAAAAGGATCGCAGTCATGGGCCCGCAGGATAATGGGGGGCTCCTCCTTAATGTTGGCCTGGCGCATCCCTTCCTTGACCGCCGGGATAATCGTTTTCACAAACCACTCGGTTTTGTGATGGTAACCCCGGAGAGCTTCGCCAAGGCAAACCATGAGCCCGATATTGGGAAAAGACTTGATGAATTCCACGATTGATTTGGCTGTATAATCCGCCACCAAGGGATGAATCCGGGCCTGCCGCTGTTCCAGCCCGTGTTTCACGGCAAAGGGATGGGGAATGTGAATATTGTAGAATTTGAGCACAACCCAAATTCCCCTGCGGTCACACTCTTCCGTCAGCCACCTAAACATGGCGCGGTTAAGCTCAAATTCGGCCTCCGACACTTCCAGTGCTTCAGGGTACTCTTTGAGTTTAACCAGGGAGGAAAAAGGATGCCCGCTCCACAGGTAAAGCACATTACACCGGTAAGCTACCAGGCGATCAAGGAATTTCAGCCACAGCTCTTGATCGTAAAACCAGGGAAACCGGCCTGGAGTGATGGGATACTCGTACGTCAGCCGCGGCGGCTCAATCCTGGTCTTCTGCAGCCCTAAACAGGGCCCTCTTAGTTTAAACTCGGGCGCATCATAGAAAGCCAGATTCTTGGGGATTCCTTCTTCGCTGCCTATCCGGCCGGCCAGTTCCTGACAGCCGTAAACAGCACCTGCATCATCGGCTCCGGCCACTACTGTCAGGCGCCCCGGGCAGCTTGCCAGATAGAACCCCTCTTTTTGGAATCCGGGTCTGTGGTAAAGGAGCACTTCCTGCTCCTCACACCAGGCGATAAACGGATCCCGGCCCTTTAAGCCAACATATATTTTTTCGCCCCCATACCGGCGGTAGTCGTGAAACTCTTCAGTAATAACCCTTTGCTCGATTGTATACCCTGCCTTTTCCAGCTCCCGTTCAAGCAGGGCGATTCCAAACGCAATTCTTTTATTCTGTTCGCCGCTGGTGAAGATCAGCACCTGTTTCATCAACACCATAACCTCCTTAGCCTGCTCTGCCTAATCCAGCAAAAAACGGTACCCCTTTGGTTCCAACACAATTTCGTCTGTGACAGAATCTCCATTCAGTACATCGTAGTAATCATGGTCCAGCTTGATGGCTGCCGGCTCTTGACTGAAATTGAACAGGCAGTACAGGTTTTGATGATCATACTTCCGGACAAACACCTTCATGCCCGCTTGAACCTTAAACGGCAGTAAAGCGACTCTCCCGTCTTTGAGGGCGAGTTTTGCCAATTCCCCCAACAGCTGCGGCTCCACCCCGGTACCCAGGTAGTAGGCCACACCGTTGCCGTAGCTGTTTCTGCTGATCACACCAGTCCCTTCCCGGAAAGTGTCGGCGTATACTCCGATCATCTCTGCACCATTGGGTTCAAGGGTCTCAGCCCAGTACTTGTTCACTCCCCGGGTTTCTCCTGCACCGGTCTTTAAAGCAATCGTGGCTTTTGTCCGCTCCACCACAGGTTCCACTTCACCAACCCTGATCCCAAACAGCCCTGTGAGCCCGCAGGGCAGTGACTCGGCAATCCCAATATTATCCGGATTTTTGATGCCGGCTAGAAACGTGGACAGCAAAACGCCGCCGTTGTAAACATATTGCTTTAGCCTCCGCTTGAAATCGTCACTCATAATAATCGGAGCCGGGACAATTACCACCTTGTATTTGTCCAAATCACGGCCAAACGGTATCACATCGGCTCCCACACCCAGCCTGGCCAACTGCTGATAGATTTCAGTACAGAATTTGACGTAATTAAAGTCTTTGGCTATCGGTTTGATTTTGAGCGCCCAGAGAGATTGATAATCAAAGCAGACGGCTACTTCATTGTCAAAGCGGGAGTGCTTCAAGACGCTCCCAAGTTTCTTTAAATCCCGGGCCGCCGCCTGGACTTCATAGAACCGTCTCCTGGGAATCCCGTCTATGTCCACGACTGCATAGTTGAGCTGTTCCGCCCCAAAAGGAAAGGTCCTAAATTGAAAATGAGCCACCAGATCCGCTCCTGCGGCAAATGCATGTACCGCCGCCTGCCGCAGGGCACCAGGGTACGGCTGCAGCCTTCCCGAACCCCACAAGCCGTGCCCGCCGCCGGACTGGAACTCCAAAAGCCAAAAATCTTTGCCGCAGACACCTCTGGCATGGGCATAGGGGAACGAGCTGATTTCCAAATCTCTAAGGCTGGGATAATAGTCAAATGCATAACAGTCCAACCCTTGGAATGCCTTGTAATAATCAATGCTGTTGGTGGCAAGCCCTGTAGCATTGGTTGTTACAATTTTATCCGTGTATTTTTTCAGCGCATCCCGCTGGATATTCTGATACTCGATATTGGAATCACTGCAAAAACGCTCAAAATCCAAGCGCAGGGAGGGGTTCTCAAAGAAGGCGGGGATTGCCTGCTGCGTATTTGGTTCAATAGTGTTCACAGGGAGATTAATCTGGCTGAAACGATCATAGGCCTGGCCCCAGAAAACCGTGCCCATTCTCCGGTTCAGCTCAACAATAGTGCCGTATTTGCCTTCCAGCCACTGCTGGAATTTCTTTCGGCAAACAGGGCAGCGGCAGCGGCCTGTCCCCTCCTGCGCCAGTTCATTGTCGATTTGGAAAGCAAAAACGTAAGGACTGCCGCCATAATGAGCCCCAATCGCCTCGGCGATTTTGCGGGAATACCCACGGTAGACAGGGTTGTTGTAGCAATAATGCCTCCTGCCACCAAAAGGCCGGGTTATACCCCGGTTGTCAACGTAGAGAATCTCCGGATGCTTTTCCACCAGCCAGGCAGGGGGGCAGGCTGTGGGAGTACAGATAATGGTCTGGATTCCATTGGCCCCCAGCTCCTCAACTACCGGGTCAAGCCAGGCAAAGTCATACTGGCCTTCAACCGGCTCAAATTTGCACCAGGCAAACTCACCCATCCGCACCAAGTTGATCCCTGCTTCCTTCATCAGGGCAATGTCATGGGCAATTTCCGCCTGCTCCTTGTGCTCAGGGTAGTAAGAAACACCGTATTTCATGCGCATCCCCTCTCCTTTGAGAATTAAAGTCCGCTTCCAGCGAAAGCAGACTTTAACCTCGCAATATTAGTTCAGCAACCTCGGATGGCTGACGCCGCTACTGCTTGAGAATCTCATCCAATTGAGCCTGCCATACCGGCTGCTCCGCAGCGAGAACGCTGGTGGCGCTTTCGCCGTTGACTATGATTTTGACAAAGGCCGCCGGGTTGCTGCTCTCGAACAGGACTGACCGTTCAAGCTGGGTAGGAAGGAATACCGGTGTCACCTGTGGATTGGAAAGCAGTTCATAGGATTCAATGTCGAACAAACCGGACGTGTACCGCTCCCAATAGGTTTCTTCCCAGGATTCCATATCTTCGATATAAGGCTCTTTGATCTGCCACAGGGCACTGACAACCTCAATGATAGCAGCAGGATCCTCCACATAAACCGGGATCGCGCCTCTGGCGTCAACGAACATGTTAAACTCGTTCTTGCCGTTTGGGCCCTGCGCCGGCAGCATCAACCCCCACTCGTCACCAATGGTTTGGAAGTGTTCCTGATATGATTTGCCGGAAATTTCGGTGCCAATCTGGATCGTCATTGCAGCTTGCTCAAGCTCAGCCTGGCCGCGCCGTGCCCAGACACCGTCACGATACAGGCGCTGCATGAACTCAAGAGTTTCGATCACATGGGGATTGAGCAGATCGAAGACGAGCTTGCCGTCTTCAGTTGTCTTCGACACTCTGGCACTGTTGGACACCAGCATGACAATGATCTCATCTCTCACGTTGACGCTTCGGATGCCCCACTGATCTGTGATTCCGTCACCGTCTTTGTCTTTGGTCAGGGCATGGACTACTTCTTCAAACTTATCCCATGTCCACTCGCCCCGCTCATAGATATCGTATAGGCTTTCAACGCCTTCCCTTTCAAACAGACTCTTGTTCCAGACCAGATATCTGGCTTCAGAAGAATGGTTGTTGTACTCGAATGTATAGATCGTATCGCCTACGCTTGCGCCTATGCGGGGATCAGGGCGCCTGAACAGCTTCGGATAGGCATCATAGAAGTTGGGGCCTATGTAATCATTCAGCGGTTGCACCAGCCCGTCGCCAATCAACGCCGGGGTAATCGAATGGGCGAAGAAATCAAAAGGCTGGTCGCCGGCTAACACAGCAAGCCGCAGCTCTTCAAGGGCGTCTTCGGCGTTGCCTTGAAGCACAAACTCGATTTTGCAGTTGAACATTTTCTCCACCGATTCAATATGTGCCTGCAGCCTTTCATCAGGATCGTACCAGTTGTAGGCACCCCGAGGCCCCAAAGGTGTGATGTTGTACCACTGGGACTGAATGCGAACCGTGCGGCCGCCAAGATCAATCTTAAGTGTATCGGCAGCCTTTGCTCCGGCTGCAAAGACGATCACCAACAGCAATAAAACCGGAATCAGTCTTTTCATCAATCTGTCACCTCTTTTGTTTGTTTGATGTTAAACTTCTTACAGCACTCCAGGCTATCCCGGCAACCACCTCCTCCGGTATGCCATCAGTCAGCCAACAATACCGGTACGCTCGATACTCTCAATGAAGTATCTCTGTAGGAAAGCATACAGCAGCAATAATGGCGCAATGAACATGATCATCCCGGTATTGTTTAGGATCGATATATACTCCTTGGAATACATTTCCACATCGAAAGTCCGTGTCAGCTGTTCAAGGGCAAACGGCAGAAATGTGGCACTGCCGGACAAATACATCCGGGTAAACTGATAGTCGTTATACTGCCAGACGAAGGCAAACAGGAACACCACCAGCATGGCGGAAGCGGCTCCCGGGACCATGATGGTCGCAAATGTCCGCAGATACCCGGCCCCGTCCACCAGGGCGGCCTCCTCCAAGCTTTTCGGCAGACCTTTGAAAACTTGGCGCATGATGTAGATAAAGAACCCGTTTCTCAGCCCCATTCCGGTTATGGAAGTAAGGATAAACGGCCAATAAGTCCCCAATAGGTTTACGGACACAGGCATAATCCCGAAGAAGTCAAAGAACCGGAAATTCAAAAACAAAGGAACCATGATCATTTGGGGCGGCACCAGCAGCGTCAGGATTACCAGGGTGAAAAACAGGTTTTTGCCGAAAAAATCGAAGCGGGCAAAACCATAGCCGATCAAGGCGCTGGAAATCATCTGCAGCAGAGCAACGGTTGCAGCCAGGATGAGTGAGTTGAACAAGGCTTTTGGATAATTCATATAACCGTACAGCAGTGAGTAGTTTTGGACAATGCTGTCATAGTTCAGCTTCCTGGGAATCCATTTTACCAGCATATCATACATGTCATTTTCCGTCATCATTGAAGACGACAGTTTGATCAACAGCGGGTAAATAATGATATAACAGATGCCCGCGACCAGTATTGCCCGCACAAGTGCCCACAGTGTTTCTCCATAGAAGTGGGAGGTTAAAAACCTGCTTTTGCGGCGCACTTCGGGCATTTCTTCAAGTTTGCGACCCAGTTCGGCAGCCATGTTTAATCACTCCTCCATATAAACGACACGCTTGGCTAAGAGCAAGAACACCAGTACAAGGATGAGGGCTATTACACCAAAATACATCCAGGTCATTGCCACACTGACCCCGTAAATACCCCGGCCCCAAGCCGAATCATTGATCAGCTCCACTAGTGTGTTGCCGGGGCGGGTAAACGAATCCACGATGATATAGATGATATTGGTTAAAAACAGCGGCGAAACCAAAGGGAATGTGATTTTCCAGAATGTCTCCCAACCGGTTGCCCCTTCAATGGCAGCACACTCGTACAGAGAGGATGGAATGCCCTGGAGGGCAGACAAAAACACCACAATCGGGATAGCGGATGCATTGATGATGTCCGGTACTCTTTCCACCGCCGTCACAATATACTGGACGAACCATGTGGGCATCCGCAGAATCAACAGCAATCCCATCATAGACTGGGAAACCGAGAAAACACCACCTGCCTCCTCCGGCACATAATCAAGGACTTCAGTCAGAATATCGCCTGATTCAAACCGATAAACAATGCCGGCAGTCAGAATCACCGGCAGGAAAAAGACTACCCTCGCCATCCACCGGCCTCGGAATTTCTGGTTCAAAAGGTTCGCTGCAAAGAAACTGAACAAGATGATCGCCGGCAGATCGACCAAAATCTGGATTGTCGTCTCGGTGAACACCCGTACGAAGTCTGGATCAACCCGGAGGGCATACCGGAAGTTTTCCCAGCCTACATAGGTAAGATTAAAACCTGCTGCCTTAATGGTCAGCTCATTAAAGGCGAAAATGATCGATTGGACCATGGGCCCTAAAAAGAAGGCAATAAAACCAATGATGAACGGGCTGATGAAGACATACCCCCATATTGCCCGCTTGCGCCTGAGGGTCAAACGCGGCCAAAATCTAATTCTCATCAGCAATGCCCTCCAGTACAATAAAGTCTTTGGCACCGACCTGCCAGTTTTTTACCTGGACCGGTTCTTCGTTATAGTTAACGATGATCGCCCTGCCGTTTTCATAAACAGTTTGAAACACATTGTCAGCCAGTTTCCGGTAGTCAACGATCCTGAGATTCTGAACATCGTTCAAAGCAGAATTCGCCCTTTGGTACATTTCTGCAGCAAGCTCCAGCCAGTCGTTATAATGCAGCGAGTACAGATTGGCAAATCTAGTGTCCTTCACAGCGGAAGAATCCTGGAAACTGCCGATGAAATACGGGTAAGCCCCTGTCTCGATCATTTTCAGGAAAGCATCCTGAACATGGGCAGCCAGGTTTATCGGCCTGCCGGCATAGGGTACAAGGCCGTGTACCACTATCTGATAAAACGGGATTTCCTGATCAACAATATAGTATGAACTTCCCTGGGTCGGCATGTTGACGATGGCATCGGCATAGGGTATGGCATAGCTGTTGCCGTAATCCACCATGAGCTTGTAGCCTGAATCCCTCATCTTCGCCAACTGCCGGGTAACAATGTTCAGCGTCTGTTCACGGTCAACAAACTTTCTCAGGTCGTTGTTGAAATCGGAGTTCAGCTCGTACGCCAAATCCAAAAGAGCAAGGTTGGGTACTGCATACTTGTGATAATCCGCCAGGAATCGATCCACGGTCTGCTCCAATACCCTGGGGGACAGCACGTAACTAACTGGATAGGCTCTTTCAAAGACATCCAGCCAATATGCATATCTCCTGGCCTCAAGATTGTTCAACAGGCGGGCGGCATCCTGTTTTGGACTAAACCCGTTCAGCCTGCTGCCCATATAAACACTCTGAAAGCCTACACTCGGATACAGCTCATATCCACTGCCGGCAGCAAACTCAACCAATTCCTGAAAAGCTTTGGCTCCCCCCAAGGCTTTTTCAGGTTGGGCATGGACTGGGTAATCATGATTAACACCGCCGCTCAGCCAGCCCAGATACTTCAATTTAATATTGCCGATACCCTGCTGCGACAGCTCCTGCAGAATTGACCGCGCTTGATCAAAGGTGGTCAAAGGGCGGATCACATCCTGGGCAATACCCAGAATCGGCTCCCGCGTATCAATACCGCCCACCAATTCCAGGAAGAATGGAATGCCGCCGGCTGGCGCAAGGGGCTTCAGCTGATATTTATCCATCAGGTAGCTGCGGTAGGTATTGGCCATGCCCATATAATCATCATCTTCACCGGTCAAAAAGAAATAGCGGATGACAATGTCGCCTTCGTACATCCGCTTCTGGTAAATGGCGGCTGTACCCGAAAAATCGATATGGCTTGCCTTTTCACTTAGCGCAACGCTGCCGTTGGCAAGCAGCTGAAATTCGGCAAAAATCCGGTTGTAGTCGTTGAGCCTGCCGGCAATATCCGCCTTGATCCGGGCAAAGGCGGAACCCTCTTCGATCACAGCAAAAAGCGCCTTGTCATCGTCCTTCAAGCCAAATACGGGAAGGAGCGATTGCTCAGGGTACCTCCTCTTTTCCGCAGGCTGGTCCTGGGCGCCGTCGACACCGTAAATCGGCTCATTATAAGTCGCTCCAGCCAAACGCCCATTGTTCAGGTTGATCAGGGCACCCATCCCATCCGGGACCAGCATATAGCCTTCACTGTCTGTCCCGGCAGCACCAAAATACTCCAGCACCCTAATGGACAGGAGCGGAAAAGTATGCTTTTCACCGGCAGCATCCTCCACATCAACCGGGTAGACAATCTCATTTACCGGAATCCGCACCAAAAGCTCCGGCCCGTCCAAGACATATTCCAGCGGTATGTGGAAGATCTGCAGATTGGGCAGGAGCGGATCAAGGTTGTTCATTTCATGATCTTCGCTGCACTCGATGGGCGTATAATCTACCTCAACCAATACATTATAAATGGTGGTCAGAGCGAACTGGGGAACCCGCTGCAGCATGTAGGTAGGAGTATCCACGAGCTGCGCTACATCCTGGAAAGTGACCATATCGGATTTCTCGAGATCCTGGCGGTTTTCAACGAGGTTCTCCACCAATATCTTGACGATCCCCTCTTTTTCCTTCCTCAACTGGCTCTCCAGTTTGGCAATCTGGCTTTCCAGATCAGCCCTTTCCGGGGAATTCTCTGCCATTTGCGCAGCCTGGGACTGCATTTCCTCCAGTTGGCGCTCCTGCTCTTGATAACTCGGGTTGAGCACAACCAGATCATACTCGCCAAAAACGCGTTCATGGTTGAACCCGGCAATCTGCTGCGGCTCCCGATCACCCAACGGAGCAAGCATAATCACATGATAATACTTGGATAAGACCGATTCCTGTTCGGCCCTGATCTCAGGATCTTCTGACAAGATCAGCGCTTCCATCCTTTCCTGGCTGATCATCCGCGGTACATAGTGCCTCGGCTGCCACTGCTCCACCAAGGTGTAGTCAACCCGGACACCATTGTCAATCTTCCTGGTTTCATACTGCTCATAGATTGTGCTGAAGCGGTAGTTCTCTTTTTCTGCCGGTTCCGGTGAACCTGAACGGATAAAATGATGTGTAATCGTAAACTGGCTGCTCAGCCTTTCGAAGTTCAAACCCTTCTGGCTGAACCGGTCCTGCGGGTTGCTGTACCAGAACGTGCCCGTGGCTTTATCCTCAACAGCAACCTCCGTAGTGGCAGAATCAATATACAGATTAAGATATTCATTGCCGGCGACGAGCTGAAAACTATCCGCCTGGGCGGAAACGGCGAAACCGGCCGCCAGCAGCAGTATGAAGCTGAGACTCAGCAGTATCCTCCTGGAGGTTGGTTGACCTAACACAGTGATCGCTCCCTGCAATAGAATTATAACCGCAGTGTGATTTCACGGTACACTTCTTGAACAAACCTCAGCATCCTGTCAAGGACATCGAAGAAAAGCAGCCCAACAAAGCAGGCGAAGCCAACACCCACTATCGTTGCGGCGGTTGTAAACAAAATCTTGCCAAAGCTGTAATCATGGATCAAACCGGTTCCAAGAAACAGCAGCGCAAAGGTCCAAACATACACTATGGAAAGGACGACTGAATACAACTGGCCTTCCTCAATGGTGATATAGTTGCTGATAATCGTCATGGGCACGGCCGCCAGCAAGAACGGAGTCAGGCTGTAGGCCGCCGCGATATAAATATCCTTTAAAGTTCCCTTTCCATCCATCAAGGTAGTTAGGGCCCAGTTTACCGCACACCACAGGAGAACGGGGATACCGATACTAATCGCCTCGACCAGGATATTGATGTTCTCAATTTTCTGCTGGTTAAAGACGAACCCTGTGTACTGGCTCATGAAGACATAGGACAGCACCGTCAGGACTAACAGGATTGTGGCGGCGGAAACGGTGCCTCTGTTTTCATACTTCAAATCCCAGAACCCATCAAAGGGGTGAAATATTACATACTTGGCGTAGCACAAGGCATACCATGTCCGTTTCAGCCAAGCATAAACGGGGTTTTGCTGCACTTGGGGCCTGGCAAACCAGGCCGCGATTCCGGTCCTGATGTACCTTTGCTTCAGCCTGGGCCCCCAAGCCCGGACTTTAGAGGCATACAGCAAAAATATGAGGCCAAGCACGGAAGTCATGATCTTTCCAAAATGACTGTTCACAAAATCCAGGCGCAGGCGCTGAAAAGCTTTGGAATACCCTGCCCGGTTGTTTCCCAGCTTATAGTACTGCATTGCTTGTTTGTAATCTCTTAACTGCATATATGCACTGGCTACTCCGGAATAAGCCAGTTCATAATTGGGATTCATGGCCATGACCTGCCGCCAGTATTCGGTGGCTATGTCAAACGTGCCGTCATATTGGTAGCGTACGGCGTTGTGAATGACGTTGGCGTAGGCTGTCGGCTCAAATACGGTGATACAGTTGGCTCCCCTGCTGTCCAAAACCAACAGATGGCCGTTCAGTTCCGCCAAAGAACTGGGGCTGGTAAACAGCCCTATCCCATGGCCGACACCGCCAAAGACATAAAGCAGATTCCCGTTGCCATCATAGGTAAAAACTCTGCCCCTAAGCTGATCCAGAGCGCTGTACATCCCATGTTCCCGGCCTATTATGTCCACCAGTTTTGAACGGCCAATGATGGTTGAGCTGGTTCCTTCATAGAGATCGCCCATTGGATCGAAAAAGCCCTGGCGCCTGAGGACATCATCGCCCGCCGCATTGAGTTTGCGGATGTAATGCGTGGTTTCAACCTCGGAAGAAGCGACTGTAGTATATATGAACCCCATATCATCCAAGGCCATGGCGCTGAACTCGGTGGGCAGCAAAAGCTGCATCCTTGCCCTTTGTTCTTCGGAAGCCATCTGGTACCAGAAGATCTCCCACGGGGGCCGATACACCCGCGGGGCTCCCATAAAGCCCCGGAACTCCCCCTCAAGGTTCAATACCATCAGGCCGTCGAAAACACCTTCAACAGTAACATAAAGGCGTTCCACCGGATCCACCGCAATCCGTTTAGGCCGGAACCGGAAGTGCTCTTGCAGCGCATCGGGGCTGTCGGTCTTAATTGAATCAATCACGAAAGCAAGATCGCCGTCGGGGTTAAAAACTACAATGCGTTCTTTTTGTGTGTCAGCAACAAACAAGCGACCATCATTGGTCACATAAACACTCTGAGGGCTGTTGAATTTTTCGATCTTACCATCCAGTTCGAACTCCTTGATTTCCTCAATCAAGGTAAAGTCGCTGGTTGTCCTAATGATCCGGTGATTCCCCGTATCCACAATATACAGAGTATTGTCAGGAGCGGTAAACAGATACTGGGCATTTTTGAACTCACCTGCTCCCAGATCCGTGCCGCTGACAGTACGGACGGGAAGGTATGGATCCGGTGTCGTCACCGGTTCACCCCAGAAGTTATACACATAGCTGCGGTATAAAGCCGCACTGGCACCACCGGAAAAAGCGATGGCACTCAAAATAATAACAGCTGGCAGTACTACTGCAATCAGCCACCCTCTGCGCTGCATAACGAGTCCTCCTCGGCAAAAACCTGTCCACAGCCGACAGCTAAACTTCATTACTAAATATTTTAGTTAACACTCAGCTTCTTTCATTCTTAAATTGATTACATTTTACTATATTAACTATAAGAAGTCAACGCAAACAAAGCGTCTTAAAGCACAACCCGGCTGTCTGCCTCCGCAGTTCACTGCCTAATTTTGACATCACCTAAGCTCTATTATATCGTTCCAACGATATGAAAATTTACGTGGGCTTTCACTAAAAATATGAAACGGAGTCCGCTTTTTGGCAAAAGCGGACTCTCCGTGTTCAACGCTTGACAGGCTCTGCTACTGCTTCAGGATTTCATCAAGCTGGGCCTGGAACACAGGCTGCTCGGCGGCTAGTACACTGGTTGCACTTTCACCGTTGACGATAATCCTGGCGAAGGCCTCCGGATTTGAGCTGGGGAACAGAACTTGACGCTCAATCGGCGAGGGCAGGAATACCGGCACAACGTCTGGGTTGGTCAACAGCATATAGGACTCCTCGTCAGGAATGCCGTGGATATAGCGATCCCAGAAAGCCTGTTCCCAAGCATCCATATCTTCAATATAAGGCTCTTTGAGCATCCAAAGGGCGGACACTACTTCAATGATTACTTCAGGGTCTTCCACATACACGGGGATGGAGCCGTTTGCAGCATTGTACATGTTGAACTCATTCTTGCCGTTCGGCCCCTGCGGCGGCAGCATCAATCCGAATTGGTCGCCGATAATCTCCATGTGGTTTATATAGTTGCGGCTGGTGATGTCCGTACCTGTGGCAATGGTCATTGCCGCATCATCAAGCTCCGCCTGGCCCCGGCGGGCCCATACGCCGTCAGCATAAAGCCGCTGCATGAATTCGATAGTTTCCACCACATGCGGGTTGAGCAGATCGAAGACGATCTTGCCCTCCGGGGTTGTCTTGGTCACCCGGGCACTGTTGGATACCAGCATCACAATAATCTCATCCCTGAGGTTAGTGCTGCGGATACCCCAAACATCAGTGATTCCGTCACCATCAAGATCTCTTGTGAGGTCATGCAGTATATCTTCAAATGTATCCCAGGTCCAGTCGCCCCGCTCGTAGATGTCATAGAGGCTTTCCACGCCGGCCCGTTCAAACATGCCCTTGTTCCAAAGGATGTACTTGGCACCGTTCGAAGTGTTGGAAGCTTCAAAGGTGTAGATCACATCGCCAACCGCAGCTCCGATTTTTGGATCGGGGCGGCGGAATAGAGGCGGGTATGCATCATAAAAATCCAGCCCGATATAATCGTTTAACGGCTTGATCAGCCCGTCAGCAATCAGTGCCGGTGTGATTTCATGTTGGAAGAAATCAAACGGCTGATCACCGGCAAGAACACCCAGGCGCAGTGCCTCCAAGGCATCCTCCCGGTGCCCTTCGAGAACAAACTCTATCTTGCAGTTGAACATCTGCTCTACTTTTTCAATATGAGCCTGCAGAAACTCATCAGGGGTATACCAGTTATACTCGCCCCTTGGCCCCAGGGGAGTATCGCCTGCCCAGTGGGATTGAATGCGGATTACCCGTCCGCCCAAATCCATGATTGGAGTGTCGGCAGCATTGGCCGCCGCTGCAAAGATCAGGACCATCAGTAAAATTGGAACCAGTTTTTTCACTTGATCGCTCACCTCTCAAAAATTTAGTTCCTCTCATGACCCAAATACCAACCAGAACCTAAGGCTCTCAAGCTTAAAGGCCTTATGGCTGAGTACCACCTCCTTCCATCGCCCAATGCAAATTGTGTTAACGTTTATCTAACATTTTGTTTCCTTTTATTGCGGTCCTTTTACATTTTACTCTATTTGTCAACAGCTGTCAATCAATCTCCCGGAGCTGACGGTGTCAACTTTTTGTAGGATAAGCCAACTATGATTGATCCAATAGTTCCAAATAGGCTTTTGTCATATCCAGAATGAAGTTCTGTGAGATTGGAGTCAGAGTAGTTTGTATCTCTTCCAATGTTAGCACCTTGTCCTGACCAAAAAATCCATTTACTTCA
>JAAYNP010000086.1 GCA_012520795.1 Bacillota bacterium
CTCCTTAGATACTTGTAACAAAAAACTCTCATCCCATAAGGGACGAGAGCAACCCGCGGTACCACCCTAGTTAAGGCTCATCCTTAAGCCTTCACTTGTCAGCGATAACGGGACTACCGATCAACCTACTGCCAGTTCAGCTGATAACTCCGAGGTGATCTTCAAAGAAACCTTGGTACCGGGCTCCCACCTGGTCCCGGCTCTCTGTGACCGCAAATTTCTTCTACTCTCCTCTTCACAGTCTATTGCCTGTTTCCAATTTAATTATAACTAATTATACTGAACTGTATCAGTAAAGTCAAGACTTGCCAGCTCTTCCGTTACAGCACTGGCCGTCCCTCAGCCCCCTCTTCCTTGTCAGCATCGCTCAACTCCCTTGCCCGCACTGCAGCAGCCCGCACGGCTTCGATGAGGGCGGAACGAAAGCCTTTGGCCTCCAATACCGCTAAGCCGGCAATGGTAGTCCCTGCCGGCGAAGCAACCATGTCTTTAAGCTCACCGGGATGTTTACCCAATTCCAACATGGCGGTTGCACCTTGTACAGTCAAGGCAGCCAGCTGCAGTGCCAGATTCCGGGGCAAACCTGCCAGTACGCCCCCATCAGCCAGTGCCTCAATCAGTACATAGACGTAGGCCGGCCCGCTCCCACTAAGGGCAGTGACTGCGTCCATCAATTTTTCCTCTACTTCCACAACTTCGCCGAGACGGCCAAAAATGTCCTCGATTAATGCCAGATCTTGTACACTTACCTTCTTGTTCCGCGCCAGCGCTGTAACACCCTGCTGAATCAATACTGGTGTGTTGGGCATTGCCCGTATAATCCTTGCCTTTGAACCAAGCTTTTCCTCCAAACCGGCAATAGACAAGCCGGCTATGATGGATACAAACAGCTGATCTCCAACTTCATGGGCAATTGAGGCCGCCACAGTCTTAACTGCCTGCGGCTTCACAGCCAGTATTACCAAATCGGAACCTCTGACTGCCGCAGCATTGTCCTTACCGGTGCGAATGCCGCCATACTCAGGATTGTTTGCTTGCTCAGGCAGCCGCGGATCACTGGCGCTGATGTCAGCCGGACTGCATATGCCGCAATTGATGATCCCTCTAAGCAAGGCTGAACCCATATTTCCCAATCCGATGATACCGATTTTCATCTGTGACATCCCCTTCCAGATTGATACAAGCACTGCGGTATTACTCTCTAATCTGACCTTGGCCAAGAATCACATACTTGATGGTAGTCAGCTCCTTCAGCCCCATAGGCCCCCGGGCATGCAGTTTTTGGGTGCTGATGCCAATTTCAGCTCCCAGGCCAAACTGATTGCCATCGGTAAAGCGGGTGGAGGCATTGACATATACCGCCGCGGCATCAATTTCCCGCAAGAATCTCTGGCTCCTGCTGTAGTCGTGAGTGACAATCGCTTCTGAATGCTTCGTGCCGTAGGTATTGATATGCCGGATGGCTTCATCGAGGCTTTCAACAACTTTAACTGCCAGGATATAATCGAGATACTCTGCATGCCAGTCACTTTCCTCAGCCCTCTTGATCTGCGGCAGGATCTGGCATGCCCTGGGGCAGCCCCGCAGTTCCACTTCTTTTTTCTTCAGCAGAGCGAACAGAGCCGGCAGGTATTCTCTTGCCAGTTCCTGATGAACCAGGAGGGTTTCAACCGCGTTGCACACACCAGGGCGGCTGGTTTTTGCATTGTCGGCAATCTTGAGGGCCATGTCCAGATCGGCGCCCTCGTCAATATAGACGTGGCAGTTACCTATTCCTGTCTGGATTACCGGGACTTTGGCTTCATTAATCACTCGCTGAATCAATCCGGCTCCACCTCTGGGGATCAACACATCCAAGTATTCATGCATGTCGAGCAGAATTGAAACTGCCTCCCGGTCGGTCTTGGAAACCAATTGGATACAGCCTGGAGGCAGCCCAAACTCCTGAAGGACACCGGCTGCAGCCTGCACCAAAATTCTGTTTGAATGGACAGCTTCTGATCCCCCCCGCAGAATCACGGCATTGCCGGCCTTGAAGCAAAGGCCGGCAGCATCTATCGTCACGTTTGGGCGGGCTTCATAAATCATGCCCACAACGCCCAAAGGGACCCGCATTTTCCCTACTTGCAGGCCGTTTGGCCTTCTCGGCATCTCCATGATTTCACCCACAGGATCAGGGAGCCGGGCCAACTCCCGAAGGCCCTCCGCCATAGCCTCTATTCTGGATTCATTAAGCGTAAGCCGATCAAGCAGGGCTTTACTCAAACCGGCAGCCTCGCCTGCCTTGAGATCCTTGTTATTCTCCTCCATAATCTCTCGCTTGGAGTTCACCAGTTTCCCGGCAATCGCCTCCAATACCTTGTCCTTGACATCTGTAGAAAGGTTTGCCAAAACCTGGGCAGCCTCCTTGGCAGCTCTACCCTGTTTTAGCAGCTCTTCTCTGAGACTCATCACATCAACCCCTTATAGGTCACTACACCCGGTGGTGCTCTTTTCCCGCTGCTTTGGTTTTGCCACAAAGGTGGTCCCAATTTTGCCACCTGTTTGGTTTTCCAGCATCTCCACAATTTCCAAGATTACACTGTTCCTGTAGGCAGGGCCGACTACGGTTGTGATACCGGCACATGTGGCGATTCTTGCGGCTGCCACTTTTGTTTTCATGCCGCCAGTGCCCACACTGGTGGTGTTGCCACCGGCATAAGCTTCTATCTCTGTCGAAATCTCTTCCACAATGTCGATCTTTATTGACTGATCATCCAAATGAGGGTCTGCCCGGTAAAGGCCTTCCACATCCGAAAGCATGATCAACAGGTCTGCACCGACAAGGCGAGCAACCAAAGCAGACAGCATATCGTTGTCGCCAAACTTGATCTCGTGGGTTGCCACTGTATCGTTTTCATTAATGATGGGAATTACTCCCCACTTCAGCAAATTGATCATTGTATTAAATGCATTGAAGTTATGCTGGGGGTCTTCCAAATCATATGCTGTTAACAGAATCTGGGCCCCAATGGCCCCGTACTCCCGCAAAAAGCGGTTGTAAACAGCCATTAGCTGCGCCTGGCCGACCGCGGCCAAGGCCTGCTGCTCAGGGATCTGCTGCGGCCGCTCGTGAACACCCATTTCGCCCATGCCGGTAATGATCGATCCGGAAGTAACGAACAGAACCTCCCGCCCCTCGTTTTTCAAATCCACCATTTGGCGTAGAAAATGATCAATCCGGTTAAAATTAAGCCTACCTCCATTATGGGTTAAAGAACTGCTGCCAATTTTGATCACAATGCGCTGATATCTCACCTTGGTCACCTCTGATCTAGTCCTTTAAGAAAAAGCCCCGTTCCCTTGTAGGAACGAGGCTTCTGCTCGCGGTACCATCCTTCTTGGTTCACATAATTGAACCCCCTCAGGGCAGAATTTGTTTCACCACCAGCATAGCACCTTCGGTTCTGGTGATGAGACAAAACGGCATTCACGATAACGGGTGAAACCGGAAAGGCTTGCTTTATATCACCTTCGGCTTCCAGGTGGGTTGATCAAAAAAGTTACTGCCGGGCTCTCACCATCCCCGGCTCGCTAAGAATAACTGCCTTTTAATCGGGCCTGTTCATCGCCTTTACAACACTCAATTTCTTTTCTGCTGTTATTGTTTACAAATTATACCGGAAATCACGGAAGCTGTCAACAGGAAACTACAGCTCCGGTTCAATCTCTTCCTCCAGTTCGTCTGCGGATTCGCATTCTAATTCGCCTTCCAACTGGCTGCTTAATTCCCGGTAGACTTTAGTGGCTGCAGATTCGTCTTGAAGCTGGACCTCACTGATTTTGACATCTTCAAGCATAGCCCATATGGTCTCCATCAGCTGCTTCATCCGTTTTTTGAATTTAAGCTCTATCTCCGCCAGTTCTTGCAGGCGGCGCTGCATTTGATGCAGCTGATCCTGATGCTCCTGGATAATCTGTCTCGCTTTGTACTTCGCCTTTTCCAGGATCACATTTGCCTTTACATTGGCCTCATCGATGATCGATTGGGCTTGTTGACTGGCAACTTCTTTGGCCTCCGTCGCAGTTTCCCTGGTCAGCGTGATTAACCCGTAGATATCCGACTCTTTATTCTGATACTTGCGCAGTTCCTGTTCCAATTGCTGGATTTGCTCATGCATGGCCTGGTTTTCTTTGAACAAGTCTTCATACTTACTGACAATCCGGTCCAGAAAATCATCAACTTCTTCCTGATTGTACCCCCTGAAGGAACGCTTGAACTCTGCATTGTGAATATCGATTGGCTTAAGCATCCGCATAAATCCCCCTTACCATCCATCCTTATATCATCCGTTTCAAGACTAAACCAACCCTACCCTTCTTTGTAGTGCTGGTAATTTGTTCCACGACAACCCTTCCCCGGCTTCTTACTGACAGCACATCACCGAGATGGATCTCGTGGGCGGGATTGGTGATCGGTTTCCAATTCACCTTAACCCGTTCGTTCTTGATTTCCCGCACAATCTTCGTCCGTGAAGTGCCGAAACCGGCAGCGGCAACAGCATCAAGCCGCATCGAAGCCACTGTAGCCTTAATCTCCCGGACCCGCTCTGGCTCAACAGCCATCTGTTCCGGATCAATCTCCCATACCTCCACAGGCACCTGGTGTACGTATCGCCAATGCTGGAGAATATAATCGGCAACCTCTGCAGCGGCAACAACCTGGCATCCATCAGCCAAACAGATAATATCTCCGAGTTTTTCACGCTTCAGCCCCAATCCAACCAGCGCGCCAAGGTAGTTACCATGCTTCACTTCGACAAAGTTAAGGTTGCCTCGCGCCTGCAGTACCCTGATGGGGGATCTTATAGCCTCAGTCAGGAAGAACTGGGGATATATCACCAACCGGGACCGCTCCGCACGGTTATAGCCACCAAATGCCATCACGCCGACTTCTGCAATCGCAGACAATACGCTTTTCGCCACCTTCTGCTCGTAAGGATCATAAAAATCCGTTATTTGCGGGCGGTTTAGCTTCCAAGCCAGTTCTGCAGCATCTATTACCCTAATCCCTATCTGTCGTTCCTGCTCTCCCTTCAGGTGAGCGATGAGTCTTTCTCGATCCACACACAAACCTCCTGGCTAGAATAGAAGCGCAACCAATAGTTCAATCACTATTGGCTGGACTATGGACAACAGCAAAAATACAATGAGCGGCGAAAAATCAATCATAGATGCCGGTGGAAGCAAATTGCGCACCGGCCGCAAAACTGGTTCCGTGATTTGGTAGAGAAAGACAAATACAGGATGAGTCCGGTCAAGATTCGGAAACCAGCTGATAAGCACCCGTGCCATCAAAATCAATCTATAAACTCGAAAAATACTGTTTACCAATCTTATAATCATCAGCGCACCACCTTCTGTTGCGATTAAACCCCTTACACCTTGGGCAGCCTACTCGCCGAAATCATCAAGATCAAAGAGGGTGGTTTCTATCTCCCCCTCAATGGTGACCGATTGAGGTGCAAAGAAGAAAATCATATCTGCCAGCTTGCGCATGTTGCCATCGATCGCATAGGTGGCTCCACTCATAAAATCAACAATTCTTCGCGCTTCGTCAAGCTCCAGATGGTTTAACCTTACAATCAAAGGATGTTTCTTTAAATGCTCTACATAATCCCTGACCTCTTCGAAATGGATCGGGTCAATGATGATCACCCGAACGGGCCTTGCTCCCCCTTCCAGGCTCACTAGATTGCCTTTCCGCACCAACCTGGTCTCGTGCTGTTTTTGCTGAACCTTCGTTTCCTGATCCCCACCTTCTGCTTCTTCTGCTTCCAGATCGCGCACACCAAGCAAAGCCAATACTTTATCCAAAAAAGAAGCCATCCCTACTCCTCCTCCATGAATAGAGCAGAACCTATTCTGACCATTGTTGCTCCCTCTTCAACCGCAACCTCAAAATCATTGCTCATGCCCATGGACAACACATCGGCATCTGATTTGACCCTAGCGCGCAGCTGTTCATGCAATCTGGCCAAAGCCTGGAAACAGCTGCGGGTTTTTTCAGGTTCAACATAGGGGGCCATTCCCATTAAGCCCCGCAGATTCAAATTCGGGCACTCACGAATTAATATTCTGGCAAAATCCAGCACATCGCCAATTCCAAGGCCGTGTTTCGCATCCTCGCCGCTGATATTCACCTGAATCAAGACATTGATCTGCTTGTCCCATTCTGCAGCTTTCTGGTTTAACAGCGTGGCAATTTTGAGGCGTTCAAGGGAGTGGATCAGGTCAAAATCTCGGCAGTATTTAACCTTATTAGACTGCAGCGGGCCAATCAGATGCCACTTCACCTGCGGGAACAGCCCGCTCCGCCTTTGACCTGGTATCGCCCGGTTCTCTCCGAATGTACCGACTCCCAGTTCAATCAACTGCTGAACCGTTCGATCTGAGACAGCCTTGGTTACGGCAACCAGTGTAATTGAACTTGGGTCTCTGCCCGTCCGGGCACAAGCTTGAGAAATCCTACTGCGGATCGTCTGCAGGTTTTGTTGCAAATCCATACCCGATCTCTCCTAATCATCTCCTTTTCAAAATTCGCTATTCCAATCCTGCTTTCCTCCTCGCTTAAGCCAACAACAACACCATCAGGCCAACAAACCAGGTATAGTAAACAAAGTAGACCAGCCTGCCCCTGCGGATGGTGCTGAGCAGCAGACGAATAGCGAGATATCCTGCAGCAGCCGCAAATATGGTGCCCAAGGCCAAAGCCGGCAATGATTCTCCTATGTTGGGAGAACCGAGCAGTTCCTTGACAGCCAGCACCTGTGAACCGAGTACAGCCGGGATACTGAGGAGAAAGGAAAACCTGGCTGCACTTTCCCGGTTGACCCCCCGCAGCATCCCTGCGGCAATCGTCGTCCCTGAACGGGAAATCCCCGGCAGTACGGCCAAAGCCTGGCCCAGGCCAATCAAAAGCCCGTCCGGAAAACTGATTTCTTCGATCGGTTTGACCCCCTTGCGGGTTCGAGCCGCGATGAAGAGAATCCCACCGGTAACGCACAGCATCGCCCCGGTGAACGCAGGATTGTCAAAAAACCGGACAATCCAATCATCAGCCACAAGCCCTACAAGAGCTATGGGAATCGTGGCCAAAACGATCACGAGCAAAAGGCGGCAGTTGGCATCTTCTCTCACCAGCTGAGGGGCTCTGGCCGGGTTTCTCAATATGGTAAATCCTGATCTCGCCAAAAGGGTTACTTCCGGCCAAAACGCAAGAAAAACAGCAATCAAGGTCCCTAAGTGCAGCATGATTTCTAAAAGCATCCCTGGTTGTTCGACCTGCAGCAGGGTGCCAAACAATACCAAGTGCCCTGACGAACTGACGGGCAGAAATTCAGTCAAGCCCTGGATGATACCCAAAATCACTGCTTTCCATACTTCCACTTAGACCCGCTCCCATGCTGTAATGGTTTGATCTGGCTCTAATAACTTCCGCTTATAATCAGTTGATTCCTGCCATTTTGCTAACAATGCGCACCAACGGATCGATCAAGAACAGGGCACATACAGCCGTGACGGCATTGAACAGTGTATGGGCGTTGGCAATTTGCCGCCCCAAATCCGGCGAGGTTAACGACACAATCCCGGCAAAGCACTGAATCACCGGCAGCATGATCACCACACCGAGTACGTTGAAGATCAGATCAGCATAGGCTGTTGCCTTTGACTCCCGGCTCATGCCAATACTGGACAAGAGCGTCGTCAGAACAGTGCCGATATTGGAACCAAAAGCTATGGCTATCGCTCCTATAAGCGAGATCGCCTGTGCCCTACCAAGGACGATCACGACACTGGTGACCGCACTGCTCGATTGAACGATGGCCGTAACAGCGATGCCCACAAATACGGCAGCCAATACATGGTTGCCAAGCTTTATCAGGGCTGATTGAACCCAGTGGTGGGCCAAAACAGGAACCAAAGTGAGTTTTAGAAGCAGCAAGCCCAAGAACAAGCCGCCCAAACCGATCAAAGCCATCCCCAACTTGTTGGTTTTACGACTCAAGGGCAATAAAAAAAGCCCGCAAATAATCAAAGGCGCAATCATGTGGGACATGTCCAGCGCTGCAATCTGCGCAGTAATGGTTGTCCCAACGTTTGCACCCAAAATGACTCCGAAGGCTTGTTTTAGACCCAGCACCCCGGCATTGACCAGAGCTACCATCACAGCCGCAACAGCGCTGCTGCTCTGCACTAATGCCGTAACAACAGCGCCGGAAACCATACTGACAAGCGGATTAAAGGTAAATCGCGCCAATATCCGCCGCAGGCGGATTCCCATTGCTGCCTGAATACTTTCACTGGTCAAACGCAGGCCGGTCAGGAATATGGAAATGCTTAAACTGAACTTAACCAAAAGCTTCACAGTTTCCATGGCACAAATATATGCCGCCTGGAATTGGATTATACTCTGTGATGTATATATACAATGCTGCCGGGTTGAAAAGCCGGATGGAGATAGGCTTCAGGATCAGTGCTCAAAATCCTCACCACCCTGCCCCGGGCTGCATCAATCGGCTCAACCTGCATTAAACACCCATCAATTTCCATTTCATGAAAGTTGGCGCAAGCAGTGCCTTCTGCCCAGATCTCTTCATCGGGGATGATTGAATAAAGCAAGTCAATGCCCTCCCCTCGTGGGATATCCACCGTAACCGGACGGAACTTGCGGATAGTGCGGCGGATAGCTGGGCGGCTGAGGCCAATAGCCGGGCTGATGGACAAAGCGCTGCTGTTTGCCAAAGCCGGGATGATCGATAAACATCTTCAACTTGGCGATAGCGGCACCAAGGCCGCCAACCTCGTCAATCAAGCCACAGTTGACTGCCTCTTCCCCAATCAAGACTTTCCCCACATCCCGCACCAGTTCTCCAGTGCGAAACATCATTTCCCTGAGCTGGACTTCAGCAATCCGGGAGTTGTCCACTATGAACCTGATAATCCGATCCTGCATCTTGTCCAGGTAATCATAAGTCTGCGGCACCCCGATCACCATCCCGGTCAAACGAATGGGATGAATAGTCATGGTTGCGGTTTCTGCAATAAAGGAATAATCGGCAGCCACGGCGATGGGTGTCCCGATGGAGTGGCCTCCGCCCAGTACCAGCGATACTGTAGGTTTGGACATTGTCCTGATCATCTCGGCGATGGCCAGTCCGGCCTCGATATCACCGCCAACCGTGTTTAAAATGATCAGCAGCCCTTTAATCTTAGGGTTTTGCTCAATGGCAACCAGTTGGGGGATGACATGCTCATACTTTGTGGTTTTGTTGCGGGGAGGCAAGATCAGATGGCCTTCCACCTGGCCGATAATGGGCAGGACATGAAACAGACTTGCCTCATTTGGCAAGTTCATCTGGCCAAAATGCCGGATTGCCTGGATCGATGCCTGCTCATGGCCGGGCGGGTTGGGCTGCTGCGGTTGACTGGGTTGGCCGGGAACATTCGGTACTGCGGGCATATATTATCCCTTCCTTTCCTCATCTAGAGCTAGTATGAGGAAAAACTCGGAGAAATAAACCGGGCTATACTTCCATGATGATCGGCAATATCATCGGCCGGCGTTTCGTCTGTTCATAGAGATAGCGGGATAACCCTTCCCGGACACCCTGTTTGAGCATACCCCACTCAGTCACGCCTCGATCGTCATATTCATCCAGCACTTCCCTGACCTTTTCCCGGGCTTCTTCAATCAACTGCTCCGACTCTCTTACATAGACGAACCCTCTTGTAACAATATCTGGCCCTGCAAGAAGTTCGCCGGTGCGGCCGTTGATGGTAACCACCACGATCAAGATTCCATCACTGGCCAATTGGCGCCGATCCCGGAGCACAATATTGCCGACATCACCCACTCCCAAGCCATCAACATATACCCGGCCGGCATTTACTCGTTCCGCTACTTTAAGCCCTTTTGCCGTAAATTCCAGTACCGAACCTAATTCTGCGATACAGATGTTTTCTTTGGGCACACCGGTTATTTCCGCCAATTCAGCATGTTTCATCAGCATCCGATGTTCCCCGTGAATAGGCACAAAAAACCTGGGTTTAGTCAAGTTCAAGAGCAGTTTTAACTCCTCCTGCTTGGCGTGGCCCGATGTATGAATACCGAAATGCGGCTCATAAACCACGGTTGCCCCTTCTTTAAACAAATGATTGATGATTTTGCCGACACTCTTTTCGTTACCGGGTATGGGATTGGCGGAAATGATTACTGTATCACCTGGAGCAATCGCCAGTTTCCCATGTTCCGCCATGGCAATCCTGGTCAGAGCCGACATTGGTTCGCCCTGTGAACCGGTGGTAATGATCACCACTTTGTTTGCCGGAAGTCTGTCAACCTGTTCCACATCAACGAGCATCCCATCAGGGATCTCCAAATAACCCAGTTCCTGGGCAATGGAAACTACATTCACCATGCTGCGCCCCACGACACAGATCTTTCTGCCTTGGGCTTGTGAAGCACTGATGATCTGCTGCAAACGGTGCACGTTTGATGCGAAAGTGGCCACAAAGATACGGCCTTCAGCTCTGGCAAACACACGGGCGAATGTTTCCCCCACTGTCCGCTCCGATTCCGTGTATCCCGGGCGTTCAGCATTGGTTGAATCGGACAGCAGGCAAAGGACTCCTTCATTTCCAAACTGAGCAAGCCTGAACAGATCGGTCACCTTGCCGTCGATTGGGGTCTGGTCGAATTTGAAATCGCTGCAGTGAACCACAATCCCCAATGGTGTCCGTACAGCAATAGCAACCACATCGGGAATACTGTGATTTACATGGATGAATTCGACATCGAAAGATCCAATCGCAACCCGATCACCCGCCTTGATTTCGTGAAGCGCGGTTGTGCGTTCCAGGCCTTGCTCCATCAGCTTTAATCTGAGCAGCCCTAAGGTGAGTTTCGTTCCGTAAACCGGGATATTAAACTGTTTCAATAAAAACGGGACTCCACCTATATGATCCTCATGGCCATGAGTAAGGACAACTGCCTTGATTCTGCTCGCATTTTCCAAAAGATACGTGGTGTCGGGAATAACCAGATCTACCCCAGGCATATCGTCCTCAGGGAACATGACTCCTGCATCAATGACAATAAGCTCATTGTTCCATTCGAAAACGGTCATGTTCTTGCCGATTTCGCCTATGCCGCCGAGGAAAATGATCCTAAACTTATTACTTTTTTTTGCCATAAATAAAAACCGCCTCCATCTAAGTTCTCAACTGCAGATCGAAACTCGTTCAACAACATTCAGCCTACCGCCGCCCAGTTTTCAATGGTAGGCTCTCAAACAATTCCCGGACAAAATCGTTAGGTCTATTATAAACAAGTTAACTTACTTTTACAACCCAACAGGGTTAAAAAAGGAGCACCATCTACTGGTGCTCCAACAACCCAAACCTTTTTAGCGTTGCTTTAATCGTTTCTGCTTCGGCTTCCGTCACATCCACCAACGGCAGCCGCACCGGCCCTGTCTCAATCCCCATATATTCGAGGCTGCGCTTGACCGGCACCGGATTAGTAGTGATGAACATCATCTTAAAGATGGGCAGCAGCTCCAAATGGATGCTGGTGGCTTCCTGGACCCTGCCTGCCAGGAATGCTTCGACCATAGCCTTAATCCTCCGGCCCACCAAGTGGGCAGCTACACTCACCACTCCGCAGCCTCCGACTGCCAAGATTGGCAGGGTAAGACTATCGTCACCGGAAAAAATCAGAAAGTCATCTGGGGTTATGGAACGCAGGTAGCTTACTTGTTCAAGATTGCCGCTGGCTTCCTTGATGGCTGCAATATTGGGGTTCTCTGCCAGACGGGCCACAGTCTCCGGCAGCAGGTTTACTTGTGTCCGGCCTGGCACATTGTACAGCATAATTGGCAAGCTGGAAACCTCAGCTATGGTCTTGAAGTGCTGGTACAACCCTTCCTGGGATGGCTTATTATAGTAAGGCGTGACCAGCATGATGCCATCGGCACCGGCCTTTTCAGCAGCCTTTGTCAAAGCGATCGTTGCTGCGGTATCGTTGGATCCGGTACCGGCAATCACCTCAGCGCTGCCGCCCAAATCATTGACAATTTCAGTGAACAGCTGTACCTTTTCCTCAAAAGCCAGCGTTGCTGACTCGCCGGTTGTCCCACAAACAACAACACCATCGGAACCATTGTTCACCAGAAGTTCAGCAAGCCGCACGGCTTGTTTGTAATCCACGGAGCCATCCTTTTTCATGGGCGTTACCATTGCTGTATAAATTTGACCTGCTTTCACTCACATACCCTCCTTCGCTAACTCGAATTCCGCAAATAAAGCACGTACAGCAGCCAACAAATCCTTTTCCCTTATCAAGCACGAGATATTTGCATGGGAGTCGGTTGTTTGGAAGATCGGCACATTCGCCTGCTCCAGACTGCGGACCACCCGGGCCATCACTCCGGGTACACCATGCATGCCGGCGCCAACAACAGACACCTTTGCATATCCTTGATCGACTGTGACATTCAAGCCCAGTCCGGCCAAAACCTGTTCTACCACTTTTACCTTGTCATCGTCTATAATAAAAGCAATCAGTTGTGGCGACAAGTAGATCAAATCTATGCTGATTTGGTTCCGGGCCAACAGGTCAAATACCTGCAGTGTCACCTCTGACTGGTTGAAATCAGCCAACCCGCTGATCTTGACATGGGCGCGCCTTGGCAAATGGGCAATCCCTGTTACAACCCGGTCAGAGATCTTAGCACCGCCCTTCTTTCCTCCTGGGCCTGGAGCAATAGTAGTGCCGAACCCGGTTTGATCCGTACCAAGAACCTTCAGTTCAATCCGTGCCTCCATGGCGATCTCAACTGCCCGGGGGTGCACTACTTTTGCCCCTAGATGGGCGAGTTCCATCACTTCGTTGTAAGTAAGCGCTGCAATTGTGGGAGCATCCGGGATCAACCGGGGGTCAGCCGTCTTGACTCCGTCCACATCAGTATAAATCTCCACAATCCGGCACTCCAAGGCGGCAGCAATCGCTACAGCTGTTATATCACTGCCGCCCCGTCCCAAGGTTGTGATCTTTCCGGATGGGGACTGCCCCTGAAACCCGGCTATGACAGGAACACATTTCTCGGAGCTGGCCTCAATGACTGCTTCGGGATCAACTGAGATGATTCTTGCATTGCCAAAGCTCTGATCCGTGACAATCCCCGCCTGCCACCCTGTCATGGCCCGGGCGCGGCACCCCAGTCTGTTAAGGGTTTCTGCAAGGATCACGGCCGAGATAACCTCGCCGCAGCTTAAAAGCAAATCAAGATTCTGGGGATCCGGGTTCTTGCTGACGCTGTGTATCAAATCGATTAAACTGTCGGTAGCGTATTTGTCACCGGCTCTTCCCATTGCAGAAACCACTACCACAGGAGCACAGCCGGACTCGATCTTCTCAATGATTCTTTGGGCAACCAGATGACGCAAGTTGTCCGTTGTCAGAGAGCTGCCGCCAAATTTCTGTACACAGAATTCCACTGTACTCACCTCATGCCGGCAATCAGATTCTCCCCAATTTGCACCGCATTCAGCGCCGCTCCCTTCCGGATTTGATCGCCCACTGCCCAAAGGTTCAATCCGGATTCCAAGGACGTATCTTCCCGGATGCGGCCAACCCAGACCAAGTCCTTGCCGGATGTATCCAGAGGCATCGGATAGCTTTGGGCTTCCAGATCATCAACCAATTTCAGGCCTGGAGCACTGCTGATCAGCCTTCTGCAATCTTCAGCAGTCAATTTCACTTTTGTTTCCACATTGATCGATACGCAGTGAGAGCGCATGACCGGCACCCTTACTGTTGTAGCCGTTATCCTCATTGTCGAATCAGCGAATATTTTCTGGGTTTCCAGAATCATTTTCCATTCTTCTCTAGTATAGCCCTGCTCACCGGGAACATCTACTTGGGGAATGATGTTGCCGGCAATGGGATAGTGCTTGGGTAATCCTTTTACGGGCAATACCTGGGCTTCGATCGCCTCGCCCCGGGCATAGGCTTTGGTTTGGGCCTCCAATTCTTCCATGGCGGCATAGCCTGCCCCTGAAACAGCTTGATAGGTGCTGACTACGACTCTCTCAATCCCTGCATAATCGTAAATGGGCTTTAAAGCTACGCACAGAATGATCGTGGAACAGTTAGGGTTGGCAATAATCCCCTGGTGACCCTGTGCAGCTGCCATGTTTACTTCCGGCACGACCAGCGGTACATGGGGATCCATGCGGAAGGCACTGGAATTGTCAATCACAGTGCAGCCAGCGGCTACTGCTGTTGGAGCCCATTGCCTGCTAACCTCTCCGCCAGCGGCAAAGAATGCCAAGTCCACCCCTTCAAACTGATCTGCACCAACAGCCTCGACAGTGTGCTCGCGGTTGTTGAAGACTACCCTTTTACCTGCTGATCGAGGTGATGCCAAGACCTTTAGTGATTTGACCGGAAACTGCCTTTCCTCCATATTCTGAAGTAGTTCCCGGCCTACGGCTCCCGTGGCTCCCAAAACAGCAACATTCACTGCTCTCACTGCTGTTCCCTCCTACTTTGCTTGCCTCACCGTTCTTTCTATCAGAACTGGCTGCATTTGCTGATGTGAGACCGCAGCCATCATTGCCGGTATGATCAAATTCATGTCCGCTACAAGCGAATTCGGTTTGTGTTCCGGGTTATCCTGGCCGAACGGTACAAAGAACACATTGCGTGTATTTAACAGCACCCCGATGTTCTTGGCATTCATACCCAGGCCGTCATTGGTGGATATGGCCAACAGCACAGGCCTGCAGTTGCGAAGCACAGCCTTTGCCGCCATGGTAACTGCTGTGTCCGTAATGGAATTGGCTAGCTTGGCAGCTGTATTGCCAGTGCAAGGGGCGATAACCATGAGATCCAATAACTGTTTCGGCCCGATTGGTTCCGCATCAACAATTTCTATTATAACAGGTTTGGCGGCCAACTGCTCAAATTTCTTGATAATTTCTCTGCCTTTGCCAAACCGGGTGTCCGTGAACGCCACCGCATGAGAAGCAATCGGATAAAGATCCACACCAAGCGACACCAACTTCTCAATTTGAGGCCATACATCCTGGTACGTACAGTGACTCCCGGTAATTGCAAAACCAACCCGCAAGCCCTCAAGTTGCATGCTCTCAGCCTCCCAAAAGCGTTTTGAGCAATGGAGGAATGCAATCAGAGAGGATCTTGCCGGCAGTAACCGGTGCAACCCTGCCGGGCAGTGACAATGCCAAAATCGCCTTAATCCCAAGGCGTTCGGCAGCGGCAAAGTCTACGCCGCCGGGTGCTGCTGCCAAATCAATAATTACCGTGTCCGGCTTAAGGCGTTCAAGATAACTTTCAGTAATCACCAAGGCGGGTATGGTATTATAAATCAAATCAAAATCAACAATAGTATTCAACTCAGAAAGCAAAACCGGGTGCAAACCGATCTCGACTGCCCTGGCCAAACGCGCTTTGTTCCGATCGACAGCCGTCACCTTTGCTCCCAGCGCCGCCAGTTTTCCTGCAAGCGTTTGGCCGCAGCGGCCGAAACCGACTACCAGGCAGCGAGAGCCGTGAATTGTAATGGGTAATTCTTCCATACCAAGCTGGATTGCTCCTTCTGCCGTCGGTATGGAATTTAAGATTGCAATCTCATCGATATCAGCAGTCTCGACCAACCTAAGACCGTGCTCTACGGCCAACCGGGCAATCACTGGTTTGGCAACGCCGATTAAAACCACAGTATCCGGTGCCAGGGTTGGCAGAATTACGGTTAAGTCGATGGGTTCCAGATCATCCAGGCGAGTAAAGATTTTACCGTCCAAATCCGTATTCGCTACAGGGGCGACCACCACCTGGACTCCGCTCACGGCTGCGAATGGATCACGAAAATGCTTGGCCGGTTTCAGGCCAGGATCGGGAGGAAAGCCCACCAAACGCAAATCAGTCCTCAATTCCAATAATGTCTTTGCCAATTCCAATTCGCGCCGATCACCGCCTAGCATGGCGACAGGCAGTCCGGCTAGATCCCTGTTCATGAAACAACCTCCTCCCCAAATCACTCAAGGTTAGTATATGAGTCGGGTTGGAGGTCTGTGAATTGCGCTTCTGCTACCACAAGAGCTGTTCTAACCCATAGACAACACCTGTCAAAGTATGGATCTTGCGAATCGCCAGAAGCACGCCGGGCATGAAACTCTCGCGGTGAGTTGAATCATGCCTGATGGTCAACAGCTGCCCGGAAGAACTGAATACTATCTCTTGATGGGCGACATAACCGGGCAGGCGCAGGCTGTGAATATGTACCCGTCCGCTCTTTGCTCCTCTGGCTCCTGCGAGCATTTCACTTTGATCCGGATTGGCCGGCTGCTGCCCGCTGAGTGCCTGATTGATCATCTCAGCCGTTTTGATCGCAGTGCCGCTGGGGGCGTCTTGCTTCTGCCGATGATGATACTCGATTATTTCCACATGGGGGAAGTACTTGGCAGCCTCCTGGGCAAACCGCATCATCAGCAGTGCGCCTATGGCAAAATTGGGAGCGATGAGAGCGGCCCAATCATCCCTGGTGACACTGGCTTGCAGTTCGCCAATCTGATCTGAAGTGATTCCAGTGGTCCCAACAATCACACGGATCCCTTTGTTCATACAGGTTTTGATGTTCTCCATGACCACGCTGGGCGAGGTGAAATCAACCACCACATCGGGGTTGGTGGCAGAGATGGCCTCCTCCAGATTGGTGAAGACGGCAAGCTCACCATATTGGTTGTGGGGCTTTGTTTCAACCGCCGGATCGGCACCGGCGACAACCTGCATGTCGGTTTCTTTACCAACTGCTTTGATCACTTCGCTCCCCATTTTGCCTAAAGCTCCACTGACTATGACGCGCTTCATACCCTATCTCCACCTCACCTGAAATGATCCATTTTTCTGGATCGGTTCAGGAAAATCCTGCTGATTGGAAAAAGAGACTGCGGCTGCAGTCCCTTTTTTCTCACCTTTAGTTGTTTTCACCACCGTGGCACTCCACGTCTCGAGCGCCATTGCGGCGCAAGATGGCACTGGCCTCATTGGCTTTGTCACCGCTCGTCTCAATTACAGCCAGAATGCCTCCTGCCTTTAGTTTTTGTTCATATTCCCGGCCTCGTTCCTCGGGAATGCCCAAGTCGATTAGACCACCGGCAATCCCACCTGTTACTGCCCCCGAAAGAGCTCCTGCCAAAGGCCCGGCAGCTACAATTGGGCCAATGCCAGGTATCGCCAGTGCCCCTACACCGGCCAGAATACCCGCAAGCCCACCTAAAGCACCTCCCCATGCCGTACCGTCAGCAATGTTTTCATTGGTGCCGAATTCTCCGCCGACTTCCATGTCGCTCTTTTTTGCCTTGCCTTGTTCTTTGGCAATGATTGAGATTTCGTTCTCTGTAAATCCCTTTTCTCGTAACGCTTTCACTGCCTTTTCTGCAGCTTCAGTTTGATTGAATACCCCTATTACTGTCGACAACTATCTAATCCCCCTTTCCTGAAATGGGTACACCGTTATTCTACCCATCAAAGAGGGCAAATTATTCTAAATCAAGTCTGCGGACAATATCTTCATAGTCCTGAGCCTTTGTCAAATCAACAATGATCAAGTCTCTTCCAATTTTTTTGATGCCCTGCCAAGGGACGACTATCATCCTTTTGTGAAACCAACTCTTGCCGTAAGGGATGATAATCGAATCGACAACACCGGTTTTGGTGTTGATGATTAAATCAGTGTCATTGACAACACCAAGGCGGATTCCCTCATCAAAGCACACGATTTCTTTCCCGGCCAAATCGGAATATCGCACACCAACCAGCTCCACCCAGTGAGAATTCCGAGCATTGCTATTCTATGCAATGCGTATGCAAAGATGAACAGCCAATCCAACAATTGCCTGAACAGCCATGTTTTGTTCTTTGTACTGATCTGCCAGCTATGCTACTATACTAGTAGTTATCATTATCCTTAACCAGAGAGGAGGGCGCCTGTGAATCAGAACATTCTGATTCCCGTTCTGACACTGCTGTTTTATCTGACCACTATTCTTAGTGGCGGTCAGGGCCCTGCCCTTAACCAGTCTCTTTTGCCAGATCAAAACACTGCACAGCAAAACACAGCTGCAAAGCTGCATGACAAAGCTGTGCTCGGCTATTACCTTTTGGATACCGCTTCATACAACAGTTTGATTCAAAACAGCAATTCCTTGACTGGAATCGCTCCGTGGAGTTGGGGCTTGGACAGCTATGGCGATCTACATGCAGACTTCGACCCGGAATCATTGGCTCAGGTGCTCCAGTTTGCCGGTACCCGCAGGATTGAGACCTATGCGCTGATTCATAACATGTTTAACGGCAGTTTTGACAGCAGGATTGTTTCTGCGCTATTGGAAAATGATCTAGCCCGTGCCAGGGCTATCAATCAAATCCGTTCAACACTCAAAGATTGGGGGCTTACTGGAGTCAACCTTGACCTGGAAAACATCCCCCCATCACACCGGCAAGCCTTGACTGATTTTGTTGCCGAGTTGAGCAGTGCTTTGCACGAAGAAGGCCTGAAAGTTACCATGGCAATACCGGCGAAGACAGCCGATGATCCTGCTCATGGCTTTTCCGGAGCCTATGATTATGCAGAGTTGGGCAAGCATGTTGATCAACTGGTGATCATGGCCTATGACCAGCATTACCGCACTGGGCCGGCAGGCCCGATTGCCTCAATCGATTGGGTGGAAGCGGTTGTCAAGTTTGCAACAACCCAAGTCCCAGCAGGCAAGATCGTATTGGGTATCCCCAACTACGGCTACGATTGGCCCAAATCCGGCATCGCATCTGCTTTGACCTACGATCAGACCATGCAGTTGGCTGCTGCCGAAGGAGCACACATCCGGTGGCATAAGGAGCACAAGGTTCCCTATTTCAGCTACGGCAATGGCCGCCAAGTCTGGTTTGAAAACCGCTACAGCATCAAATACAAACTGGAACTGGCAAACCAATACAGACTGCACGGCATAGCCCTATGGCGGCTAGGCCAGGAGGATCCCGGCATTTGGAATGTGATCGACACAACACTGAAATAAACCAGTTCCCGGCAGACAAGAGTTCCGCAAAGCAAGTTTTTTGCGGAACTCTCTTTAATTGTTCAAAATCTGTGATACCGGCACTATGCTGTAGCCTCGTTTATGCAGCTGCTCAATGATGAGCGGCAGGGCCTGCAGCGTCGGCTCGGTGGGATGCATCAGGACAAAAGCTCCATTTTGAATCCGGGTGACCACTCTGTCAATAATCACCGTTGGAGCCGGGCGCTGCCAGTCAACGGTATCAATCGTCCACAGAATCGTCTTGTACCCAAGCTCAGCCGCAACCGCCACCGTCTCCTTGTTGTAATCACCGGCAGGAGGAGCGAACAGCATTGGCTTTTGCCCTGTAATATCCATAATCTTGTCTTCGCCAGTCAAGATCAGATCCTGGATTTGATCGCGCGTCATCTCGCTCGCCATTCCATGCCAACCTCCGTGGTTGCCGATTTCATGGCCCGCCAATGCGATCGCCGCAGCCAAACCCGGATACTTTTCAGCCCAGGTTCCAGTTAGAAACCATGTTGTAGCCACTTCATACTGCTTAAACACCTCCAGCATGGCTGGAATAACTTCATGTCCCCAATCAACATTGATCATCAGGCTAACAAAAGGTTGGTCAGCCGGGCCTCGGTAGTAGGGTGTGAAATTGGCTTGGGTGATCGATGGTATCACGGGGACTGTCACCAGGTTCAGCAGAGTGTTTGCCGAAGCATTCATAATCAAATCAATTGTGGCATTAATGTCAATCACCCGGCCTACCCGTTCAGGGCTGACTTGGCCATTTTGCCAATCATAACTGGCATTCCTTGCCTCAACGGCTGCTGTGGCACTAAGCTTAAGGACTGTATCATACAATTCATTTTTCAACATCCCGCCCACATCTTGGCCGGCAATCTTGACTCCCGGCTTGACCCCATGAATCCACCGGATAATAGAATCATACATGGTTAGGCTTCCAAGAATCAGCAGAACAACTGCGACCACAGCGGCCATGAGCATCAGTTTTTTCCTGGTGATCACCAGGGAGAACCAAAAATCTCTAGCCATGAGGCTGCTCCCCTTTCCGCCAATGCTGAATCCCATTATGGTCAATATAATAGTTCTCTCGGTAGATTAATTCACCAACAGGGACGATTTCATATCCTTGAGCAATCAGTTCCGGAAGGATCCGGCGCAAAGCCCGGGGTGTTTCCGGAGCTGCGTTGTGAAACAGGACAATAGACCCCGGCTCAATTTTGCTCATCACCCTTTGGTAAATCTGATCAGCCGTCGTATTTTTCCAATCCAGCGAATCAACGGACCATTGGATTGTATAGTAACCTAGAGAATCAGCTGCCTTGATCACGGTATTGTTGTATTCGCCAAAAGGCGGGCGGAAAAGGAATGAATTCTGCCTGGTCAGCTCATAAATCATGGCATGGTTCCGTTCCAGTTCCTTGACAACACCCTCAAAGCCAAGGTTGTTCATATGCGGGTGCGAATAGCTGTGGTTGCCAATCTCATGCCCTTCTTCCGCGATGCGGATTACATAGTGGGGGTATTTGTCAACCCAGTAACCTGCCAGGAAAAATGTGGTTTTAACCTGATGCTGCCTTAAAATATCCAGAATCTCCTCTGTCAAATCAGTCCCCCAGGTAGCATCAAAAGAAATGGCGAGCTTCTTGGCTTCAGTGCTGACAGCGTAGATTGGCACTAAGCGGTTGGACATCACACTGATCACGTGAGCAATCATTGGCTGAATGGTTTCATGGTAAATACTGAACACGATTAATAAAAAAACTCCAAATAGCAATACATGAGCAAGGTTGAGCTTGAATGTGTAAATGCGCATCCTGATCTCCTCCTCATGTATTCATATTCAAAAAAAAAGAGGTAAATAACATGTATTTACCTCAAATCATGCCTTAACCCCGTTGTACGGAAAATGTCAATACCAGGCTTTAAGCCTCCGTTCAATCTCCTGCAGGCTTGCATAGTGGACAGGGCACTTGGGCAGGGACTTTAGAAAAAGCTTACCGTAGCTTCGTTCCATGATCCGGTGGTCACAGATGAGAATCAGCCCCCGATCCGTTCTTGTCCGGATTAGGCGGCCGCACCCTTGCCTGAATTTTAAGACAGCCTGCGGCAGGAAATAATGCATAAATGGATTGATCCCGCTTTCCTGCAGCTGCTCACTGCGGGCTTTTACAATCGGATCCGTAGGTACCTTAAACGGCAGTCTGGTAATAATCACTGCAGACAAGGCATCGCCTGCCACATCCACCCCTTCCCAAAAGCTGTCAGTGCCAAGGAGGATTGCACCTGAATTGGCCTGGAACTGCTCCAACATTTCTGCGCGGGACATTTCCCCCTGTGCCAGGATCAGGAAGCGGCGGTGAAGCTCCCGCTTCACCATTTCCTCGAGGGTTTGCTTAAGCATTGAGTATGACGTAAAAAGAATGAAGGCGCGGCCTTGAGTCAGATCCAGGATAGGCTCCAGATGTCCCACCAGTTCAGGGACAAACCCCGGTCGATCAGGCGGCGGCATATCCTTTACGACTGCCAGGTAGACTTGGTTTTCGTAATCAAAGGGAGATTCAAATATGGCACTGGCTATGTCCCACTGTTCACTCCCGCTGATGCCAATACTGTCGCAGAAATATGCAAAATCCTGGTTGACAGTCAAAGTGGCGCTGGTAAAGATGGCCGACTTGACTTGAAAAAGCAGGTGCTCTCTTAATTGGGTACCAACATGTATCGGCGCTGATTGCAGCAGGCAGCCTTGCTGTTTGGGCTGTTTCTTGACCCAGTAAACATAACTGCCGTCATCTGCTTCCATCAAGAACTCCAGATCGGCAATCACTGCTTCCACGCGCTTTTGATAAGGTTTTAACTGCTCTCCCAGATCCGCTTCAAGCAGAGAAGCCAACTTGCCGAGTTGTGATGCCAAAGCAGCCAATGCACTATGAAAACGGTCATAACAATCAAGCAGCAGCGGTGTCTCCAAGCCTCTGTAGGGAATTGGGACGGCTTCCGATTCCGATTGGTGTGCAAAGAAATCGGCTTCTAAAGCTTGGAAAAACGCGGCAGCAGCCTCGTCAACGATCCTCAACTGCGGCAGCAGCTGCCAGTCCAAAACAGTGACAAGCTCATCGCCTTCAATTTGATTATCCAGGCCCATTCGTGCCCGTAAAGCTGCCAGAATCCCACGATTCCTGCCGTGGGGCCGGTGCAAAAACCCAAGCAAACGCCTGATTCTCAGCAGTGAGAGCTGAACGCTGAAATGCTCGGTGGCAACATCCTCAAAATGATGGGCTTCATCCACCACTATATGGCTATAGGGCGGTAAGACAACTTGGTCCTGCCAACCCACAACTTGGCGAATGGCAATATCAGCCAGGAGTAAGTGGTGATTGACAATAATGATATCAGCTGTTTCCGCCAAGCGGCGGTTGATAAATACCGGGCATTGGTTGAAGAAACTGCATTTGTTCCTGCCGCACAGATCTGATTCGGCTTGGATCTGTTCCTTAAGGTCCGGTGCCAATCCATCAAAAGCCCTGTCTATTTCGTTAAGCGCTTCCTGTTTCAGATAGCCCTCCAATTCAAGCAGCGCTTGGGAATCATCGTAATCCAGCCCCAACTGCCCCTGGCATTCCTTCAATCTAAGCCAACACGGGTAGTTGTTCCAGCCCTTGACCACTGTCGCATTGAACTTGCAGCCCAGTTTTCTCAAGATGGGGAGATCCTTTTCCAACAGCTGCTGCTGCAGGTTAATCGTATTGGTGGACACAACAACCTTTTCGCCCTTTACCCTGGCAAAACAAACGGCTGGATACAGGTAGGCAAGGGATTTGCCTGTCCCTGTGCCTGCCTCAATCAAGCCGATATGGCCCTTGGTCAATGTCCTGTAGACAAGATCAGCCATTTTTTGCTGCTGATCCCGGTACTCGTAGCCATCCAAGCTGGCCAGAGGCCCATTCGGCATAAAAAAAGCACTGTCATACTGCAACTAACTCACCTCCGATGGCGGGGGTGAGTTAATAATTCTCCGTAACAGCAAAGATACCTGCAATTTACTGCCGGCGCAAGTCCTTACGCCCTAACGAGTCAAGATACTCCAACAGTGGGGTTTGTTCAATAATGCTTGTTAAGGAGCCCTTCTCCGCATAGACATGAATCCCAACCAAGACCACGAGAATGGCAAGCTTTGCCAAAACCGAAACGTTCATCAGCTCCAGCCCAATAATAGCCCCCAAGACATTGGATCCTACATCTCCCATCATGGCTTCTCCTCCCAGATCCCAAGGCAAATAGCCTAGTACGCTGCCAAATGCCAAGAGGGCAACCTGAGAATACGATCCAGCGGCGGCCAGAGGCACTGCCGTCAGCAGAAAGAACTTTCCGGCCCGGCCGGGCCGTACATCCAAAAGGTTTGTGAAATTGGCCCACAAAGCCATATTCAATGCGTTCAACATGATGTTTGCCGCCCCACTGGAACTGGCAGCGGCGGCCAACACACTCACAATCATCCCGAAAGCCGCTTTGAGGGCTCCGGTTGTCAAATAACCGTGCTTAAGGGTACGGAAATGGCCCAAAAAGCCCTGTGCATCACGGCTACCAAGGGTATCGTCTATTAAGCCCAAGAAAGCAAATCCCAGCACAGTAATGATGGCAATCGTTCCCTGCTGCAGCGGGATTTCCCCGGTAAACAGCAGCATGATTACAGCTGGAATTATCGTCAGGCTGAAAACCAAACCCAAACCCACTGGAACTTCCAAATTTTGGTAATTATGGGCGGTCAGCCTCGGCCTAATCATCTTGATTAGCAACGGTGTCAAGTACACCGTACTGGCATAGACAGCAGCTGATAACACAATTGGCCAGTACACCTCTATCGATGCCTCCAAGCTCGAATGAGAACTCTTCCTATCTGCCACAACTGCCTGCCGCGGTGGCAAAAGCCGGCCCAATTGCGGCCCGACGCCCGGTGTGTGATAGGCAAGTCAATCTCCACTACCCGATAACCTTTGCGCAAGGCACTAATGGTCAAGGCTGCTTCTACTCCAAAGCCTGAAGCGAAGCCGCCGCAATCAGCCAACACCCGGTGGCGGACAGCCCGCTGCCCCGACAGCGGGCTGCGCATCTCGCGCCCGGTAAGACACTTGATCCCCCACCCTGCAACTGCCTTGGCAATTCCGAAACCCATCCCGGCTCCAGAATCGCTTTGTTCCTTGCCGACAGCGGCTATACTCATATCCGCTTGGTTATCCAGCAGCGGTTCCAACAAAGACCGAACATGAACAGCACTGGAACGCAAGTCGGCATCGACCAACAGGTAAATATCGGCCGGATAGGCCTGCCAGCCGGCATTGAGCGCTTCGCCTTTGCCCCGGTTGTCGGGCAGATTAATCAGCTCCACTGGATAGTTCAAAGCGATCTGGGCTGTTGCATCGGTAGAACCGTCATTGATCACAACAATCCGGCCTACACCTTCAATCTTGGCAACAGCCTCAATTGTTTCGCCAATCCGTTCTGCTTCATTGTAGGCGGGAATCAAAGCGGTGACTTTCATGAGCGCTTCACTCCGATTCCAATCCTGGTACTAGGGCAACTGCCGCATCTCCGTACCCGTAGGTTCCTGTCGAGCCTGCGCCCAATCCCCAAACCATTGCCAACTCGCCCAAGAACAGATCACCAATATTGATTATCAAAGCATCTTGAGCCCACGCCGCGAGACCAGGATTGGAGCCGTATGGGTGGAGGATGCAGATCTGCCAATCCATCCTCCGCAGATAGTCAACGCCCTGTTTTGCTGCATCGGAACACTGATCCCCAATCCAGATCACGGCAATTGGCCGGTGAAGATCCAAGGCGCCCAACTCTGCATACAGCGGCTCAAGGCCACCAACTGTCGATGGCAGCATGATTGTACCGGCCACCCGGGCACCTGCAGCCTCCAAGGCAGCTGTCAATCTTGCGGCCGGCCAGGCTTCTTTTCCGTCGGCGAACAAAACCACCTGATGTCCGGACAGCCGATCAGCAATTAAAGCATGGCGGATCAAATCCCAACCCTCTAGAATCAGTGCTTCCCTCAGTTCAGCCTGCTTGAGGTTTGCTTGAAAATCTTTTGTCCGGGCCTGCAGTTGATTAAACCTGTCTTCGAGCTCATTGATAATACTGTTTTGCTCTTGAACCAGTAAATCGTCCTGAAAGAGGATACTTCCTACCAGGATTCCCAGAAACAGGCTGAAAAACACAGCCACCAATGTTGCAACATGATATCTAAAGCCAATGTGCATCTGGTCACAATCCTCCTAAGAACAGCCTCAGCTCCAACCACAGCAGTCTGATTAAGTCCCGCCAGGAAGTTGCCAGGGCCAGCAGCAGAATTACCGGTATTAGAGCTGCGATCAGTAAAGGAACGTGCAAAAGCCCAGCTTTACCCGTATAAAGCTGGCTAACGCCTTTGGCATCAACCAAAACCGAACCTACCTTCATTCTCGTCAAAAACGTGGAAGCCATTCCCGGCCTGCCTTTTTCCAAAAAATCGATCAGGTTGGAATGCAGCCCTACAGCGACAATCAGCTTGGCCCCCAGTTCATATGCGAGCAGCAAAGCAATGTCTTCACTGGTGCCTGGTGCCGGGAACACTTTGTAGTCAACATTCAATGCACTCAGTCTTCTTGCTCCCGGGCTTTTCCCATCCTGGTATGCATGAACCAAAATTTCGGCACCGCATCCAAGAGCCGTCTCCGTAATGCTGTCCATGTCACCAATGATCAAGTCAGGCTTGAGGCCGAATTCCAGCAGAGCATCCGCTCCCCCGTCAACACCGATCAGTACCGGGTTCATGTCCTCGATATATGATCCGATGGCTTCCAAATCAGCCCTGTAACCCGCTCCCCGCACCACCACAACAACATGCCTGCCCGCAAGGTTGACCCGAACCTTGGGTATGATCACGTTGTCGAGGATCAGGTGTTTTTCTTTCTGTATATGGGCAATGGTATTGTCTACAAACTTGGATACTTCCCGGTCAAGGTTTTTACGGGCTTGTTCCATGAGTTGATCAACGATTTCAACTGTCACCAAACGCCCGCTGGCAAGCAAGGCATCGTTGCGATATACGTTTTCATTAATGACCTGGAGCAACTCTCCATCGTTGATCGATGCAAAAATTGCCTCACCCAACCGGTCAATGAGGGTAACCCCTCTTTCCATCAGCAGCTTTGGGCCCAAGTTTGGGTAGCGGCCGGTGATGGAATCGGCAGCGTTGAGCACGACACTGATTCCACAATCGGCAAGCTGCTGTGCTCCAAGGGCGTCAAGATCCGGGTGATCGATGACGGCTATCTCGCGTGGTTGCAAATGTTTGGCCAAATCCTTTGTTTTCCGGCCTAACCTTGCTTTGCCACTGTAATCCATGGCAGCACCCCTATAAAATGCTTAAAGGACGAAGAACAGGCTCCTCGTCCTTTCTAATATTGACCATTAACTGCAGGTTTAATCATGGGAGAGAAAACGTCATGTTTATAATATCTGCCATTTTGGCAATAAAAGTAGAGTTGGTAGGCTTGCCCCTGGCGGGATCAATCGCATATGGAAAAAGCTTTTGAAGCTGTTCAAGATCACCTTTTGTCCATGCCGCATCTATTGCGTAGCGAATCGACCGCTCTACATGGCCGGCCCCCGTATGGTTGCTGCGGGCAACAGCCGGATAAAGCCTTTTGGTAATTCCGTTCAGCCAAGCGTGATCCTGACTGGCCAGCAAGATGGCATCAATCAGGTAGCGGTGGCCTTTGTAGTTGGGCGGGATGCCGAGATTGGCCAGATAACCGGCTAAGAACTGCCGCATGGGGCCCCGGTTGCGTCCGTAGAGGGGGTCAAAGCCGCTGCCCAGGTAATAATGAATCCATTTGATCCTGGCAATCAAGGCCCTTGGTTCAAACGGCTTAATAAGGTAATAGGCTGTTCCCAGCTCACTCAAGCCTGTAACGAAGTGATCATCTGCGATTCTTGATATGACCAGGACTCTAGTCTGCGGCTGCAGCCTCATGGTTTTCTGAACAAGGCCCATCCCCCGTTCAATTGGCTGCATACAATCGAGAACCGCCACATCTGGATACTTGCCCGCTACCAGTTCCAGAAAGCCTTCATCGGTTGCCGCCAGGTGAGGCTCGATCTCAGGCTCGCTTTCCAGTTCGTCAAGGAAAGCGCTGCAGAATTCCCAGTCATCATCACGGAGCGCAACCTTGATCAACTAAGGGCACCTCCCAATCTGGAATGACGTTAACAAGCAGCTGTCAACACTTGCCTGGTGGGCTCGGCAGTACCGATCCCCGATTCATATACCATCCACTCGATAAATCCACCGTAACCCATCCGTGGATCGTTGACAAACACATGGGTGATCGCTCCGATCAGTTTGCCGTTCTGGACAATCGGGCTGCCGCTCATGCCCTGGATGATGCCGCCTGTTTTGCTTAAAAGCTCAGGATCGACCACCCGCAAAATCATCCCTTTGTCATCCGGCTGAGACTGACGGTAGATTTTGGTGACCTCCACATCAAACTCTTGAATCTGCTCCCCGTCAATTACTGTGTAGATTTTTGCGGGGCCGGGCTTGACTTCATGGTTAAACGCAATCGGAATCGGCTCCATGAAATAAGGATTATGCAGTCTGGCAACAAGCATGCCAAAGATGCCAAACTTTGAGTTCTTTTCGATAGAGCCGATTACAGCTTGATCCACAAACACACCCAGCTTCTCGCCGGGCAAGCCCCGAATTCCCTGCTTGACACTCTGGATACTTGCGCTGACTATGCTGCCGCTGCTAATCTCCACACCTCTGCCCAGCCCATCTGTAATTGTGTGGCCTAAAGCCCCATACCTACCTGCTTGGTCAAAGAAGGTCAGTGTCCCCACTCCACTGGCGGGATCCTCCAAAAACACGCCCAACAGGTACACCTGCCGCTGGGCGCCCCTTAAATCGTCCTGCACCGACAAAACCGGGGTGACCTCAGCAGTCAGGCGCTGGCCATTCCGGTGAAGCTCAATGGTGAGGGTCGAGGCTTGAGGAGCTAGTTCGTTAACGATTTGGCCGACTTGCTCGGGCTGGGTGACATTTCTGCCTGCGATGGATATGATCACATCACCGGGCTGCAACCCGGCGTCAGCCGCCGGGTAATACTCTCCGCCATCTATACCCCTTACCGGTACTATGCGGCTGATCACCAGTCCGATAGGGTTGACCATCACCCCTATGGAATGGCCGCCGGGAAAGAGCAGCACCTCCGGGACAACATCAACCACCAAGTCGCGCACGGGGATAAATCCAAACAGGCGCAGTTGATAATACTGCTTACCGACCTGGTCCGCCCGGAAAAAAAACTTCCCCTCCGAGGTGGGGACGTTCAAACCTGCTCCATCAACGAGACAAAACGGCAGCTGTACAGATAGCGACAGTTCAGTCCCGGGAAACAACCTAATATCACCCGGGATTCCCGCCATGCTTGCCAGCGGCATGGTGGAAAGCAGGCCAAATACGACTAATGCAGGTATCAGCAACAACCAGTTGTACCTTTTTTTCACACCCGGATACTCCCCTCGCAACATCATTTGCTTGTATCGTACCCGGGTTGGATAAGTTTATTTCAGGAACTAGCTGGTATTTGCCTGTTTCAACAGCTCTTTGGCATGGGCTGCAGTCGCTTTTTGACCGGCTTGGCCGCCAAGCATCCTGACCAATTCTTCGATTCTTTCCTCCTGATCCAGCATAGTTACGGACACACTGGCCCTGCCGTCCTTTTCTCGTTTTTCCACATAGTAATGGTGCTCGGCAAAGCTGGCAACAACAGGCAGGTGTGTCACCACAAATACCTGAGACTCCTTGCTGAGATTGCGAAGTTTCTGGGCAACACTGCGGGCTGTCCTCCCTCCGATTCCGCTGTCCACTTCATCAAAAACCAAAGCGGGGATCCGATCAATCTCCACCAGGCAGTTCTTCAGTGCCAGCATAATCCGGGACATCTCGCCACCTGATGCAATTTTAGCCAATGGTTTAAGCTCCTCGCCGATGTTTGGCGAAATCATAAACTCCACCGCATCAATCCCTGTTTCATCCAAGGGCTGATCGGCAAACCTTACTTCAAACCTGGTTCCTTCCATATTCAGATCAGCCAGGTGTTTCTCAATCTGTTTTTCCATAACCTTTGCACACTCATGCCTTTTTTGCCGCAGATCGCTGCAGAGAAGGGCCAATTCTGCGCTGAGGGCATCTTCGTCCGCCTTCAGTTTCTCAATCGTTATCTCGCTCTCTTCAAGTACTGCCAGCTCCTTTTTAATCTGCTCGGCATAAGCCAAGATGGCTTCCTCGGATTCACCATACTTGCGCTTCAAGGCCCTCAACAGCGCTAATCGGTTTTCAATCTGCTCCAGTGCGTGAGGATCGCGATCAAACCCCTCCATGTACTGACGCAAGTCCCGGGAACCTTCCTCGAGCTGAACCAAGGCCTGGTGGAACAATTCGGATATGGAAGTGATTTCCGGGTCAAAACGGGCTAACGATTCAAGCTCACTGACGGCTTGTGCAAGCTGATCATACAGCGGAGGCTGATCGGTATGCTCCTGCAGCCTGGCATAAACACTCTCGGCCGTTGTGGTAATCCGCTCAATATTGGCCAGGCGTTGATGCCGGCGGAGCAGCTCTGCCTCCTCCCCAACTTCCAGCTGTGCATGGTCTATTTCATTAATCTGAAACTGCAGCAAATCAATGCGTACCAAACGTTCCCGCTCCTGATTCTGCAGGCGCTCTCTTTCTTTCTTTACCAGCACATACTTTTCGTACCAGCTCTTGACAATTTGGCGCAGGTTTTGGATTCCGACCCCTCCAAAGGCATCAAGCATGTCCAAATGGCGCGGGACATCAAGCAGACTTTGATGATTATGCTGGCCGAGGATATCAACCAAGTGCCTGCCGAGAAGTGAAAGTTGGTTTACCGAAGCCAGATTGCCGTTGAGCCAACAGCGGTTGCGCCCACTGCGGTGAATCTCACGGCTGACAATCAGCTCGGAATCAAAACTAATCCCCCAATCGGAAAGCACTGGGAAGGCCGTTTCCGGTACTGTGAACACTGCTTCGATCAACGCCCGCTCACTGCCTGTGCGGATCATTTCCAACGATGCCCGTGCACCCAAAAGCAGGCTTAAGGCATCAATGATGATTGATTTTCCTGCTCCGGTTTCTCCGGTCAGCACACTAAAGCCTTCATAGAATGATAAATGAACATGCTCGATTAGGGCAAAGTCTCTAATCTGCAGTTCCTTCAGCACGGTGCTCCACCTCATTGTCCATAAAGCAATTCTTCCAGTTTCCGGTACAGTTCTCCGGCAATCCCCTTTGGCCTTTTTTGATTCTGTTCTCCTTCGGTGCGGACTACCAGGAAAATCACATCATCGCCGGCCAATGAGGCAATCACGCCTTCCCACTTAAGGTCATCAAGGACTGCCGCCACCGCATTGGCCCCTCCGGGATATGTCTTGATAATCAAGAGATTTCCGCTAAAATCTATCCCCCGGACATAATCTTCAAAAACACGGCGGGCGCGCCGATTCAAATCTCCCTTCACTGTGCCCTGAGGCAGGGCATACTTATACCCTCCTTTGCCGTCGGGTACTTTTGCCAACCGCAGCTCTTTAATGTCACGGGACACGGTAGCCTGAGTAACCTTAAACCCGGTATGATGCAGATAAACCATCAATTCTTCCTGGGTTTCAATATCCCGTTCCTGGATCAGTTGTAAAAGATAGTGTTGGCGCTTGCTTTTCACTGGTCGTATTCCTTTCTGCTCGTGATTGTCTTTAACCGGCTATTGAGAATCGTGAAGAAATTCCGTTCCTTAAGCTTGACAAATTTAGCCTTGACATCGGCCTTGGCCACCTCCACCTGATCATGGCTCTGCAGAGGAAAACCGGATTGCCCGTCAATGGTCAGCATGATGTCTTTATGGCTGGCTTCCACAATCACCTTTACAACTGCGTCATGATGAACAACTACTGAGCGGGCGGCCAAAGTATGAGGACAGATCGGTGTAATAATCAAGCAGTCCAATTGCGGTTCCACAATCGGCCCGCCGGCAGACAGTGAATAGGCTGTGGAACCGGTTGGGGTGGCTACAATGATGCCGTCAGCCTGATAGTCCACTACAGGCTGATTATCCACAAAGGTGCGGACTTGAATGATCCGGGCAAATGTGCCGCGGGCGATCACTGCGTCATTCAAAGCCCGGTAACTGGCTACTGCTTTACCATCACGGATGATTCTGCACATTATAAACATTCGTTCCTCAATACTGTATTCCTTGTTAATCAAGGCTGTGAGGGCAAACTCCAGCCTATCAGTTTCCAACTCGGTAAGAAACCCCAAATGGCCGACGTTGACACCAAGAATCGGCAGATCATATTCCGCGGCATCCCGAGCCGCCCTCAAAAGTGTACCATCCCCTCCCAGCACCAGGAGGACATCCAAATCTGAGACCTGTCCATCCTGCCAAGCAAGATCCCCTCGGCCGATCAGCTGTGCAGCCTTTGGATCCAGCCAAGGCACGGCACCCTGCGCCTCCAGAAAACCAACAACCTCTTGCGTCAATGATAGCGCCAGTTTTTTACCTATATGAGGTATAATGCCAATTCTAATCAGCCTTGCCACCCCCACTTGTTCAGCTCAGAATCCTTGGCCACGGCCCTGAGAGTCTGTTCAACCAGTTGAGCATGATCGATGACAGAAGCCTGCTTGCCAAAATAAGCCAAATACTCAATATTCCCCTGCGGGCCCAGGATCGGAGAATAGTCGATATTCATCAAGCCGGCGCCAAATTCCTGCAGCTGCCCCAGCAATTCAAGCAGCAGCTGGCGATGAACTCCAGGATCCCGGACCACTCCTTTTTTGCCCACCAGCTCCCGGCCCACTTCAAACTGAGGCTTGATCAGTGCAATGATTTGTCCCGCATCGGTAAGCAAATCAAGCAAACCGGCAAAAAACTTGGTTAATGAGATAAAGGCAACATCAACAACTGCCAAATCCGCCAATTGATCAAGCTTGTCCTTGGTAAGGTAGCGGATATTCGTACGTTCCATCACCACAACTCTGGGATCATTCCTCAGCTTCCAATCCAACTGCCCGTACCCCACATCCACAGCATATACCTTTGCGGCACCGTTTTGCAGAAGGCAGTCGGTAAACCCCCCGGTGGAGGCTCCTACATCGATGGCAATCACACCCTGGACATCAACATGAAAAACCTCCAGGGCTTTCGCCAGCTTCAAGCCGCCGCGGCTTACATAAGGATGAAGGCTGCCCTTGATTTCGATATTTACCCGGGAATCAACGGCGGTACCGGGTTTCTCGATCTTTTTATTGTCAGCGTAGACCAACCCTGCCATAATCGACCGCCGGGCTTGTTCCCTGGATGGAAAAAGCCCTTTCTCCACCAGAAGCTGGTCGATACGCTTTTTCTGATATCCCATGATCTGCTTTCATCAACTCCTGCTGTATTCCAAGTGGGCTTGGAGATGCCGGCGGACGGCGGCGGCAATTTTCGCCGGTGTCAGGCCGTAAATCTCATGCAGTTCCCCAATCGTACCCTGGGGAACAAACTGATCCGGATAACCGAAGGTGATCACTCGTTTTCGGCCTGACGCAGCATAGAATTTTGCCACCCAACTGCCAAAGCCTCCCACAACCACATTGTCTTCCAGCGTAAACACCAGATCGGTACCCTTGGTCAGGTGATCCAGGGCCTTTTCGGACAGTGGCTTCAACAAACGCATGTTCACCACCCTGCAGGCGATATCCGGCTGCAGTAGAGCGGCTGCTTCCACCGCCGCATGCGCCAGGGTACCCACAGCCAGGATCACACAGTCTTCTCCTTCGGCCAAAAGCTCGCTGCCGATCATTCTGGCAGGATCAAAACTCAGGCTCGGATCCATCTTAGTCTCACTCTTCGGGTAACGGATCGCCACTGGGTGCTCCTGCTGCAAAGCCCATTTCAGCATGGCTTCCAGTTCTGCACCATCTTTCGGAGCCAGTATAATCAGGTTTGGGATATGGCTCAAGTAGCTCAAATCAAATATGCCATGATGGGTGGGCCCATCCTCACCAACAACTCCACTGCGGTCGATTGCAATCACGACCGGCAAATCCTGAAGGCAGATATCATGGAGAATCTGGTCATAGCCTCTCTGCAAAAATGTTGAATAAATGGCTGCCACCGGACGCATCCCCTGAACTGCCAACCCTGCCGCGAAAGTCAGGGCATGCTGTTCAGCAATCCCTACATCAAAGAACCGCTCCGGAAAAGCCCTGGAAAATTCTGTCAATCCGGTACCATCGGGCATTGCCGCAGTGATTGCCACAATTCTAGGTTCAGTCTTGGCCAGTTTGACCAGAGCTGTCCCAAACGCATTGCTGAAACTGACAGCTCGTTCATACCCCTGTTCCGGCTCTGCACTGCCGAAATTGGGGCCCAAACCGTGGTACTGGATAGGGTTCTCTTCGGCTGGAGTGAAACCCTTGCCTTTCTGTGTAATGGCATGGATCAAGACCGGCCCGCCCCGTCTGATCCCATCCTGCAGCGCCCGCTGCAGCTGTCTGATGTTGTGGCCGTCAAAAGGGCCAAAGTAGGCAAAGCCCAATTCTTCAAACAGCTGGCCCGGCAGCAGGCTCTTAACTGCATCTTTCAACGATGAACCCAAGCGGCTGGCGGGGCCTCCAATCGCCGGGATCCTCCTGATAAAACTCTCCAACTCGGACCTGGCCTTGTGCAAAGTTGGATCAAGGCGGAGCCTGTTCAAGTAGTTGCTCATGGCCCCGACATTTTTGGCGATGGACATGGCGTTGTCGTTCAAGACTACTACCAAATCGACACCCAGCTGGCCGGCGTGATTCAGTGCCTCAAAAGCCATTCCTCCTGTGAGAGCTCCGTCCCCGATAACGGCCACCACCTTGAAGCTTTCTTGGTTCAGATCACGGGCAATGGCAATGCCAAGAGCTGCTGAAATTGAAGTTGAACTGTGTCCGGCGCGAAATATGTCGTGCGGGCTTTCTTCCGGGACCGGAAAGCCGGAAATGCCGCCTAACTGCCGCAAAGTACCAAAATTGTGGTATCTGTTGGTCAGCAATTTATGGGGATAGCATTGATGCCCCACATCCCAGATGATCTTGTCCTCAGGGCTGTTGAACACTGAGTGTAGAGCAATGGTCAGTTCCACCACACCTAGATTGGCACCCAAATGCCCACCTGTATGTGTTACCGTAGTAATGATCTTGTCGCGGATTTCCTGTGCCAGGGCAGTCAATTGCTGATAGTCTAATTTGTGTAAATCTTGCGGAGATTGAATTGACTCCAACAAGTAGTGTACGCCCCCTTTGATGTTATTTGCGGTTCTTAGCTTTGTCTGTTTCGATTATTCTTAAACCCACTCTTTCCAGTGCATATAATACTCTTCCTGCCGCCTGCAAGATATCAGTTGATCGGTTGATGGCAAAGCTTTTGGCATAAGCCTTCCCACCAACAGTAACGGCAGTGACAAACCCAATCAATAAGGTGTTGGCAATGCTTTCCCTAATCCCTGGGTAGTTGAGGGCAAAACGGAACACAATTGCAGCGCCAATCGCCCCACTGATCGTGCCGGCAATATCACCAACCACATCATTGCAAAAAGACGCGACTCGATCAGCGCTGCGCACCAACCAAATGCTGTGTTTGGCTCCCGCGACCTTGTCAGTAGCCATGGCATGGAACGGGGCTTCTTCTCCTGAAGCAGCCGCAGTACCGATAATGTCAAAGACAATCCCTAACAGAACAATAAAAAAAAGCAGTATCAAGCTGATGGCAAGAGGGGAAAACTCTAGGACAGCATTACTGCTGAAGTTAATCAAAACAGAGATTAAAAAAGTAGTCACACCAGTAATCAAACTGCGTTTTAGGTGTTTTTTCATCTAAACCCTTTCCCGCGATATGTAATAATAAGTGAATGACAGCGGACTGAGTAAAGATTGTGGCTTAGGTCTAGCAGGTTTTCCCAAAGATCTTCCAGCTCGTCACCGAAGCCGGCGGTTTCCCCTTTCCGATCTTTTTGCCATGTCGCCAATGGCAAGGCTAGATTACCACTTAGTCCACACCGTAATCCTCAATCCACCTTCGTTTGCACGAAACAGTCTAGGAGTTTTCCTCGACACCAATTTGCCCATCTCTAGCCTCTTTTGCAGTACGGGTTTCAAGCTGTGGATACCTTGGCCTTTGGTACCCATGTTAACAACTGCTATCCCCCCAATACCGCTCAAGGCAGGCTACTCTATACACAGCACATGGTTCGAATGGGCTATGTTAGCGTACCGAGTATAGGTTCACTCCTAAGCCGTAGAGGTACAGTCTCCCGTACCACCACGAACTTAGGTCTCCGTGATAAGAGGGACAAAGCCTACATGCCGTTGTAGATTGCCCTCTTATCTTAACCCCCAGCAGCAACCCCCGACTGGGCGTTGAAGGCCACCACCAGAGACTTCATCGATGTGCCCTTAAACGGATTTTTAGGCCCGTCTTCGAGATGAAATTGGTGACTAGAATACTGCGTCATTCACTCAGATTCAATTACATTATAACAGATCTTCTGCCGATCTTCAATCTCTACGATTCCCGGTTTACAACATATTCAGCCAATTCAGCCAAAATATTCTGATTGGGCAGTCCATCTGCATAGCGTTTGCACTGTTCCACGCATTTAACCGCCTGATTTTTGGCTTCTTCCAGCCCAAGCAGGGTCACATACGTGGATTTGCCTTTCCGGACATCGGCTCCCGTGACTTTGCCCAGCTTCGCTATGTCGCCGGCAACATCAAGAATATCATCTGTAATCTGAAATGCCAACCCTAGGTTTTCACCATATAAGGTAATTGCTGATAACTGTTGGTCATTGGCACCGCCAATTAAAGCTCCGCCCCTTAGTGCTGCCAAAAAAAGCTTGCCGGTCTTATGGCGGTGGATGTATTCCAGGGTCAGCTCATCGACTTCATGCCCTTCAGACTGAAGATCTACGGCCTGCCCTCCCACAAGCCCTTGAGAACCGCATGCAACCGCAACTTCCTGAATCAGACGGATCACCAGTCCACAATTGGGGCCCTTCATTCTGCTTAATGTTTCAAACGCTAGAGTCAAAAGGGCGTCGCCGGCCAGGATGGCAACTCCGTCGCCAAAGACCTTATGGTTCGCCAGTTTGCCGCGGCGGTAATCATCGTTATCCATGGCCGGCAGATCATCATGAACCAAAGAGTAGGCATGAATCATCTCAATAGCACAGGCATACTCCAATGCCTGGCTGTCCTCTTTGCCGACTGCGCGGCATGCTTCCATCGCTAAAATCGCCCGCAGCCGTTTACCTCCTCCCAGACATGAATAACGCATTGCCCTGTGAATAACATCCGGTGGTACCGTAACATCGGGCAGCAGCTGAGAAAGCCGCTCTTCCACCAGCATTGCTTTTTCCTTCAGATATGCCTTGAGTTCCATTGCCTACTCAGTCTCCTTTTGCGCAAAGGGTTCAGTTACAGACTCCCCATTCCGCTCCAACAGTATCTCAATTTTGGCCTCAAACTGATCCAATTTGGCTCGGCAAAGGCGGGCTAATTCAACCCCTTTTTCAAACAGCTGCAAAGATTCGTCAAGACTTACCGTCCCGTCCTCCAGCTTCCTTACCACTTCTTCCAGATCTTTAATGGCTTCTTCGAAAGTAATCTCTTGTTCACTCAAGGGTTTTCGTTCCTCCTTCCTCAACCTGACACAACAAGCTGCCTGATTTCAGCCTTACCGTAACCCACTCTCCACAGCTGACCTGGCGGGTATCGGTAACCACACTTTGGTCCATTTTCTGGCATACCGCATAGCCCCGGGCTAACACTGCCAGTGGGCTGAGGCTGTCCAACTTGCCGGCGAGGTTCTCCAAGGCTTGTTTGGTAATACTGAACCGGTGTGCCATAATTCTGCTGATAGTGGATATCAATTCATCAATGCGCTGCTGTTCCCGTTGGATGCGCTCCTCAGGCCGGAGAAACACCCGCCGTTCAGTCAGATAAGCCACTGCCTGACGTTTTTCATGCAGCGTTTTTTCCACAGTCATAATCAGCTGTTTCATATATTGATCAACCATCTGGGCCAAATCACGATAGTCCGGGACAGCTAACTCCGCCGCAGCCGAAGGCGTTGGCGCTCTTAAATCAGCTGCAAAGTCGGCAATCGTGAAGTCGGTTTCATGGCCAACCCCGCTGACTACTGGTATGGGGCAAGCAGCAATAGCCCGGGCTACGTTCTCGTCGTTAAAGCTCCACAACTCCTCAATTGATCCTCCGCCTCGGGCCAGTATGATCACATCCAGGTCGCTGCGGCCAGCGGCTAGCTCGAGCGCCGCTATGATACTTGGCGGCCCTGCTTCACCCTGCACAATAGCAGGAATGACCAGAATATCCATTGCAGGGTAGCGCCTGCGGATTACACTGATGCAGTCCCTTACCGCAGCACCCGTTGGCGAGGTAATGATCCCAATTTTGCGAGGTAAAAACGGCAGCTTCCGCTTGCGCTCAGCGGCAAACAAGCCCTCTTGCGCCAGCTTTTGCTTTAAAGCTTCAAACTGCATATGCAAAGCCCCAACACCTTGAGGCAGCATCTGGTCCACATAGATCTGGTATTCCCCGTTGGGTTCATAAACGCCAAGAGACCCGATGACAATTACCGTATCGCCATCCTGGGGAACGAACGTCAGCCTGGCATTGCGGCTGCGGAACATCACCGCTTTGATTCTGCTGGTTTCGTCTTTCAAGGTGAAATACATATGGCCCGATGTATGGTGCTTGAAATTGGAGATCTCGCCCTCCACAGCTATGTTGTGGAACTGAGGCTGCTCCAATGAAGCCTTGATCATTTTGGTTAGCTCACTTACCGTAATCACTTGTGGCTGGTTCATCAAATCCCTCCCTCAATAAAGTTCTCTCCAGATGAGTTAATACCTTCTCCAACCAAGAACGCACAATAAAAGCCGGCAAGGCCCGGCTTTCATTCTGTCTGCTGTTTGCTTTTGAAGAATGATTTGATCACCACGTCCGTTAAGGCACCCAGGATCATGCCCAGTAAAACCCAGGCAGCATAGCCCGGCGCTACCCAATGGCCTGCTATCAGGCCGGCTACCGCCCCGATTACAAGCTTATACCACATCTGCATCCCCTCCTGATCCACCGTATTCTCCCTGATCAGAAAACATGACGCAGATATGAACGGCCGCTAACCGCAATCCCCGAGAATACGGCCGCACCAACCGCATTATCCACGCTGAATTCCGGTGCGGCAAAGTACAACCCCAGCTCAGGCAAGCGCCTGACCAAATCATCCCTGATAAGAGAATTCGCACAAACGCCGCCCACCAGCAGCACCCGATCAATGGCGGTTACCTTCGATGCCCACTGAAGCAGTTTCGCTGTTGTACGGGCAATGTTCAACAACACGGCCTTGGCTATATCCGCTTTTGTGATTCCATCAGATGAATTTTCCCTGTGTTCGGCCAAAAGGCGCAGTGCCGCCGCCTCCGCTCCGGAAAAACTTATCCTGCCTGCATTGTGATAGGAGGGAATGGAAACGGGGGTTTCACTGGCCAATGCCAGCTTTTCCAGATCAGGGCCAGATGGAAACGGCAGACCCATTGCCACTCCAATCCGGTCAATCAGCTGCCCGGCATGCAGATCAGAACTGCCTCCCAAATGCCTGATCTGAAAACCGAACTCTCTTGTCACTGCAACTTCCAAAACGTCCGAAGTCCCGCCCGACAAATGCAGAGCCAGAAAACGATCACAATCAGGGCCCCGGGCACTGAACAGCCCGGCCCAGAGATGATTCTCCTGATGTGACAAAGAAAAGCATGGTACATTAAGAAGCGAACCAATACTCTGGGCCAAACTTGCACCCGCCACAAAAACAGGCATGTAAGAGCCTTCCATCGGGCGCGGATTGTGGCTTGCAGCAACAGCCTTCAGTTTCCGGCGGAGATCCGGTACTAGGGCAGCAACCTGCCCCATAATTACGGGAGAGTGTTTTATGTGCCAAAAAAAGGCCTCCGATTGGCGAAGGCCCCTTTGACCGGACTCAACCGGCAGCAGCTGCCTGATATTGGCGATTAGTCGTGCTTGATCATCCACGACTGCAGCAGAAGTTGTATAGTTGCTGGTATCTATGCCCAAGAAATAATGCTTACTCATCTGGATTCCTGCCTAGATAATCTACCACCGTACCCAACACACCATTAATAAACTTGGAGGCTTGCAGATCACTGAAATCCTTGGCCAATTCCACTGCTTCATTAACAGCTACCTTGGCGGGGATGTCCGGCAGATACTTCAATTCATACACTGCCAGTCTCAGGATATTCCTGTCAACATACGACATCCGCTCAATAGACCAGTCTTTCGCGAAACCAGCAATGAGCTTGTCGATTTCCTGAATATACTGTCTTACACCTGTAACCAAGGTATAGGCAAATTCTTGAGCTGAAGCCGTCAGGCCTTCCTTCGCATCTGATCGGCTCCACGCCTCATCCGGTGAAGATTGTGTCAGATCAATCTGGTATAACAACTGCAGCGCCTTTCTGCGAGCAAGGCGTCTGCTCAAGCCCATGCACCTCCATACCAGCTGTGGCTATGTGGTTGGATCCTGCTGTGGAAGGACTCCTGTCACCATCACGTTAACAGCTGCAGCTTCAATACCGACTGTTTGCCGCAAATAATCAACCACACTGGACTGAACTGTTTCGGCCAACTGAGGGATTTGATAATCCGGCAGCAGCTGCAGCCTCAAATGCAGTTGTAAAGGTTCAACCTCACCGATGCTGACCTTGGCGCCTTTAATCCCTTCAATGGCGTGCACGGCTTGATAAACCAGCTCGGAAATTGTTTGAATGCTAATCCTCACATCGCCCAGAGGAGTCTGGCTGACAATAGCCCGCTTATCGGGCTTCATCTCATTTATCAGCATCAGCACAAGGTACGAAGCCAGCAAAAACAGGATCAACACCAGCAAGAACGCATCCAGTCCCACTGATTGGATTCTAATCAACCAATCGAACAACAGACTATTCCCCAAGGCAGCCATAGTTATCAATACACAAAAGCCAAGCAGAACGAATACTACAACCAGTATGATTACCCGATCGAGCGCAACCATATTACTTCACCCTTGTAGGCAGCTCATCCGGAGGCGGCTCTTCCGGAGGTTGCTCCTCTTGAGCAGGCTGTGGAAAATGAACACCTAAAACATGGATATTGACTTCCTCCACATCAAGCCCTGTCATGCCTTCAATGGCTTGCTTGACATTGTTTTGGATGTTGTTGGCCACCTCGGGAATGGATATCCCGTAATTCACGATGATGAACAGGTCCACTGCAGCTTCGTGCTCTCCAACCTCGACCTTGACTCCCTTGGACAGGTTTTTCCTACCCAGCATTTCAGCAATCCCGCCGGCTATGCCGCCGCTCATCCCTGCCACTCCTTCAACCTCCGTGGCAGCCAAGCCGGCGATTATGCCTACGACTTCATTGGCAATTTTGAGTTCACCTAAACTGACACGTTGCTCTTCTGCCATAATTGGCACCTCCTCACATAGGTATTATAACAAATCACCTAGTGTTTGACAATTTCCGGTCTGCCGCCAGTCTTGCTGCCAACCGCTGCAAAAAACTGGTTCCATATTCTCCTGCCTTAAACTTTGGATCGTTCAAGACACACTGATGAAAACTGATGTTGTGCTTGATCCCAACAATTTCCATTTCTGAAAGCGCACCTAGCATACGGTCAATTGCCTCTTCCCGATCTCCTCCCCATGCGATTAGTTTGCCAAACATGGAATCATAGTATGGTGAAATCTCATATCCCTGGTAGACATGGCTGTCCCAGCGAATACCATGGCCGCCGGGAATATGGATACTTGAGATCACTCCCGGTGACGGGAGAAAGTCATTGTCGGGATCTTCGGCATTTAATCGGCACTCGATTGCATGGGCTGTTGGAACACGCTTGGATTGGTCATATTCCAGTTCTGCGCCGGCCGCTATCTGAATCTGAGCCTTGACCAAATCGATGCCGTACACCATTTCGGTAACTGGATGTTCCACTTGAATACGGGTGTTCATCTCCAGAAAGTAAAAACTGCTGTCCTGATCCAACAAAAACTCGATCGTACCAGCATTGACATAATTCACTGCCCGGGCGCCTTTCACGGCTGCACTGCCGATTTGCTGCCGTAACGCTGCAGTTACCACTGGAGAAGGGCACTCTTCAATCACCTTTTGATGGCGCCGCTGCAGCGAACACTCCCGTTCGCCAAAATGCACGATATTGCCATAATGATCGCCCAAAAGCTGAATCTCGATGTGCCTGGGATTGGCAATATACTTCTCAATGTATACCTGATCATCGCCAAAGGCGGCACCCGCCTCTGCCCGGGCCAGCCTGTACCCTTTGAGCAATTCGTCTTCATCGTTGATTACCCGCATTCCCTTGCCGCCCCCACCGGCGACAGCCTTAATCATCAACGGATAGCCGATTTTGCAGGCCAGGGCCACCAACTGATCCTCATTGGCAACCGGGCCGTCGCTGCCGGGAATGACAGGGACACCGGCTTGTTTCATGATTGCCTTCGCCTGTGCCTTATCTCCCATCTTCTCTATTTGAGCCGCACCAGGCCCGATCCAGATCAGCCCATAATCTTCACAGATCTCGGCAAAGTCAGCGCGTTCGCTAAGATAACCATATCCGGGATGAATAGCATCAGCTTTGCTCAAGACTGCAGCGGTGATAATATTGGGGATATGCAGATAGCTGGATTGCGAAGGTGGCGGCCCAACACAGACAGCCTCATCGGCACACTTTACATGCAGAGAGTTGCGATCCGCTTCAGAATAGATTGCCACTGTACCAATACCCAGCTCTCGGCAGGCGCGAATGATTCTCAGGGCAATCTCGCCGCGGTTGGCAATCAAAACTTTCCCGAACATACCCATCACCCTCTATTCTGCTGATTCAATCAGGAATAAGGGTTGTCCATATTCCACCGGTTGGCCGTTTTCCACCAAAATTTCCACCACTCGGCCGCCGTATTCAGATTCAATCTCGTTCATTAGTTTCATCGCTTCAATGATACAGAGCGTCTGCCCCTTTTCGACAAACGAACCCACCTCAACATAGGGATCGCTGTCCGGGGACGGAGCACGGTAAAAGACGCCGACCATTGGTGCCAGTACCTCCCGCAGCCTGTCGAGCTGTTCCCGGACTGTTTCTGGTTCGGTCTCCTGGTCAACTGCGGCAGTGGCACTGGACGGCTTTTCTATTACAGGTTCAAACATCTGTTGAGACTGTGCCCTCAATTTGCTTAGATGCAGTTTCATATTTTCCAGTTCCAATTTCATCTCGGTGATCTCGCTGTCGCTGAATATGGCAATTAACTCTTTAATCTCAGAAATCTTCATCGGCAACCTCCCCAACCACATCAATACGGAAATACTGTTATTTTCGACGCCGGCAGCCAATGTCCTGTCCCTCTGGTATACTTTTCCACAGCAGGCAGATTTAATACAGAGAAAAACCACGGCAGAACCTTGGTTCTCGCGCTGCCTGACTAGTATGTCACGATTTCGTCAGCTCATCGATAATCGTGATCCGATCCAGACGGATGTTCGTCAGCCGGTGTACCAGATCGCCGATCATTTCCACTTCTAAACCGCTTAAAGTTACAGGAACCACAATTGTAGCCGAATCGTTATCGATCAGAACAACAGCATCGAGATACCCATTAACTCTCAATAAGTTTTCCAGCTCGGTTTCTTTTGCGATATTGTTCATGATCCCGATCAATTCATCCTGTAGTTCCTGGCGCCGGTTTGGGTCAAGTCCTGCGTCATTGAGCATGGCCTGTAAAAGATCAAGCTTCTGGCTGCGCACTTTTTCCCGCTCGATACGATACTCTGCGAATTTGGTCGGCACAGAGGTTACGGTTACCACTACCCCTTCTTCCAACTCCTTCACCGTCCGGGGTGATTGGGCGAAAACATCTTCTAATTGATCAGAATCTCCGCTTTCCTGTTCCCCTTTCCGGCCTAAACTGGTGTCGACATCTACAGCCGCATCTTTTCCGTAAAACCCCGCCCAGAAAGTAACCCCAACCAAGACCAGGATGATCAGCAGCAACACAACTTTGCGCGCATGAATAACACAGTACATTCGTCTACCTACCTCTTTTCCTTGGATTTTGCCAATACCTCAATCTTGTAAGCCGGCAGCTGCAGCACTGTTTGAGCAGCTTTGAAGATCTGGTGCCGGATATGGGGGTTATCAGCTCCCGCCGCCACAATGAGCACACCCCTCAACTGTGGTTCATACGATTCAAGGACCAGCGGCACATCAGATGCCTGACTGCCTGCCCGTAGAACAATGGGAGCCCTGGTCAGGCGTGTTTCCCCGTCCCTGTTCTCTTCCGACAGCGACTCTGCAACCACAACCCGGCTGCTTCGCTCCAGAGTCACAAATACTTCCACAGCTCCAACGCCGGCAATTTGAGCCAGGGTATGCGACAGGCGTTCCTCGATTTCCGCCGCATAGCCCTGGCCTGAGCTGAAGCTGCCCACAGAAAGTGATTGTTGTGACTGCGATGAATCCGAATCGGCCCGAGGTGGCTGCAGCGAAGGTGATTGGAGCAGCATCAAACCAATCCCGACAGCTGCCAATAAACCAACCCAACTGAGCAGCTTCCGCTGTGAGGCTGTCAATCGCTCAAACACATTGCTTCCTCCTCGCCCTAAACCATCTCCACATAAATAACTGACTGATCGATCTGCAAATAACGGGCTGCGACCTTCACTGCCCATTCTCTAAGCGTAAGCTGTTTCGCAAGGGGCAGCTGATCAGAAGCCGATACCGGCCATATTGCAACTTGAACTTGGGAAACGGAGCCGTCTTCTGCCAAAGTAATGATGACTTGAGCGTTCTCAATAGATTCACTGCTGATTAACAGAGCCTCAAGCTGGGCAGCCGCGCTGCTGCTGATCAACGGCCACATCGGCTCCATGCCGGCAAACTGGATTTCAGCGCCTGGATACGTTACATCATGATTGGGCGTCCAGGACGGCCCTGCAGTTCCAAGTGCAATGATTGTGCTGTCCCAATTTGAAGCAACCATCGTCAAAACTGGCTGCAGCATTGCCGCCACAATCACCAGTCCCATAATCAGCTTGGCAAGCTTTTTGCTGTCATTTTCCGGCAGCAATAGATCGAAAAAGGCAGTAAACAGGACCAACCCCGCCAGCATCCGTACCCACTGTTGCCACAGACTCATCGTTTCACCTCATTACGGCTGCCAAATTGCCAATGCCAACCAGAATTGTTATGACCAGAAAGAACATCAAAGCCACCGTGGCCAACGAGACCATGACCAGAGTCAAGGCGCCCGCCATGCTTGTTACAGCTGAACTGATCCGTTGATCACCAATCGGTTCTATCAAAGCCGCAGCCAGCCGGTAGATCAGGACTATCACCCAAATTTTGATTACCGGCAACGCCACCAGAAAGAAAATAACCGCCATGCCAAAAACGCCAAGAGTGTTTTTGATCAATAACGAGCCTCCAACCACTACCTCCACAGCATTAGCAAACATCGACCCGATTACAGGCACCACATTGCTGGTGACAAACTTTGCGGCCCTGAGGGCAACTCCGTCAGCTACAGGCGCTATTGCTCCCCGCACTGCCAGTACCCCCAGGAATATTGTGAAAATCAAGGAAAGCAGGCTTGTAGCCAGATGCCTCAGCAAGCTGCTTAAACGAGACAAGGGGAAATCCGGGGCAATGTGAGCCAGAAGGCCAATAACGGCGCTGACATTCAGCAGCGGAAACAGGACAGTCCGAATCAGGAATGTAACCCCGCTGACAACCGTAATCAGCACCGGATGGAATATGGTTGCAGAAGTGATTGCCCCGACACTGGCCACCATGGTTGCCATCAAAGGCAGCAGCGCGTACATGAAAGATACCATGTCGTCAATTGTCTGATAGGCTAATCCCAACGCCGACTGGAAACTCTGCAGGCCGACATGGATTGTAACCAGAAAACAGACCAGGAAAGCAACATTTGCCAACTCTTTGTTGTCCACTGAGAGCTGCAGCTGGCGAATCAGCGCTGTGAACAAACCGATCAAGAGCAGCTGCCGGATCAGGTATGAGCTTAAAATCACTTCTTTAAAAACAGTCTGAAAAACCGTACCCAGGATATCCAGCAGGTTGAGTTTGCCCAAACCCTGGCCTGTAATTGTCCGCCAATCAAGCCTGGGAATATACTCGTGGTAGTCAGGTTCAATTTTGTCGACAAACTCGATCAGCTGATGCAGGTCTAGCGCCTGCAGCTGTTCCTGCACCGACCGGGCGAGAAAATCGTTGGAATTGGATTCGGCTTCGGCTGGACCGGCACAAAATACAACCACACCAATAATGACTATTATCCTGAATGTGATCGAATCCCTGGCCACCACTAACCCCACCTATTAACCTAATATTGCCAACACCGCTGTTAGAATAGCTTCCACTACAGGCAGAGCAATCATCACGATCACTACTTTGCCGGCCAATTCGACTACTACCGCCATGGCGTTTTCATCGGCGTCACGGCAAACCTCCGAGCCGAATGAAGTGACATAGACAATAGCAATCGCCTTCAAGATTGGAGCAGTGTAGAAGGAATCGACTCCAGCTTTGGCAGACAAGCTGTTCAATACGGCGGTAACTTGAGCCAAGTGAGGTAAAAACAACAGGGCTGTGACGGCAATGAAGGCGGTTGATGCAAGAACTGCCCAGGGCTTGTTGATCTCCCGCAGCTGAGTCTGGATCACTACCAGGACAATTGCCAGGCCGGTAATCAATGGGACCCACAGCATATTCGTTCCTCCCTACTCACCAACGGAAGACAGCCTCAACATTGTCAAAAAGACGGGATACCATCTGTACCAGCCATAGGAGTACAATGATCACCCCTGCCAGGCTCAACATTTGAGCCTGTTCCTGCCTGCCCGCCTGCTGGAGAAAAATGTTCAGCACTGCCACAAGGATCCCTAATCCGGCGATACGATAAATTGGTGTCAAGTCGGTCATGCTGATACCCTCCTAAATTAGCATCAATACTACTAGTGCACCGACACAGAAGCCAAGATAATTCCAGAGCCGTACCATCTTATCGCGCTCTTGCTCCGCCTTGGCAATGCTTTGCTGGAGCCTTGTCTTCAACAGTTCAAGATGTTTGAGCTGGTCTTCAGCATCGCTGCGGCCCAACACGGCTCCTATTTGGCTTACCAGTTCCACATCTTGTTGAGAGAATCCGGCATCTGCCAAAACCGGCAGCGACTGATTGAAGGCTTCGGCAGCACTAATACCGCTGTTGCTGGTAAGTTGAGCGGCAAATTGATTAAAAAACGCGGCCACAGGATTGCCGATCTGAGCTGCAATGCGGCTGCATGCTTCTGGCAAAGATGATCGGGTATAGTGGATTTCAGTCGCCAGCATCTGGACGGCCGTGGCCAGGCTTTGCAGGTTTTGCGGGCGTATACTGTAGGATCTGGCCATAGTCAATCCCCCAACGCCGCAGGCAGTAATCACAATTGCTGCGCCAATCAAGCGTAGCATCCTATCACTCCCATCATGCTAACTATCTTTATGCAAGCTAATCCAATTTGAGAACCTGTTCAACAGTTCCCGGCCCATTGCGCCTGGACAGCACTATGGCCTGCTTGAAAGCAGTGCCACCCTGTCTAATCCAGGTATGCTGCTTCACACTTAACCACTCGCTCCCATGGCATGAGGCCACTACCGAAACCCCGGCTCTGGCCGCGTCAGCCAAAGCCAGGCCATCATCGGGATGGCCAGCCTCATCGGTAATGATTACTTGCGGCGCCATACCCCGGATGGCCATAGGTATACCCTGGGCTTTGGGGCAACCATCCAGTACATACGTGCACGGGCCCACATTCAGCTGAGGGGCGCCGCGGTAACAGGCTGCGATTTCTGACCGCTCATCAATTACAACCACGTTAAATCCCTGATTGGAAAGCTGACGGCAGATGTCCCGCAGCAAGGTTGTCTTGCCACATCCCGGCGGAGATATGACCAGGGTAGATATAATCCGGCCAAACCGAAGAATGTGCGGCATAACCGCATCTGCAGCCCCGACGATTTCCCGGGCGAGCCGGATATTGAGCCCGTTGATATATTTGATCGTTTTAATCAGTCCATTCTCAAGGACTACTTTGCCGCTGATTCCAACTCGGTGTCCCCCGGCCAGTGTGAGATAACCTGCCCGAATTTCATCTTCCAGTGCGTACCACGAGTTTTCGGTCATCATCTCCATTGTGCGGATGATATCTTCCGCCGTCACCCGGTAGCTGTCCATCAGCCGGCAAACACCTTTGCGATTGATCCCATATTCCATGTGCTGCTCTTTGATTGTCAGCGGCTGGTTTACCCTTAACCGGATTTCTTCGATCTTGTCCCATGTATGCACGATATCTAGAAAGCGTCTCAAGCTCGGCGCCATAGACCTCAAAAGAAGCGGTGGCATGGTGGTGTTCCCCTTGTCAAGTTCTAGTCCAATATATGCCTGCTGCGGACAAGTTATGACAAAAAAGAGCTCCACAGAATTACCAAATCGGTAACCTGCAGAGCTCCCTCACTGCAGTTGTCAGCCTGTACTGCTGTTGTCAAAAGCCGGCTTTAATCGCGGCTCTCTTCATCCTCCCCATCTTCATCTGATTCGAAGTCGTCTTCATCAAAGTCGTCACTGGAATAGACGATCTCCCCACATTCCGGGCAAGCGATCTCCACATCGTCATCGTAGAGAAAACCTTCTTCAAATGAGATCAGGTTTTGACAATTGGGGCACTCAATTTCAACCATTTCAAACTCATCGTCGAAGTCTTGATCTATTTCTTCATGATCATGGCATTCACACGCATACTCTTCCAGATCGGCCAAGTCTGCGTCAAGTGCTTCCAGATAGTCCTCCAGTTCGTCCTGGCCGTAATACAGATCCTCCACATCATCAGCCAAATCGTCCAGTACTTCGATGAGCCTGTGCATAACAGCCTTTAACTTCTCCGCATTGCCAATATCTTCTGTACTGTCCAGCATCCCGCGCAAATAGGCGATTTTTTCCTTTATTGCTGCCAATCCTTACACCCCCTGTTTAGTATTATCTTATGCTCTGGAGAGATATTCTCCAGTTCTGGTATCGACCTTGATTACTTCTCCCTGTTCAATAAACAACGGCACCTGCACTGTGATACCGGTTTCCAGTTTGGCCGGCTTTGTCGCGCCTGTGGCGGTATCACCACGGAAACCAGGCTCAGTTTCGATCACCTTAAGATTGACGGTAGTCGGCAGATCTACACCAATGGGAGAGCCTTCGAAGAACTGGATGCCGATGACCATGTTTTCCAGCAGGTATCTTGGTGCGTCACCCAAATCGTCTCTCCGCAGGCTGATTTGGTTATAGTCATTGGTATCCATGAAGAAATACTCGCCATCGGCTTCATAAAGAAACTGCATCTGCTTCGTTTCCACGATGGCCCGTTCCACCCGTTCGCCGGCTCTAAAGGTCATTTCCCGGACTGCCCCGGTTTTGACATTCTTGAGCTTTGTCCGAACAAACGCTGCACCTTTGCCCGGCTTGACGTGCAAGAATTCGACTACGCTATATACCTCGCCTTCAACTTGAATTGTCAAGCCTGTCCGCAAATCATTAACCGATATCATGCCTACCTTCCCTTCTGTCTCAATCTATCCCTATTCGATGATGGTCAGCTCTTTGGTTAGCTCGGTAAGGATATCACATCCTGATTCAGTGACGACAACCAGATCCTCTATCCGCACCCCGCCCCATCCCGGCAAATAGATGCCTGGCTCAACCGTGACCACCATTCTCGGAGCCAGCGGCTCCTCATTAAACTGCGACAAACGTGGATCTTCGTGAATCTCCAAACCGACACCATGGCCCAGGCTGTGGCCGAAATTGCGATCATAACCAGCTCTTCTTATTACATCCCTGGCTGCACTGTCCACCTCTCTACCCGTTAACCCTGGTTTGAGGACGTTTAAGGCCGCCGTCTGGGCTTCAAGGACAATATTGTAGATCTCGAGCTGTTTTGGTTCAGGCCGGCCAACCACAAAGGTCCGGGTAAGGTCTGAGCAATAACCCTGATAAACACACCCCATGTCGATTACGATAAAATCGCCTGCTTGAATCTTGCGATCGCTGGGAATGGCATGGGGCAGCGCTCCTCTTGGCCCGGATCCCACAATGGGATCGAAAGCAACTGCCTTGGCTCCCAACCTGCGCATCATGTATTCCAGCTCCAGAGCCAGCTCAGCTTCGGCCATTCCCGGTTTAATCCGGGGAACCAAAGCAGTCAGCGCCTCCACGGCTATCTTTGCGGCAGCGGCAATCTTCTCGATCTCGTCAGAGGTCTTTACTCGCCGCAGCTGGGCAACCAAGCCCTTTGTAGGTACAAATTCCACTGCCTCGAACTTCTCCTGCCATTCTGCCAGTTGGTTGACGGTTATGTATTCGCTTTCAAAAGCAACTCTGCGCACCCGGCGTTCTTCAATCAGCTGCGCCATGGCCTCTTCCAGAGTGGACTGCTGCAGGATGATCTCCCAGTCAGGGCTCTGCTCGCCTGCCTGTTCCGTATAGCGGAAGTCCGTAATCAAGATATTGGCATCATGGCTAATCCAGACTAAGCCTGCGCTTCCTGTGAATTTTGTCAGGTAACGTCTGTGCGTTTGATGCATAGATATGAAAACGTCACAATTAATCTCTGCTAAACGGCTGCGGATCTGATTCAGCAATATTCTTCTCCTCTCTGCACAGATAATCTATCAAGCCCTGCAGCGCCAATAAGTAACCAAAATCGCCCAACCCGCTGATCTGCCCAATGCAGACAGGTGCTATCACCGAAGTATGCCTAAAAGCCTCCCGTTGATATATCTGGGATATATGTACCTCTACCGCTGGAATCCCCAAGGCTTTAATGCAGTCGCGAATAGCATACGAATAGTGAGTGAAAGCACCGGGATTGATAATCAGGCCGGCGGCCTCGCGGTGCTTATGCAGAAAATCAATAATCTCGCCTTCTCCATTAGCCTGGAAACAGCTGAGGCGGAAGCCCTGTTTGTTGGCGGCAATTGTCACCATCCGCTCAATGTCAGCCAGCTTTGCTTCTCCGTATATCTCAGGTTCCCGGGTACCAAGCAAATTGAGGTTTGGGCCATTGACAAGCAAGATTTCCATCATGCCTCACCTGCATCCAAAAAATTCAAAACCGTTTCCACCACTTGAACCGCCGCCACATCTGATGTATCGATCATGGCGTCAGCAAGCTGTTGATACCAATGCTCTCTCTTAGCCAACAGATCCGTAATCGTATCCAAGGGTTTTTCGTTATTTAGAAGCGGCCGCTCCAGGCTGCGGCCAACCCGCTTCATGATCACTCCAGGCCGTGCCTTAAGCCAGACGATTCTGCTCCCTGCAGTACGGCTTTGTTCCAACAAAGCGCGGGCCGCAGAATGAGTTACGATCCCGCCTCCGGTGGCAATAACCTGGCCGGAACCCTGCAGTATCCCCTGCAGTACCTCCACTTCAACCTGGCGAAAATACTCTTCCCCACGGTAGTGGAAAATATGAGCAATAGTGCATTTAAGCTCGCGTTCAATCTCGTGGTCTGTGTCTATGAAGGACCATTTCAACCGTTGAGCGCAGCTGCGGCCAACAGTTGTTTTCCCCGTTCCCATGAATCCAATCAGGATCAGATTCCGGACCATATGCTCAGCCTCATAAGTGTTTGATTTCAACAAAGGTTCTTTCTCTATCCATAATGGAAATTCCTGCAAAAAGAAACAACTCCCATTTCAGGAGCTGCTTGATGACCAGTGAATGGAACGCTTATCACCGATTAGGTTGGCCCTGAGTGAATAACCTACGCCCCGGGGAATGGTCAGCCGGCATGAAACCCTTTGCCTGCGGGCGGAAATCCATCCTAAACCGTGAATGCACAGATCCTGGTTTAGTTCGATGGTTAATTCAACCTGATCCCACTCATCCAGCCTGCAGCTGCCGCACGTTTGGGCAAGCCAGCGGGTTACCTTGCCCGCATTGGCCCGCTGCCAGGTTACCTGAGACGCGGTAAAGCCAATCATCACCACGTCCTCATTGGCCTGCGGGTGTACGGCTGCCAGGCCCGGTACAACCAAAGCGCTGCGAGTATTGACTTGATACAGGCTGACATTGAGCCTTCGGGCAGGAATCAGTTTTACAGCACAGTCTGGGCAGACCAGATCCGTAAGCCTGCCTTTAGGCACCATGCCTGGCGAGTCACTGAGAATCAAGCTGTGATCCAGGTTCCAGCGGGTCAGTGCCACCGTTGTGCCGGGAAATACAGCTGTAGTAGGCATAAGAGCAGATTCTCCGCCCTGGTGCTCCAAGATTTTCACAATCAAGCTGGACTTGCCTACATTGGTAACACCTACAACAATCCATTTCCGGGCTGAAGACCTGGCCATCAGCTCCAGCAAGCCGTCAATTCCATAACCCGTAGTACCGCTTACAGCAACCAGTTCTGAGTCAATTCCCAGCGCCTTGAGTTTGTGTTTCGCCCAGAGTTTGACCTCCTGAACTGTGGTTTTACGAGGCAACAAATCCACTTTGTTCAGAGCGATGATCTGCTGATGTTTCCGCAACAGCCGATCAATGTTCCTGGGAATGCTGGCTTCAAAATCCATCAGATCCAGGATCAGTACTACGCCTTCGGCCCACTTAAGGCCTTCCTGGACTATCTGCAGCCCATCAAATCCATCAGTGTATGCCTGATCCTTGCCGTAATGCCTGATACGATAACAGCGCTGGCAAAGTACCACTTCTTGATTAGATGTCAGCACGTGCCCGGGTAGATAGCCTAATCCACCCGGCTGATCAGATTGCAGCTCGGCGCCGCATCCTAGGCATTGTCTCTGCACCTTCATAGCTCTCCTTCATTGCGCCGATTAATGATCTCAGCTGCCAGCAAACCCTTTTTCACAAACCTGTTCAGCATGCGCCGCTCAAGCCTGCGGACAAGCCGAGTGGTGCTAAACTCATTTTTCCCCAAAGGAGTGATTAAAATCGTGTGAATGTCCAGGCGGTTCGCCCCCAAGACATCTGTAAACAGCTGATCGCCAATCATTGCCACCTCAGCCGCCTCCTTGTCCAGAAGCTCCAGCGCCCGCAAAAACGGGCTCCTTGTCGGTTTGTAGGCGCTGATCACCGCAGGTATGTCCATCATTTTGGCAAAATGAATGACCCTTTTCGGCCTGCCGTTGGATACAAGGCAGATTCTAAAACCTTCTGATTTTGCTTTGATAATCCAGGCTTTGAACTCCTGATCCAACTCTTCGCTGTCGTAACGGACCAGCGTATTATCGAGATCCAACAGCAGTCCCGATATGCCACGCTTGCGCAGTTGATCCAAATCGATATCCGTAATGCGGTTATACACTTGCTTGGGGAGTAACAGCTTCATAACGACTCCTTGCCTGCATGTTTTTCCTTATTATACCACAACTGGTGGCAAACACAAAGAAAGGGGCTTCGCCCCTTACAGATCAGCACCCATCCTTTCCTGCAGTTTGGATAAGGCCCGTTTCTCAATTCTGGATACATATGAACGGGAAATACCCATCTTCTGGCTGATTTCACGCTGAGTCTGCCTTTCTGACTGTCCCAAGCCATAGCGCAGCTCCAATACCTGTTTCTCCCTCTTACTCAAATACTTGAGCTTATCCTGCAGCTCAGCCTGATCTGCCTGTAATTCAACCTGATCAAACACATAATCCGAATCAGTCCCAAATATGTCAATCAGGCTTAATTCATTCCCCTCCCGATCTGAACCAATCGGATCGTAGAGCATTACTTCACGCTTCAGTTTCTTGGTCGTCCTAAGATGCATCAACACCTCGTTCTCAATACAGCGGGCAGCATATGTTGCCAATCTCGTTTGTTTATCAGCATCGTAAGTATTAATGGCCTTAATCAGCCCTATCGTACCAATTGAGATTAAATCTTCCAGATCCTCACCCTTTTTATCGAACTTCTTGACAATATGGGCTACAAGCCTGAGGTTGCGTTCTACCAAAATGTTGCGGGCCTCGATAGAGCCCGCTTTCATTTTATCCAATAAATCCTTTTCCTCCTCTGGAGTCAGAGGTTTGGGAAAGACATTGCTGTTGGTGATATAAGAGACAAGCAGGGCTGCGCCCTGGACTATCCAATCAAAGGCGGCAAATACCAAGGAAGGAAGCATTGTGTCACCCCCTCAAGATCAAAGCCTGATCATAAAACCTCCACTCTACAGCTTATGACCTTAAGCTGGGTTTTGTGCCTGTCTGCTTCCTCAAACCCAAATATATGCCGGATACCACCGCGTCAGCCGGCCGCATCGCCTTATTACAGATTGCTCAGTCTATCATTGGTCTTCTTCAAATAATGCACAGCCCCAATCCTGTCCGCAAGTTCTTGGGCTTTACGGTAGCAAAACCTGGCTGCCGCGTCATTTTCCTTTTCCAAATAGTAATCTCCCAATCTCATAAAATAACGAACCTTTTTCTTCGGAAGTTGAGGCATGCGCCACAGCAGGCGCAAAAACCACGGGCCGCTTTCCATTCAGGCTATCACTCCATCAAAATCCCAGTAATCATGATATTAATCAGGATATCATATACAAGCCGCAGGGGCAATATCCATCTTTCGCTATGTCCTTCAGGTATTTCCTTTGACTTGCGCACTGTTCTCATGTTATGCTAAGAAACCGTAACAAGCTAGTTTGGATAAGGAGGGATTGAAATGAAAACAGGCATGCTCAAGTCTTTCGCAGTGCTGATCTTGATCATCCACTGTGCGGCAACCATTGCTTACGCTGCCGTTTCAGTCGACAACCTTTCACTCGTCCTGACCGCTAAATACAAGGCAAATCCTATATTCGGTACAGTCCGGGCAGCAGAATCCGGGCTGCCACTCCATTCGGGGAGTGTTTCTCTTAACGGCCAATCTGCGCCCATTAAAGACGGGCACTTCACACTGGCTGAGGTTCCCCTGGGAAGGCATACTTTGCAGATAACCGGCCCCTACCGCCAACCAACTACGGTAACCATTACTGTTGAACCGGGGCTTAACCGATTTGATCTGCAAATCGGCTCCAGTTTCAGCCAGGAAGAAATCGATGCCCTCGCCAGGATAACCCGGGCTGAAGCTGAAGGTGAAGCGGCCGCGGGCAAAGCTGCGGTTGCTGCAACCGTACTCAACAGGGTCAAGAGCGAACGCTACCCGGCAACCATCATCGGAGTGATCTATCAGAGAATCAACGGGCGCTATCAATACTCGCCGGTGGCTGATGGCAGGATCAATCTTCCTCCACGCCCTGAGGATTATCAGGCCGCATTTCAAGCACTGGCCGGTTTTGACCCCTCAAATGGAGCAACCGGATTCTTCAATCCGGCGAAAACTTCCGACCGATGGGTCCGTTCCCACCCAGTGACTGCCGTAATCGACAGGCACACATTTTTCAGATACTAGAGAAAGCTGTTTGCCGTACGCAAACAGCTTCTCACTCTTCGAACCGGGAAAATATGCTGGATTATTCTCCACCCATACCGGATGTACCCATTGTCTCCACAATCTTACTCTGATTGATCACAAAGATAATAATTGGTACCGCCATCATGATCACCGTGATTGCCGCTGATACACCCGCACGGGCGATACCTCCGGTGGCGACCTGGCTTAATGCGTAAGGTAGAGTCTTTAACTCCTCCCGATAGATAAACAATGCCCCGGTCTCTCTCCACAGGTTTTGAAACACGAGAATAATCAGGGTCAACCAAGCTGGCTTAACAATGGGCATTGCAATCTGGGCATAGATCCTAAACTCGCCGGCGCCGTCTATCCGGGCTGCTTCTAGAAGTGAATCATGAACCATGGACGCCATAAACCTACTCACAAGATACAAACCCAAAGTCCACTGCCAATGAGGTATTATTACTGACCAATAGGTGTTGATCAAATTCAGCCGAGACATCAGCAAGTAATTTGGGATCGCGGTTACAGTCGGTGTAAACATCAGGGACAAGACAATGATCTGCTCAATTGCTTTTCTACCGGGAAAAACATGTTTCGCCAGGGCGTATGCAGCCAGCGATCCAGTGAGTACGTTCCCTGCCATACCGACCAGCACAATGAACAGTGAGTTAAACAAATATCTGGTAATCGGGACCCAGGATTTCCCCATCAATACCAGTAGATCGTTAAAGTTGTTTAAGGTGGGGTTCCTCACGAAAAACTGTGGTGGGAACAGCCACAATTCATTGAGGGGCTTAAAGGCCTGGCTGATTGTATAAACCATGGGCATTGCCATAAATGCCGCTCCGATCGCCAGAAAGAAGAATATGACCAAATCTCCACCAGTAGAACGGGATAAACGTTTCTTCCTGATTCTGATTGCCACTGCGATCCCTCCTAGTTGCCGACCTTATGCAGCATCCGCTGCACTAATCTCTGACTGCCTACCATCACACAGAACAACAGTACGGATATGGCTGATGCATATCCCATTTCGTAGCGCACATTACCATAGTCCAGCAGGTGCTGCATGACCGTCCAGGTAGCATAATCCGTCGGGTTCGGCCCTGTCAAGGCCTGGATATTGCCGGCGGCATTGAACGACCCCGTAATGGACATGATCGCTCCAAACATCAAAAAACCACGCATTGCCGGTAATGTCAGATACCACAATTCCTGCCACCTGTTCTTGATCCCATCGATGGCACCAGCTTCGTACAATGTGGGGCTGATTCCCTGCAGACCAGCTATGAAAGCCAGGAATGCCGTTCCCAGGCTCATCCACAGTGATACAATAATTACGATGGTCATCATGTACTTGGGATCAATCAGCCACCCGATTGGCCTGTCAATTATGCCTAAGTTAAGCAGATGAGCGTTGATATAACCATAAGTGTCCGTAGCAAACATGGTCTGCCAGATAACATACACATTCCCAGAAATCGACGGAGCATAGAAGAGCAGTGTGATAAACGCCCTCACCTTTGGCTGCAGTTCGTTGATAAACCAGGCAACCAGGAAACTCACAATATAGCTGACAGGGCCTGTTATCACTGCAAACAACAGCGTGTTTTTGACAGCAATCAGGAATACTTCATCAGCCAAAAACAGACGGATGTAATTGCCCCATCCAACCCAAGTCGGAAACTCAAGCATGTTAAAGTAGGTAAAGCTGAGCACAATTGATAGGAGCACAGGTATCACCGTAAATATTGTAAACAACAACAAAAACGGTGCTACGAATGCATATGAACGCCAGCTCTTTTTCATCTGGGCCCAGAGGCTATCCTTATGCTCAATCCCTGGACTGACCATTTGTCTACGTGAAACTACAGAACTCACAAGAGCCCCTCCAATCCTGGAAATATTGTCTGGTGATTCCACCTTGGGAAACCCTGACGTGGAATCACCCGATGCTGTCTACTGCTTCTCCACCTCTAATCTATATAAGTGGGTATAATGACTCCAGTAGAGGTCCTTCAACCCTTGGTCCAGCTTGCTGTAATCTGTTTCCAGACCAAACTCCTCGCGTTTGCGGACTATCTCTTCATTGATTTTACGGTTATATTCCAATATCGATTCGCGCAGCGGCTCATTCTTGATGACTACCGCCCGGAACAGCCAATCAAACTGGCGGTTGACGTAATAGCCTCCCAAAACGGCAGGTACTCCTTCCACCCACCGCCACTGCTCCATGAGCACATCGCGGGCCTCAACATCCCACGGCAGTCGGGTGAGGGCTTCCACGTTGGCAGTGGCATAGCGGGCCGCTGCCCCCATCAAGCTCTCCATTTCCCGTCCAAACCGGGCTTGAACCTCGGTTGAAGTCCACCATTTGAGGAACTCCCATGCCCATTCCTTCTTCTTGGACACTTCCAGAATTACCGCACCAGATGTACCGGCAGGCACAGCCACAGCACCGGGAGCTACCGCTGTTCCCGCCACAGGCACTGTGCGGTTAATGGTCCCGTCTTCCATCACAGTGCCGGGTACCACGGTCATACCCCATTCACCCCGCAGTTCCGGCGCAAATACCTGCAGTTGGTTGTACAAGCCGTAGTTGGCAATCACCAATGGCATTTCACCCATGCGGAAGCGGTTGTCTTCCCTGTAATCGAGCAGCATATTATGCAGAGTGTACAGCTGGGTCAGTTCCTTGAAGGTCTGAACTGCCACCTCCGCGTCAAGGTTTGTCATGATAACGTCCTCTTTGAATAGGGGAATCCCTTGCTGATATAGGAACATCTGGTAAGTACCCATGTTCAACCTGATGCCGAAATCCATGTTTTCTTTCTGCAGTTCTGGAATGATGGCATAGACATCGTCCCAAGTCTGGGGTACTTCAAGCCCCAGCTCCGCCAAAATATCCTTGCGATAAAACAGCATGGGGAAACCCTGGACTTCAGGCAGGGCATACACCTTGTCTCTAAAACTAAACGGCACAAAAGCGCTTTTCATAAACCTTTGGGCTACTTCATCGAAATCCTCGAACTGCCGCAGATCCGCCAAGGCATTACGGAAGGCCAAGTCCATGTTGGAAGCGCCCAAAGCCACATCTGGAGCGGTTCCGGCGATAATCGAGGGGATAATCAGTGAATCCATGCTCTGAATCAATTCCATATCAACCGGGATTCCTGTTTCCGGTGTAAAGCTGTCTTCGATCATTTGTTTCAAAGCCTGCGCCTGATCGCGCCCGGAACCGATCCAGACCCGCAGGACTTCATCGGTATCTTTAATCAATCCCCGATCGCCAACACGGGTATAATCATAGGTAAAAGACGCGAGGAACGCCCTAATCTCATGCATCCAGGTCTGGAGTGCCGTCGGTTTTGGATTAGGCAGCTTTTGATCCGGCGATGCTATGATAATAAAATCAATCTGCACCGGCTGCTCAATCGTTTGATTCAGCCAGGTCCCCATAGACCCCACGTTATCGCGGTATTCACCCAAGAGGCTGGGGATGGCATGAGGCCTTTCGGCCATATCCTCAAGCACCCGGGCAAATGAGGTCAGTGTGGCAACATGGCCGCCTTTCTGGCCAGTATAAGCCTCAAATTCGTCAGCAACGCTCCGAAGGACTGCCGCCTGTTCCCTCAAAGCAGGAATCAATCCGGGAATCTTCTGATCAAGCTGATAGCTCCGGAGCGGATCCGGTTGGCCGGAAGTAATCATGATAATTCGGCGATAAATGGTATTAAGGTCATAAATCAGGTTCTCGATTCTCCGGACCAAACCGGAAACATCGCCCAAAACCGCCGTAAGAGTCAACTCATGTTTGCCGGCTTCCAGATAGACCAGTGCTGTTTCTCCGTCGTCGGTCGTGGGGACAACCATCTCGTAACGGTTATCAAATCTGAACCTAAGGGCGTCAGCTTCCATAAACGGCACCTTGCCGTCAATTTTCAGCTGTCTCGACGTGTAAATCCCCCGCCGCTGATCCTGCTTGCCCTTGATGGCAATCTGATACAAGCCGCTCTCCGGGACGTCGATTTCCCAAGCAGCCCAATCTCCGATCGCCTTCCAACCAGTACCGCCAATGCTGTTAAGCCGGATTTCGGAAGGATGATAAGGTACAACGGTAGGATCGCCCACATCATGGACAGGCATGATGGTCGGGCTGGAGCGGTACGCCGCAGCTTCTCCCTCAATTTGAATAAACACACCCGAAGTCGGCTTATACCCTGATGCTTCATATTGCGGTTTGACTTCGGTATAGGGCAAGGGCTTCTCATATTGGAACACCCTCAGGGAGTGGATGATAAGGGCTTCAGATACTGCTTCTAATCTTATTGTATTAGTCCCTTCCTTGAAATAAAACAAAAATGGAAACCGTTCATAACCGGCGGGATCGACAAACGCCGCTGTATTCCAACGCGGTATCTCAATCTGCCTTGGCCGAAGTTGGTTGCCATATATGTCTACTTCAATCGGGCCTGCGTCTCCCCAACTCCTGTGCAAGACAATGTAGCCCGCTTCAGAAAAAGGCCTGACCCCATTAATCGCCACAGCCCTTTGGACCGATGCGCTGCGGCCTGGTACAGGGTAATAAGTAATTTCGATATTATATAAGCCGGCTTCTTCAACCTCTATTTCCCACTCAACATATCCACGCTCGCCTGTCTGGACAGATATGCCAGGCATTCCTTCAAAATCATAGAGCAATTTGATTTCTGCATCCAAATTGGAAAGGCTTACAGCCGGAATCAGGATCTCCCGATCTGGCCTGACGGCGTCCGGATATTGCGCCAAATACTCGGGATAGGTTATGGCACGCTTGTAAGCAGTAAGCTGTGCTGTCGCCGACCCAATAGAATCATCGCCATCCGGAACCTCTGCTGCCGAATCCTCCGCTGCCACTGCTTGAGGATCATTATCTGCCTGAGCCCCCACCAGGTGCGGCAAGCCAATAATGCCAAACGCCAGAACAAAAGCAAGAAGCATAGTGGTAAGAATCGCAGCTTTTCTGTTTCTGTTTCCCCACATTTTCGAGATAGTCTCCTTTCTCATCTCTCATCGCAGTAACCAAAACTGATTCAAACCCAATAAGCCTGACATGTATTAATTAAGCACCGTGAAAACAAATCCTTTATATTAAGGTATTAATACTAGTTAATACTACGAGAACGTACTGTTGCTAAGTAAACAAACCCTCCGCCTGTCAATGAACCTCCTTTGCTTCTTGTTCCCGCTTCATAATCTGATATATATCCCCGCAATATATAATTAACCATTGATTCCGATTTCCCTTCCAGAAAGCAGAACTTTTTTGCCTGCCTGGGACAGCTCAGCCGGTCGACCAGCCCCGAAAACACAAGCTTAACTCGGCATTTGGCCTTGTTCGCCTAGAATTGCCTTCAACATCTTGCACAACTGCCCAGATGCTTCAAGGGCTGCTTTGTATCCTAAATCCACATACTCGTCGACAGGCCAGAAATTGAAAGGGTTTAGTTTTCCAAGCTGCGGCTGAATCACCGCATCGACATACTGCAGCTGAATTCGCTCGTGCTGGCGCTGAAGAATGTGGGTTGCATGGATCAACGACTTAAGAACCGTCCGCGGCCTTAAACTGGCCAGGTTCGCATGGAGATCAACACCAATCACATATTCGGCGCCCAAAGACTGGCAGACACTCGCCGGCAGGTTCTGCACCAACCCGCCGTCCACCAACAAGCGGCCCTGGTATTCCACGGGAAGATAGATTCCCGGCACGTTACAGCTAATCCGCACCGCATGGGCCACACTGCCGTGGTCAATCACCACCAGCTCTCCGGTAGCAAAATCACAAGCAGTGGCTGCAAACTTGATTCTCAAGTCATCAAAGCTTATATTCCCTAGGATCCTGTTGATCCAGTTTTCGATACCTTCAGAACTCATCAGGCCGCTTTTGAAAGCCACAGGTTTTGCCAAAAACAACCAATCAGCCTGTTTTGCCACCTGGTACATCTGATCACTGGACACACCGCCGGCCCATACTGCCCCTGCGGCAGCGCCTGCAGAGGTTCCCGCTATCACATGAACCGGCAATCCTATTTCTTCGATAAAACGCAGCACACCTATATGAGCAAGCCCATAGGCACTGCCTCCCGCCAGGGCTAGGCCAATCCGAGGCTGCTTGTGCATTTCCAGAAACCTGGCAATCAAAGATCCTAATTCCACACTTGTCACTCCCAGTCACCAGTTCTCAGTATATCAGTATATCAAATCACAAATTTTAGTACAATCAAACCGCGGTATTATGCTATAATAAACAAAGATTGATAGAGGGAGTGATTGACGCTGGATATCAAAGAAATCCTGATTAACCTGTCCGAAGGCACAGGCGTTTCCGGCTATGAACTCGGCATTGCCGCCTACCTGGAGCGGAAATGCCCTTGGGCTGACGAAATCCGCCGGGACAAACTGGGCAATTTGATCATGCTCAAACGGGCCAGGCCGGCAGCGGATCCACCTTGCCGGCCCAAAGTAATGCTGGCCGCCCACATGGACGAAATTGGCCTGATAATCACCAAGATCGAAGATGAGGGGTTTTTGCGGTTCAGCACTGTCGGCGGCATTGATCAAAGGGTTTTGCTCGCCCAGGAAGTTGTCGTCCATGGAAAAACTGAACTCCCAGGTGTAGTCGGGGCTAAACCGCCACATGTCCAGACTCCGGAGGAACGGAACAATGCCGTGCCGATGGAACAGCTGTATATCGATGTAGGTTACAGCTCAAAAGAACAGCTGAACGGGCTGGTGAGCATCGGCGATTTGGCAACAATTAACCGCAAGGTAGTGAATCTCAGCAGCTCGCTCATTGCGGGCAAGGCCATGGATGACCGGGCTGGTGTGGCTGTGATGCTGGAATGCCTCAAGGCTCTGGCCAACATGAACCACGTTGCTGACGTGTATGCTGTTGCCACAGTCCAGGAAGAGGTCGGTGTCCGGGGCGCCACCACCAGTACATTCGGAATTGTACCGGATATCGGCATTGCCTTGGATGTTGGCCACGGAGACATGCCCGGTGTGGCAGATCATTTGACCATTAGTATGGGCAATGGGCCCGGCATCGCCTTAGGGCCGCATGTACACCCCAGTCTCCACAACCGATTTGTGCAAATCGCCAAGGACTGGAACATCAGCTTCACCCTGCAACCGGCAGTGAGGCCCGGCGGCACCGATGCCTTCGCAATCCAGATTACTCAGGCGGGAATCCCCACAGCCCTGTTGTCTCTACCCTTAAGGTATATGCACACCCCCGTTGAAACCCTGGATTACGAAGATGTACGGAAAACAGGGCGCTTGCTGGCTCGATTTATCGCTGAACTAGATCAGGAATTTGTGGAGGGATTAAAGTGCTTTTAAAAAGACTGACTGAGGCATGCGGCGGGCCGGGCCAAGAGGACGAAGTCCGGGATCTGATCCGGACTGAGATTACTCCTCTTGCCGATCAAGTCACAACTGACGCCCTGGGTAATCTGATTGCGGTCAAAAACGGTACCAAAGCAGGACCAAAAGTGATGATTGCCGCCCACATGGATGAAGTTGCCCTGATGGTCATGAGCATCGAGAAATCCGGTATGCTCAAATTCAGCCCCATTGGCGGAATCGATCCAAGGGTTCTGGTCGCCAAGGCGGTGGTAATCGGCATAAACCGGGTACCCGGAGTAATCGGCTCCAAACCAATCCATTTGCAAAAACCGGATGAACGCAAGAAAGCGCTGTCCATCGACGAATTGTACATCGATATTGGCGCTTCCAAAAAAGAAGAAGCAGAACGGCTGGTCAGCATTGGTGAGCTGGCTTACTTCACAACAGAATTCACCACAATCGGCCCTGACCGGTTCAAGGCAAAAGCCCTGGATGATCGAGTTGGCTGCGCGATGCTGATTGACATCCTTAAAGAAAATTATCAGTTATCGCTGTACGGCGTATTTACGGTACAGGAAGAAGTGGGTTTGCGCGGTGCTGGCACCGCCGCTTACCAGATCCAGCCTGACCTGGCTTTGGTGCTTGAAGGAACGACAGCCTCCGATGTGCCAGAGATTCCTGAACACAAACATGCCACCACTGTAGGCAAAGGCCCAAGCCTGACTGTCATGGACAGCTCAGTGATTCCCGATCCACGCCTGGTGGCGAAACTGATGCAGCTGGCACAAAAACACGGCATTCCGGTACAATATCGGCGCAACACAGCGGGAGGCACTGATGCCGGTAAGATCCAACAAAGCTGCGAAGGCGTGCCAGTTGCGGTGATTGCCCTGCCCTGCCGCTATATCCACTCGCCTGTGGCTGTCGCCAGCCAAACCGATTATGCTCATGCTGTCAAGCTTGTTAAAGTATTCTTACGCAGTTTGGAAGAAGAAGGAGGGTACAAATAATGAAGAGCCTGATCAAGGATCTTGTGGAAAGCTATGGCCCAACGGGCTTTGAAACAGAAGTAATTGACAAAATCCGGGCTTATGTCACTGATTACGTTGATGAATGTTATGTGGATTCCCTTGGCAATTTGATCGCCCGTAAAAAAGGCAGCGGCAAGAAAGTGATGTTTTCCGCCCATACCGACGAGATTGGTGTCATCGTTACCTACATTGATGATGACGGATTCCTGCGCTTCAGCAATGCCGGAGGGTTGAATCTTCTGACTTTGCTCGGCAATCGGGTCCGCTTTGCCAACGGCACCATTGGCGTGATCGGCAGGGAAAAAGGTGAGCTTAAAGACCTGTCCTTGGATAAGCTGTTTATTGACATTGGTGCCAGAACCAAAGAAGACGCTCAGAAAAGGGTCTCAATCGGTGATTTCGCCATCTTCCACCGCGAATTCACTGACCTGGGGCAGCGCCTGGTGGCCAAGAGCATGGATAACCGGATTGGCTGCGCGGTCTTAGTCGAAGCGATTCGCAAGCTGGAACATGCTGATCACGATCTCTTCTTCGCCTTCAGCACCCAAGAAGAGGTAGGCCTGCGGGGAGCCCGGACTGCAGCATATGGAATTGACCCTGATCTGGGAATCGCTGTTGATGTAACCAGGACCGGCGATACACCGGAAGCGCCCCGCATGGACGTAAGCCTGGGCGAGGGAGCAGCGATCAAGGTCAAGGACTCCTCTGTGATTGCCCATCCCAAGATTAAGGACCTGATGGTCCGCCTCGCCGAAGCGAATCAAATCAAATATCAGTTGGAAGTCCTAGAGGCTGGGGGAACCGATGCCGGCGCAATTCATCTCACCAGATCAGGAGTCCCCTCCGGTACCATATCCATCCCCTGCCGGTATGTGCATTCGCCATCGGAAATGGTTGATCTCGGTGATGTGCAAAACTGTGTTGAACTTGTGCTTGCCATCTGCTGCGATCCGCTTGACGAGTTCTAACATCAAAGCAAACTAAAAGAATCCAAAAGCAGAACAGGGCTTGTGCAAGCCCTGTTTTGCAGTTATGCCTTTTTGCGGTTTAAGAAGAACTTGCGTGCATGCTCGGGAAAAAGAATGTAGCTTACGACATCCTCATCGCTTATGGCCAGATCTTTGATCTCTTCCCTGGCAGCTTCCATTCCCGGCTCAAGATTGTCCGCAGGTCGGACTGTAATCGGCTCTTCCTCGCCAATGATCATCGCTTGTACTTCCGGTGCTATCGGAACCGGCGGCCGTCCATACAATCCCTTTACATAATCTCTAATCTCTTTGGTCTTGATCTTGTACCTTTCACCGGTAATCACATTCAAAACCGCCTGCGTACCCACAATCTGGCTCATGGGTGTCACTAAAGGAGGATAGCCAAGCTCTTTGCGGACCTGTGGGACTTCCTGAAGGATTGCATCATACTTGTGACTCAATTTCTGCTGTTCCAGCTGGGTCCGGAGATTTGACAACATCCCCCCGGGGATCTGGCTGATCAATACTTCAGTGTTTACCGCCGCCTGAGGCCGGCGGTAATCGGCCAGATTGTTCCTGATCCCTTGGTTGATCCTGGCAAGCAAGGTCAAATCAAGCCCTGTATCGTATTCTGTTTCCTGCAGTACCTTCACAAGCGTTTCCGTCGGGGGCTGGGATGTTCCCAAAGCCAATGCGGAAATTGCAGTGTCCACCACCGCGACTCCGGCTTGAATCCCTTCCCAGTAGGCCATGGATGCCAATCCACACGTATAGTGCGAATGAAGCTGAATGGGTACATCCACAGCTTGCTTCAACTGCTGGACAAGCTGCCTTGCCATAACCGGAGTCAAAAGCCCAGCCATGTCCTTGATGCAGATTGAATCTGCACCCATTTCCACAAGTTCTTTGGCAATTTTCACGTATCCCTGAATGTCATGGACTGGGCTTACTGTATAAACCACTGATGCCTGCGCGTGAGCACCGGCCTTCTTTGCTGCAATCAGAGCTCTTTCAATATTGCGTGTATCATTTAACGCATCAAAGATGCGGATGATGTCAATCCCATTCGCCACGGCCTTGGCTACGAAAGCATCGACCACATCATCCGGGTATTGACGGTAAGCCACCAGGTTTTGCCCTCGGAGCAGCATCTGCAGTTTTGTATTGGGCATCTTTTCCCGCAGCATCCGCAGCCTTTCCCACGGATCTTCGTTCAAGTAGCGCAAACAAGTATCAAATGTGGCTCCCCCCCACACCTCCACTGAATGGTAACCGGCCTGGTCGATCAATTCTGCCACAGTGAGCATATGCTCAAGCCTCAACCTGGTGGCCAACAGTGACTGGTGAGCATCACGGAAAAGAGTTTCAGTAATTCCAACGCTGCGCTGCATCTCTCTACCTCCTATCCCAGCAGTGACAGCAGCACTCCCGCTGCAATCGCTGAGCTAATTACACCTGCAACATTCGGGCCCATGGCATGCATCAGCAGAAAATTAGAGCGGTCTTCTTCCTGCCCCACCACCTGCACCACTCGGGCGCTCATGGGAACAGCAGAAACACCCGCAGCTCCAATGAGGGGATTGATTTTGCCTTTGGAAAGCACACACATCAGCTTGCCGAATAGGACTCCCCCCGCTGTGGCTAAGGCAAACGAAGCCGCACCCAACACCAGAATTGTAAGCGTGGAAATACTGAGAAAAGCCTCGCCGTTGGCGGTGGCACCAACGGTCAGTCCGACAAAGATGGTTACAATATTCATCAGTTCATTCTGGGCCGTATAGGACAGGCGCTGGGTCACCCCGCACTCCCGAAGCAGGTTGCCGAGCATCAAAGTTCCTACAAGTGGGAGCGAATTGGGAACCAACAGGCCGGAAAACAGCGTAACCACGATTGGAAACAGGATTTTCTCAAGTCGGCTTACTTTACGCAGCTGAGTCATCTTGATTCTCCGCTCCGTCTTGGTGGTCAACAGTTTCATAACCGGCGGCTGAATAATCGGCACCAGTGCCATGTATGAGTAGGCCGCAATGGCAATCGGAGCCAACAGGTGCGGTGCAAGGATTGCCGTCAGGAAAATCGCTGTCGGGCCATCGGCACCGGCAATAATCCCGATGGCTGCCGCTTCTTCAAGAGAAAAGCTTAACCAGGGAGAATTAAACGTTGAGGCTATGGCGAAGGTGGCGAAAATCCCCAGTTGTGCTGCGGCACCCAACAGCAGGCTGCGAGGGTTGGCAATCAGAGGCCCAAAATCAGTCATGGCTCCCACACCGAGAAAGACCAGGGGCGGGTAAATACCCAATTCGATACCTTGATAAAGAATATGCAGCAGGCCCCCGGGATCCATGATCCCTGACTTGGGGAAATTGGCCAGAAAGACTCCGAAAGCAATCGGCACCAATAACAGTGGCTCATATTTCCTGCGAATACCCAGATACATGAGGATAAAGGCAACGACTATCATCAGTGCTTCCCGCCAAGAAATCACATACAAACCAGTGCTTTCCCATAGAGCTTGTAACATTGCAGATGCCCTCTCTATTCAATGATAGCCAGTACATGTTCCGCTTCCACCGATGTGCCGGGGCTCACGATTTGAACGACAGTACCGGCAACCGGAGCCGCTATCTCGTTTTCCAGCTTCAACGCTTCCAAAGTCAGAAGCACATCCCCTGCCTTGACTGCATCACCAATCTTGGCCTTTACGGAAAGGATTGTACCTGCCAAAGGTGACTTCACTTTTGTACCGCCTGATTTTTGCTCCAATAGCTGCTCCTGCTTTTGCGGAGCCTCCTCTTGTTTCGATGGCGCCAAAAGTTCCACTTCCACCTCGTAGATCCTGCCATCAATCTTAACCCGATACTTGGTCATAGGCTGCCCTCCACTTTATATTCTCAGCAGTATTTTACCAGCAGTTTACTGCACCTGCCTTATCGTCAGTATTCCTTCAACACCCAATTGTTTCATCACCGCTGCAATGACAGCCACATCCCGGTGCTCGACACTCAGCTTGCCGCCAGCTGTGGGCTGCTTCTTGCCTGTCAATGCCTGAGCGAGACTGCTGATCAGCCACACCAAAGC